>NZ_JBXENJ010000004.1:0-467365 GCF_056836725.1 Priestia sp. 3CA3
CTGGCAGCGGGGTTTTTTTGTCTCTACCAATATCGATAGTGATAGGGATTTTGAGGAGAGTAATAAGGATTTTGAGGCGGAGGATACGTATAAGTAGGCTGCTGGTGGTGTACAGGGCCTACTTGTTTTTTCTTTTTATAGTGTTCTTTTTCTCCGCATTCGTCCGTTGGTCCAATCACGATGGTTTGATTTTTTAGCGGAGCCAGCGTTTTCTTTAGCTGCTCCGGATCTAAGCAGTACGTGTGAGCAAGGACTTCAATAGGCGTTTTATTTAAAATATCAGATCCAAAAATGTATTCCGGATAAGGAGCGTCAAAAATGGCAAGTAAATGCGTATTGTCTTCAGACGCAATTTCCCAGTGCCACCAGCCTTGAGGGATATTAGCTACTTGACCGGGAGTAATCGGAATATTTGTGACTTCGTTGTTAAACGGATTGATTAATGAAACGACGGCTGAGCCTGAAATGCAGTAGACAAGCTCAGCGGCATTTTGGTGATAGTGCGGTTCGACTACGCGGCTTTTGCTTAAGTAAATATCAAGTAATGATACATTTCCTAATGTGTTGAGCACATCCCGGCCCAATCGGTTAATGTAATTTTGATCGTTTCGCGTATTAAGTCTGTTTTTATTCACATCAGAAAAGTATTGTACGTTTGGATTATTGTAATCCATATAGGGCGTTGACAAGGGTCTCCAGCTCCTATCCTTGAATTTTTTATGATGCTGTATCGTATGTAGAGAGTTTTATTTCGTGACAGAAGCCTAGGAGGATACGTAGGTAAGGCCTATTTTTGATAACGTGTACAAACATTTGTCCACTGATTTTCATACACTGTAACAGGTTCTTTTTTACAGAGCCATGATCAATGTCAGACGCATAAGACGGATCATTTTAAGGAAAGTGAGTTGCAGAGCTGTTGCTTGATCAATATGAAAAGATAAATAGTACGTATGAAAAGCTGGATGAACTTCAGCTGCCGTTTGATAAGCCCATTTTAGTAGGAGTCGAGTGGAACGGAGTGCTGTTTGAGTTTTTAGTAAGGCTGAAAAAAGAGTCTTCTCATTTGCTTGTGTTTGGTTCAGGAGGAGGAGCAAGTCAAGAAATGCCGGCAGGTCCTCCATATTTTCAGCGCCATTCGTGGATGAATGAATTCCAAGATTCAATTATTTATTATAACGATCCTACGCTTTATTTAGGAAAGGTGTCGCTTGCGTGGGGGCAAGGGACAAGCGACCGTTTTTATTTAAAAGACATTGCGGTTTTAATTGAAAAGTTCATGAAAAAAGTACAGGTGAGTTCGTCTAATGTGCTATTTTACGGATCTTCGGGCGGCGGCTTTATGTCAATGTTTTTAGCGGGGTACGTAAAAGGAGCAAAAGCGCTTGTCAATAATCCGCAGACTTGCTTGACCAAGTGGCTGAAAACGCCGGTTCGGCAAGTGTTTAATTTATCTTATCCTAACCTCACAGAAGATGAAGTGATCGCCTCATACGGTGAGAGAATCAACGTAGTGAAGTTTTTTCGCCATATTAACTATGTGCCAAAGGTGTATTACTTGCAAAACGGGGCGTTTGAATACGATATGAACAATCACTTGCTGCCGTTTTTAACGGATTTGCAGGATATGCCAGATGACTGTGAAATCAATAATATAAAAGTCGAGCTCTATTATAATCCAAAGCTGAAGCACGCGGCTGTTAGCAAGCAAGAAACGATTGATTATGTGAATATGGCAAAGAAGATATAAGAAAAAAGGCAAGAGTTTATCCTTTAAGGAGCTCTTGCTTTTTTATGTCGAATTTTCTACCTCAATAGATACAAGTAGGAAGTTATGTTGCTTTTTCTTTTGAATATGATAGTGAAGATGAGGTGTAAGGAGGGGAAGTATGGCCGATCAAGATGAGAGAAAAAGATACTTGATGGAAGTTCAGACCTGGCTTGAACAAGTATGTGATCCTGTATTTGAAGAAGCCTTTACAGAAGTAGATATAACGTCATATATCACGCGCACGCAAGAAGACGTTCTTGAATATTTAAGTGAAGAAGATGTGAACGAATATACGTTAGAAGAAATCAATAATGCGGTACGGCACATTGATAAAATCTTAAAAGAGCGGCTTGGAGACGACGGCAGGGAGAGGGAATCGATAGCTCCGGGGCAGCATGAGCTGCCGCCGCTTGGTTATAGTTACTCAGCTCTTGAGCCGTATATTAACCGGGAAATTATGCGCCTTCATCACAGCAAGCATCACCAAAGCTATGTCGATGGATTAAATAAAGCAGAGCTCATGCTGCAGCAAGCCCGTAACACAAACAATTTTGACCTCATAAAACATTGGGAACGGGAAGCTTCTTTTCATGGCTCCGGTCATTATCTGCATACAATCTTTTGGGAAATCATGAGTCCAGAAGGAGGAGGAAGGCCGAGGCGCCAGCTGCTGCAGCAGCTTCAAAAAGACTTTGGCAGCTATGAGAAGTTTATGATGCACTTTTCTCAAGCCGCTAAAAAAGTAGAAGGTGTTGGCTGGGCAATCTTAGTATGGTCGCCCCGTTCGCGCAAGCTTGAAGTTCTGCAAGCTGAGCGCCATCAGCTTCTCACGCAGTGGGATACGATTCCGCTGCTCGTATTAGACGTATGGGAACACGCATATTATTTACAGTACAAAAATGAACGTGATCCATACGTTGATAATTGGTGGAAAATCGTTTACTGGCCGAATGTAGAAAAAAGGTTTGAGGCAGCTAGAATGCTTCAGTGGCAGCCGTATTAACAAGTATTGCAGTTATCTTAATTTCAAATAAAGAGGATATGAAAAAATTATATTAGTTGAAGAAAGATCCGAACGATGAATCGAGATTCTTGATGGAGAATCCAACGCGTTCGGATTTTTTATTGTTATCGCGGTGATATATGTATACGCTTCTAGCAGTTGATTGGAGGGCAAGACGAAGACTCCTGCGGAAATAGTGGAATAGATGAGACCCCGCAGGAGCGCAAGCGACGAGGAGGCTCATCGGCCACCCGCGGAAAGCGAAGTCTTGCACGGAAATCAACTGCGGTGTAAAAAGTGATTTATATTAAGATTCTTTAACGCATTTATTAATTTTAAATAAACTATGTTCTAAATAACCAATATAAAAATAAAGTATAAGCCTCTAGAACCAGTTAAATGTTACAAATGAAATAATCTAATATAAATGTGTGTAAAAGCACCGTTATATGCCTAAATATGTATGTTTTTAAAATGTTAAGGTGATTAATTTACTAGTTTAAAAGGAAGAATATTTATTTTTACTGTAACTAAACTATCAAACTATTGACATGTTATTGAAATATAACTGTAATATTCATGTGTTATTTTTTATGTATTGGTAGATAAAGGGGAAATCAATTACATGAAAAAGACAATGATTACGTTCAGTTTAGTTCTAATGTCACTGTTCGGAGTGGCAAGTGGTGCATCAGCTGCAACAAATACATATACAGTAAAAAGCGGAGATTCGCTATACAAAATTGCAAAGACATACAAAGTATCGGTTAGTCAGCTGAAACAGTGGAATAACTTAAAGTCAGACAGCATTCATCCGAAACAAGTATTAAAAGTATCTCAAGTAAAATCAAGCACGCCTGCTAAAGCAGCGCCTGCCAAGTCTTCAAACGTTGTGAAAGAATTTAAAGTAACAGCAACAGCGTACACAGCGAACTGCAAAGGCTGCAGCGGAAAAACGGCGATTGGAATCGATTTGAAAAAGAATCCAAATCAAAAAGTGATTTCTGTCGATCCAAAGGTGATTAAGCTTGGTTCAAAAGTATACGTAGAAGGTTATGGCACGGCAATCGCAGCTGATACAGGCGGTGCGATTAAAGGAAATAAAATTGATGTTCTTCTTCCTTCTCAAAAAGAAGCGTTAAAATGGGGAAGAAAAACAGTAAAAGTTCAAATCTTAAAATAAGTATTCCTTAAAGAAATGAGAGCCTTCGTTGAAAGGCTCTCATTTTTTTCTTCATTAAAGGGCATCCTACTTTATATATACTGATGGAAAAGTTTTACGAAAATGATCATATTTGTTGACAAATATTTCGGAAACGGATATATTTATCCGGTATATAATTAAGTTCATTAAATATTCGTGACATAAATTAATAGAATGAACACATAAACTATATTCTTAACCTGTTTGTCATCTGAAGATTTACATACAGATAATTTTAAAAGGGAAAGGTCTTGTTAAAATGAATACACAAACACAACAGTCCGATCAAGCGCGAACTCGGTCTATTTTTGGCGTAATGATAATGGGAGCGCTCGTCGCTTTTTTAAATCAAACGCTAATTAACATTGCGCTTCCGCAAATGATGGATCATTTCCATGTAACGGCGGCTACGGGGAACTGGTTAACAACCATCTTTATGTTAGTAAACGGAATTGTTATTCCAATTACAGCATTTTTAATGAATCGATTTACGACAAGGCAGCTGTATATTACAGCAATGGGTCTGTTTACAGTAGGAACACTCCTTTGCGGTATCGCACCGACATTTTCTGTTATTTTAGTGGGACGCGTCGTGCAAGCTGCAGGAGCAGGAATTTTATTTCCGTTAATTACAAACGTTATTTTCACATTATTCCCGCCTGACCGACGCGGTTTTGCGATGGGGATTTTTGGAGTAGCCATGAACTTCGCACCGGCAGTAGGGCCGACACTTTCTGGTTTAATCGTTGAGCACTACTCATGGCGTGTTTTATTCTTTATGATGTTTCCAATTGCACTTATCAACGTAATTGCGGCTATTATTTTAGTGAAAAACGTAACGGAAACAAGCCGACCTAAGCTAGACGTGCTTGGCGTTATTTTATCAACAATTGGATTTGGCGGCTTACTGTATGCGTTCGCTACGGGCGGTACAAAGGGCTGGACCAGCACTGAAGTATTAGCCATGTTCATTGTAGGCGGTATTTCAATTCTGTTCTTTATTTTCCGTCAGTTAAAAATCGATCAGCCGCTTCTTGAATTCCGTATTTTCCGTTACCGTATGTTCACGCTGACAACAATCATTAACGTGATTGTGACAATGGCAATGTTTTCAGGTATGATTTTAATGCCGATTTATATGCAAAACGTACGCGGCTTTTCACCGTTTCTTTCAGGATTGCTGCTACTTCCTGGGGGAATTGTAATGGGGATTATGTCTCCGATTACAGGAAGGCTGTTTGATAAGTTCGGCGCAAGATGGCTTGCTGTTATTGGTTTAGCAATTACCGTTGTGACAACATATGAATTAACAAAGCTTGAAACAACCACAACATTTATGTATGTCATGATTGTCTATACTGTTCGTATGTTTGGGATGTCACTGCTTATGATGCCGATCTTTACAGCTGGATTAAATGAGCTTGCGCTTAGCTTAAATAAATACGGTACCGCGATGGTTAATACGCTTCGAATGGTTGCCGGAGCTGTAGGAATGGCGTTCTTCGTATCCATTATGATGAATCAAGGTGAAAAACACGTGAAAAACATCGTAACGAATCAGCAAATTTTGCCGACAGATAAAGGCAGTATGGCTGAAGCTGTGAATCAAGGTACAGCAATGGGTATTAACGATGCGTTTATGATCGCAACGATTTTAAGTGTGATCGCGTTTGTTTTAGCCTTCTTTATTCGCAAAACATCACCAAAAGAAGATACCATTACAAATCGTGTAAAAAAAGCAAGCTAATAAAAAATCCGTGCCTTATATGGTACGGATTTTTTTATGAGTTAAATTTATCTTTTTTATAGTCAATATAAAGCGATCCGTCCGACTGAACCTCAGCATAAAAGACGTCATCAATTGATTTGACTCCGGCTTTTTCGAGCTGCTTATGCAGCCAGTTATGATCTACGTGCAGGTCCTTCAACGCATCTTCATTCGCTTTTCCGTCGTAAATAACGCCGGTTGAAGTGGGAAATAAAAGCGTTTTTGACCACGCGTTTGGCTTTTTATCTTGTTTTTGCATAACGGAAAGATTTCCATTGATTTCTAATATGGCGTATTCGACATCTTTTATGGAAAATACGTTTTGCTGCCTCAGCATGCCTAAAAGAGATTCAATATCTAGCCGCACTTGTTTTAACGCCTTTTCCATCACTTTTCCTTGCTTAATCACAATTTTAGGCTCACCGGTAATAAGATGCCGTGCTTTTTTCGATTTCATTCCAATATAGCCCATAGCGATTGTTAAAAATGTCCATCCTAGCAGTGAATAAACTCCTTTATCAATCTCTACTCGCTTATCAGTGGAAAGGGAAGAAGCAATATTACCAATCGTAATCGCCGTAATAAATGTAAATACATTTAACTGGCTGATTTCTGTTTTTCCCATGAGCCGCGTTAAAAGAAGCAACACAAAAAATGAACAGGCGATTCGAAACGTCGATTCAGCATAGCCCATACATTTCACCCTTCCTTCATTTCATTGTTTTATGTTGTGAAAAAATAGAAATTTTATGCAGTTAAAAGGATAAATTCCATGCTTGTCTCCCAATCGCTTTTGCTTTTGCGCTACAATAAAGAAGCAACGTGTTTAACTAGACAAAAGAAGGTGAAACCATGAAACCATTTAAAGCCTCAGCCCTACTAGATGTTATCAGTGAATTGTTCTCCGATGAAGCGTCGATTGCCGTTTCAGATCTAGAAACGTACGTGTATTACCGAGCAAGCAAACGAATTAATTTGAAAATCAGCCCTGGAGATCAAATAAAAAAAGGAACGATTACATATAAAGCATTAGAACGAAAGCAAAAAGTATCGGAATTTATTCACCGAGACGTGTTCGGCACACCTTACTACGGCATGGCCGTGCCTTTTTTAGATGAAGGAGATGTTCAAGGATGCGTAACGGCGATTTTTCCTGCGTTAACGAGCGGAAAGTCAGTTGTGACGTTAAAGGTGAACGAAGGATGGATACCGGTTCCTTTCTCAAAAATCATCTACGTAGAAGCGCGTGACCGAAAAACCTATGTGTACGCACAGAAGTATACGGGTACGCATAAATACACGTTAAATGAATTTGATTATGTGCTTCCAAAAGAAGAGTTTGTGCGCTGTCATCGTTCCTTTATCGTCAATGTGACACAAATTCAAGAAATTTACCCTGATACACATTCGACTTTTTTATTAGTGATGAACAATGGAGAAAAAATTCCGGTCAGTCAGTCGTACGCCAGTTATTTTCGAAAGCTGCTTGGGTTTTAACCGTCATTTAGCTTCATTATCATCAAATATGCTGTTTTGTCGCTATTTTTGTCCATTTCATTCCAAAAACTCTTGTGGACGCTTTCTTTACAGTAAAATGGTAAAAAGAGCAAAAACAAGGAGTGAAGAGAATGGAAAACGTACGTAATCGAATTAAGCATGAAGCATTACAGAATCGCGTTGTCTCTGCTGAAGAAGCAGCGTCTTGGATTCAAGATGGAATGACGCTTGGTCTAAGCGGTTTTACACGCGCGGGCGATGTCAAAGCTGTGCCGTTTGCGCTAGCGAAACGAGCGGAAACTGAGGCAATAAAAGTCAGCGTGTATACCGGTGCTTCACTTGGGTCAGATGTGGATAAGCTATTTGCAGAAAAAGGCATGTTAAACAAACGCCTGCCGTTTCAAGCGGATCCGACGATGCGTAAAAAAATTAATGAAGGTGAATTTCAGTTTATTGACCAGCATTTATCGCATACTTCTGAATGGGTGCGTTCAGGCGTGTTAGATTCAATAGATTTCGCTATTTTGGAAGCGGTTTCTATCACAGATGACGGAATGATGATTCCAACAACGTCAATCGGCAATTCAATGGTGTTTGCCGAGCATGCAAAATCAATTATTATTGAAATAAACACAGCGCAGCCAGAGCTGTTAGAAGGTATTCACGATCTGTATGATCCGGGCGCTCAAGGAAAGCGAGATGCAATTCCTTTGAAAAAATCCGATGATCGTATTGGTTCGTTAGGCATACCAATTGATTTAGATAAAGTAAAGGGTATTGTGTTTACAAATCAGCTAGATTCACCGTCTACGATTGTAGCACCTGACGAAGAAACGGTTGTGATGGCTCAAAATTTGATTTCATTTTTACGCCAAGAAATTAAAGAAGGGCGATTAACTGAATCGCTTGCTCCTTTACAATCTGGAATTGGATCTGTGGCAAATGCCGTTTTCCACGGTTTGTTAGATTCGGAGTTTCATGATTTAGAAGTGTATTCAGAAGTATTACAAGACGCCGTGTTTGATTTATTTGATGCAGGAAAAGTTACGTTTGCTTCCTGCTGCTCAATTACGCTTTCAGCAGATAAAATGAAACATGTTTTCTCGAATTTTGAAGCCTATCGAGATAAGCTTATTCTTCGCCCGCAGGAAATTTCCAACCACCCCGAAATCATTCGTCGTTTAGGGCTGATTTCAATTAATACCGCGCTAGAACTAGATATTTACGGAAACGTCAATTCCACGCATGTGATGGGAACAAAAATGATGAACGGAATCGGAGGCTCAGGAGATTTTGCCCGAAATGCGCGCCTTGGTATTTTTGTAACAAAATCCATTGCTAAAAACGGGGATATTTCAAGCATAGTGCCGTTTGTTTCGCACGTTGATCATACGGAACACGATGTGGATGTCATTGTAACAGAGCAAGGATACGCCGACTTACGCGGACTCGCTCCAAGAGAACGAGCAAAACGCATTATTGAAAATTGTGCCCACCCAATGTATCGCAATCAGCTTATGGCGTATTACGAAGAAGCGCTCACGCGAGGCGGCCAAACACCGCACGTTCTTGAAAAAGCCTTTTCTTTTCATACGTCTTATCAAAAAAATGGAACAATGCGAGAAGTTGTAGCGCAAACAAAGTAAAAGAACGCTTTGTCTCATGAGGAGACAAAGCGTTTTTTGCTGAGTAAGAAACTTGTGTTTGTTATCTCGTTGAATTACGATGAAAGGGAATACATAAAGAAAACGAGGTAACTTATATATGAAAGCATTAGTATTTGAAAGATTTGGAGGACCTGACGTTCTTCACTATCAAGATATACCGAATCCCTCTATTGGACCAACAGATGTACTAGTAAGAACAAAAGCAATTGGACTTAATTTTGCGGATGTTTACCGAAGAAAAGGGAACTATCACTTAACGGGTACACCTCCATATATTTTAGGATATGAAGGAGCAGGTGTGGTAGAAGAAGTAGGAGCAGAAGTAAGTCATGTTAACGTAGGAGACCGCATTGCGTTTGCTGACGTTCCTTTTGCAAATGCAGAGCTTGTTGCCGTGCCACAGGATAAAATAATTGCTGTACCTGACGATATTTCGTTTGATGCAGCTGCTTCTGTGCTTTTGCAAGGGTTAACGGCTCACTATTTAACACAAGACAGCTACAGCATTCAGCCGGGTGATTATGTACTTGTTCACGCAGCTGCTGGAGGTGTAGGGCAGCTTTTAGTTCAAATTTCTAAGCTATTAGGCGGACAGGTTATTGGCTTAACGTCATCTTCTGAAAAAGCAAAAGCAGCGGCTCAAGCAGGGGCTGACTATGTCTTTTTATACGAAGATAACTGGGTGGAACAAGTGAAAGAAGTAACGAAGCGAGGCGCAGATGTTGCCTACGAATCTGTAGGGGTTACGCTAGAAAAAAGCTTTGAAGCCGTAAAAACAGGAGGAACCGTAGTGTTTTACGGAATGGCAGGAGGCGATCCAGCTCCAGTGGATCCGCGTATGTTGATGGATACCTCTAAAACGCTTACAGGCGGAGATCTGTGGAACGTACTTGTATCTTATGAAGAACGCAAAGTACGCTCACAGCAGCTGTTTGAGTGGATCAGTAAAGGTCAGCTTGTGCTAACCGATCCTGTGGTATTTGACTTAAAAGACGGAGCGAAAGCACATGAGCTTCTTGAAAGCCGAAAAAGTACAGGTAAAATTTTGTTAAGACCGTAAAAGAAAAGCCCTTTCGTCAAGGGCTTTTTTCCGTTAGTAAAGGAGAAATCAAGGAGCTGTCTAATATATATAGTAGAGAAGTAGAGTAAAAGAGGTGAAGGTCGATGAAACATGCATTAATTACAGCAGGTCATAAAGGTATTGGCAAAAAAGTAACAGAACAGTTTCTGAAAAAGCAGTATTCCGTTACCGTCCATTTTCGCAGTGATAAAAATAAAGTGCGAGAACTGCAAGAAGAATGGCATCAATATAGTGATAACGTACAGTTTATAGAAGGAGACATAACAAATAAAGAA
The DNA here is from genome assembly GCF_056836725.1 of Priestia sp. 3CA3. NCBI lineage: Bacteria > Bacillati > Bacillota > Bacilli > Caryophanales > Bacillaceae > Priestia > Priestia sp. 3CA3. The sequence goes on from NZ_JBXENJ010000004.1 coordinate 10,267, forward strand.
GATATTGAATATGTCGTTGCGCAGGCTATGGAGCGGTTTGGACGTATTGATGTTTTAATTAATAATGCAGGTCCGTATGTATTTGAAAGAAAGAAATTAATAGAGTACACAGACAATGAATGGTATGAAATGGTGGAAGGGAATTTAAGCTCTGTTTTTCACTTTGTTAAAGCTGTTGTTCCTATTATGAAAAAGCAGCAGTTTGGACGGATTATTACATATGGCTTTCAAGATGTAGAGCATACCCCTGGATGGATGGACCGCGCGGCTTTTAGTGCCGCTAAGTCAGGGCTGGCTTCTCTGACCAAATCGCTTGCTCTAGAAGTAGCCGAATACGGGATTACGGCCAATATGGTCTGTCCTGGAGATATTGTAGGAGACATGAAAGAAAGTAATATTATAAAAGCAAGATTACTAGAAGACAAGGAAACGCCTGTGGGCCGATCAGGTACGGGAGAAGACATTGCGCGTATTATTGAGTTTCTTTGTGATGAAAACTCAGATATGATTACAGGCAGCATTATGTCTGCTTCGGGCGGAGTAGATGTTGTTCATAAAAGTAAAAAAACAAGCCCCTGACGTTGATGCAGGGGCTTGTACATTACAGCAGCGATTCTCCGCCGTCAATAAACATTTCACTTCCGGTAATATGTTTGGACGCGTCAGAAGCTAAAAAGGAAATTAAATCTGCTACTTCTTCAGGCTTAGCCGAGCGTTTAGCAAGCGGCTGATTGCCGTTTGGATATTCAATTGGAATCGCGACTTCTTTTAATTTGTCTTCTTGACGGAATGTATTGCTTTCAATATTTGTATCAACTGCTCCTGGACAAATAACGTTAACGCGTATTCCGTATGTAGAAAGTTCAAGAGCTGCCATTTTGCCGAAGGCCATTTGGCCAGCCTTTGAGGAACTGTATGCGCTCATGCCGATGTTTGAAAATGTACGGTTGCCGTTAATCGAGCTAGTAATAATAACGCTTCCTCCCTGAGCTTTTAAATAAGGAATAGAATGCTTCACGGTTAAAAAAGTACTCGTTAAATTTGTATCAATTGTTTTTGTCCAATCTTCTGGTGATAGTTCTTCAATAGAAGAAAACGTACCGTTGATGCCTGCGTTAATAGAAACAATATGTAATTGACTCCATAAGCTGCTAATCGTTTCGATACTTTCTTTTATACTTTCAGAGTCAGATACGTCTGTTTTAATGGCTATACACTCTCCGCCGCTCGCCATGATGGTCTCTTTTACTTCTTGTAATTTTTCTTCCTCTAAGTCTAAAAGAGCAACGCGCGCTCCTTGTTCAGCTAATGTGACGGCTGAAGCGCGTCCAATTCCAGATGCCGCTCCCGTCACAAGCGCAACTTTTCCAGTTAATGCAATCATTTGTAACCCCTCCATATAAAAATGTTGTTTCCTTTCTTTAACCTATAAGAAGGAAATAAAAACCTCTTTTAAACTATTTGTGTTTAAATTTGCTAAAAGATGCCAAAAGGAAAAGAGAAAACAGCGGCGAATTATTAATATGACGCCAGAACACGAAAAAGGCTAAGGTCAAATGAGCTTGCTTGAGTAGCTAAAGATATACTCTGTCTTTTCAGAAGAATGTTTATATAAAATTTTACATCAGAGGGACTTGCAAATCGTTCCTTGAAAGCTTACACTAGTAAAGCACAGAAAAAGGACGGTGTTTTATGAAGAAGAAAGATAATGTGATTCCATTCCCGCAAAGAAGGGAAGCAGCTGCTTATGTTCCCGCTTCTATTAGCTTAGATAAGGATATTGTGGAGTTTTTAGAAATTATGAATTTTGAAGATCGAAATGATTTTTTAAATGAAATGATTGATTCATTTTTTAAATATGTAAAAGGTGAAGAAGACGAAGTAAGATAAAAAGTAACGTAAAGACATCCAAAGAGATGTTTTTTATTTTGTGACCAATTGCTTAAAATGCATGCTTAAGCCTCGTATAGTTATTTATGGTATAGTATACATTAGATACTATCTAGCAGGTGCAAATGCGAGGAGTGATAAGATGAGTGGATTTAAAAAAGACATTCGTGCCGGATTTGAAGAACCACACTCACTAGAACAATTAAAGCATGAAATGGAACAAAGCCTGTGGAATTTAAGAAAAGATTTGCGAAATGAAAATCGTTCGGAAACGGAAATGGAAATGATTAAAATTTCTCTGCTGTCACTATTTGAGGAGCAGGCCAATAATTTGAGCAAAACGGAGCTCTCTGATTACCTTGCGGACTATCACAAAAGAGTCGAGCAATTATTCGACAGGTATAGCTATAAATAAGACAAGCATCCTTGTGGGATGCTTGTTTTTATTTGAGCAAAATTCGCTTGTATTCGTTGCGTTTCAGAGGTTTGGATACATATCCGTCAGCTTCTAGCTGATAAATAATGGTGGCAGCTGCATATACGCTAAAGGCATGATCAAGACCAAAGTAGTCTTGCAAGGCGGCGACGCTCACTTCCTCTTGAAAGATTTTACTGCGGTTCGATAAGACAATAGGGTAGACGTTTTTAACGATTTGCTTTGAAATTTCGAGTGTTAACATATTGAATCCCTCCTGTGTGAGTGTACATAACTAAAGGTATTCAGCGCATTGTACATTCATGAAAAAGGGAGCGATTACATTTTTAAAAGATAAAGAAAAGAGGAGTAAATGCCCATAAAATCAGATATTTTATCACTTTGTGGAACTTGTTTGAGAAGCTCAGTATTTTAGTGTATGACAAACATTTTCAAAAGTTCTATGGAATTATTAGGAGCAATTTAACTAAATCCACATATCTTAAAGTATAGCAAATGGAGGTGAAACACATGGGATACTACGGAGGTTACGGATACGGTTGTGGTTATGGCGGCGGTGGCTGCGGCGGCGGTTTCGCTTTAATCATTGTACTTTTCATCTTATTAATCATCATCGGCGCTTCTTGCTTCGGCGGCGGCTGGTGCTAATTATTAAAAAATGAGGACGATGCAACATCCACACTTTATTTCTTCAACTATTTCTTCCACAAAAGGTCTCTTCGGAATGAAGAGACTCTTTTAGTTTACTATTTATAATAACGTGTACAAACTACATGTTAAAAAAATTTATGCGTAGCTCTACATAAAAAAAAGACTCTGACTGAAATCAGAGTCTTTTTACTACTTATGCTTTTTGAACGTTAGCAGCTTGAGGTCCGCGTTGACCTTCTTCAACGTCGAATGTTACAGCTTGACCTTCGTCTAAAGATTTGAATCCTTCGCTTTGGATTGCTGAGAAATGTACGAATACATCGTCGCCGTTTTCGCGCTCGATAAATCCGAAACCTTTTTCTGCGTTAAACCATTTTACTGTACCTTTTTCCATGAATGTTGCCTCCTCGTGTGCTATGCACACATTGTATTACTATCCTTGCTCATGATCAAAATCTTTAAGACGAAAGTATTCACCTATCGATTGTTGCCGAACAAAAATAATTCTTCTTATAGAATAGCAAAAGATAATGATAATTGCAAGGAATGAAGAAAATTTAACGAAGATGTTACCTTCTTTTAACGAAAGAAAACGAAAATTATACGGCTGAAAATAAGTAAGAAAGAGCGTATCAGGTCACACTATCTCTATATATAAGAAGAAAGGGGTAGTCATATGTTTAAACAAAAAGCTGGAGAAAAACTGATTGAACTGCTAATTGAATGGGGCGTTGATCATATTTACGGCATGCCAGGAGACTCCATTAATTCAATTATTGAACCGCTTCGCAAAGCCCAGGATAAAATTAAATTTATTCAAGTAAGGCATGAAGAAGCGGGAGCTCTCGCAGCAGCTGCATATGCGAAGTTAACGGGTAAAATCGGTGTATGCACGGCTATTGCCGGACCGGGAGCAATTCATTTACTAAATGGCTTATATGATGCCAAATTAGACAAAGCGCCCGTTTTAGCACTTACGGGGCAAGTAGAATCAGATCTCATCGGCAGCGATGCGTTTCAAGAAATTAATTTAGAGAGAATGTTCGATGATGTGGCTGTATATAACCAGCGAGTCATGTCCGCTGAGCAGCTTCCGACTGTTGTCAATCAAGCGATTCGAACAGCGTATGCTAAAAAAGGTGTGGCTGTGTTAACCATTCCCGATGATATTCCTCGTTTCGAAGTTGGATCAGAAGCACGAGAAACATCAAGCATCATTGTTAAGCAAGACATTTTTCCCCATAGAGAAGATCTTGAAAAAGCAAAAGATTTGATTGGTAAAGCGGAAAGCCCGGTTATCCTAGCCGGTCGAGGCACACATGAAATGAGAGAAGAGCTGCTTGCATTTGCAGAAAAAATCGCAGCACCTATTGTCCTTACGCTTCCTGGAAAAGGCGCAATACCGGATGAGCATCCATATTGTCTCGGAGGACTTGGATTAATCGGGACAAAGCCAGCGTATGAAGCGATGCAAGAAGCGGATACGCTCATCATGATTGGGACGTCCTATCCGTTTACAGGCTTTTTGCCAGACCATGCGAAAACGATTCATATTGATATTGATCCTGCACAAATTGGCAAAAGATATCCTGTAGATGCGGGGCTTGCAGGAGAAGCGAAAGCAACGGTTCAGTGGTTTTTAGAAAATGTGGGCCGCTCAGAGCATCGCCAGTTTTTAGAGCAAAGTCAAGAACGTATGAAAAAGTGGTGGAATCAACTTGATAACCAAGAAGCCAAAGAAAGTGTACCTATCAAGCCTCAGCGAGTGATTCGAGCGCTTCAGCACGTAGCGGATGATAACGCGGTCTTGTCTGTAGATGTAGGAAACGTCACAGTATGGATGGCGCGTCATTTTCGGATGACAAATCAGCAGTTTGTGATTTCAAGCTGGTTAGCCACTCTCGGATGCGGGCTGCCGGGCGGAATTGCTGGAAAAGTTGCTTATCCCGAGAAGCAGGTGTTTGCGGTGTGTGGAGACGGCGGCTTTGCGATGACAATGGCTGACTTTATTACAGCTGTTAAATACAATCTTCCGCTAGTCGTAGTGCTATTTAATAATCATAAAATCGGCATGATTAAATTTGAACAAGAAGTAATGGGAAATGCTGAATTTGGGACAGATTTAACAAACCCGAATTTTGCTAGGTATGCAGATATCTGCGGAGGTGTTGGCTACCGAGTAGAAAAGGAAGACGAGCTGTTGCCGGCTTTTGAAAGTGCAGTTAGACAGAATAAACCGTGTATTATCGATGTAATCGTTGATGCAAACGAAGCGCCTATGCCAGCAAAAATAACGCTTGGGCAAGCAACAGGGTATGCCAAGCACATGGTGAAAGAATTGTTTCAAGAAGGCAAGCTAGATTTACCGCCTTTATAAAAAAATAGGCTGTGACGAAAGTAATTTAGTTGAAGAAAGATCCGAACGATGAATCGAGATTCTTGATGGAGAATCAACTTCGTTTGGGTTTTTTTAATTGGCATGGTGAATGTAGTTTTCATGTATTTCGTTGCTTCTAGCAGTTGATTGGAGAGCAAGGCGAAGACTCCTGCGGGAAAAGCGAAATAGGTGAGACCCCGCAGGAGCGTATGCGACGAGGAGGCTCACCGGCCGCCCGCGGAAAGCGAAGTCTTGCACGGAAATCAAATGTGGTGTACCAAGCAACCCATATGAGCTCATGTATCCCATTTGTTCGTCTTCAGATTGGACTGGTGTGGTTATGTCTCAATCTCTTTTTCATGGTGAAATTCATTCAATATGATTAACTATAAAATTATTATGTAAACTAAAATACCTAAAAATAAAAAATAGCTACTATTATAATTTTTGATAAAGTGGATGAGCAAAAAAACGCCGAATTGGATGGTCTTTTTTTATAAAACTGCTTTAAGATAAGAGAGATAAAGGATAAACTACTAATTAAGAAAGTTTAAATGTAAGGACTGACGCCGCATGAACTGGAGACCAGATCGCGCTAGCAAAAAAGCGATTTATAAACAAATTGCAGAATATATTGAAAGCTGTATTTCATCGGGAGCTTTTCCACCGGATTCTATGCTGCCATCAGAACGAACGCTTGCCGCTGAGCTCAACGTGAACAGAAGTACGGTAGTAGCTGCTTATGAAGAGCTGCAGGCACTTGGAATCGTAGAACGTAAAAAAGGAAGCGGCACGCGAGTGAGTTCGAGCATCTGGGGAATTTCCCGAAAACGTATTCCAAACTGGGGGAGATATGTAGAAGACGGTTCATTTTTGCCTAATTTACCGCTCGTACAGCGAATCAGAAGCGAGGCTTTGCGAACAGATTTTGTGAACTTAGCCAGCGGAGAGTTAGCTCCTAGCTTATTTCCAAGCGAAGATTTTCAGCAAATATTAGCGGGCATGCCTTTTAATGAACATTTAGGCTATGATCATCCCCACGGCAATGAACGTTTGCGCGATGCTATTGCTGCTCATGTTTATGAGTACCGGAAAATCTCCACTGACTCCAATTCTATTCTAATTACATCAGGTGCACAGCAAGCACTTCATTTGATTGTGCAGTGTCTGTTAAAACCAGGGGATGCAGTAGCGATTGAAGATCCATCCTATAGCTATTCACTGCCACTTTTTCAATCAGCAGGTCTACGAACGTTTTTACTGCCTGTAGATAAAAATGGAGCCAACCCGGACGACTTAGTAGAATTACATAAAAAGCATCGCATTCGAATGATTTTTTTAAATCCGTACTATCAAAATCCGACCGGTATTGTGTTATCAGAAGCGCGTCGAAAGCGGTTTTTAGAGCTTTCTTCAGAATACGGCATTCCGCTTATTGAAGATGATCCTTATTCACTCACGGCATTTGACGGAAATGTACATCAAACGCTGAAATCGATGGACGAGAATGGAAATGTCCTCTATATCAGCTCGCTTTCTAAAATTGTTGCATCAGGCCTTCGAATTGGATGGATAGTGGGGCCGGAGCAAGTAATTCAGCGCCTGGCAGACGCTAAGCAGCAAATTGATTTTGGTCACAGCATCTTTCCGCAGTGGATTGCTTATCAATTCTTAGATTCTCCTACGTTTTCTTCTCATATTGAAAAGCTTAGACAAGAGCTCAAAAAGCAAGAGTATGCCCTGTCGTCGAGTCTGAACGAATTGCTTGGATCAAAAGTATCTTTCGATTCGCCTCAAGGCGGGATTCACTTATGGTGCAAAGTGAATCAGCCGGTCGATGACTATCGTCTATTGGAAGAATCGCTTAAAAAAGGAGTGGCCTTTGTCCCAGGAAGCGTGCTGAGTTCTCAAAGCGGAGCTATTCGCTTTACGTTTGGCAGAGGGGAAGAAGAGGTTATTCGAGAAGGAATTAAACGATTTGCGAGCGCCCTAGAGAGTCTGGAATAGCTATAAACATAGGTAAACGTGCCGGATGAAAGTTTTATTTTATTATTTCGTATAGATTGTTATGATCTTGTGCTATACTAAGAGTACCATTAACTTTACTTCTGTATTTGTACCGACTGGCCCTGTTGAAAAACAGGGCTTTTTTATGTTTGTACACAAAAAAACAGATCCCTTAAAGGATCTGTTTCTGATATGTTGTGTTTCTTATGCTTTTTGAACGTTAGCAGCTTGAGGTCCGCGTTGACCTTGTTCTACGTCAAATGTTACAGCTTGACCTTCGTCTAAAGATTTGAAGCCTTCGCTTTGGATTGCTGAGAAGTGTACGAATACATCGTCTCCACCTTCGCGCTCGATGAATCCAAAACCTTTTTCTGCGTTAAACCATTTTACTTTACCTTGTTCCATAATTGTTGCCTCCTCGTGCGGACTCGCACATTGTGGTACTATTCTTGCTCAAATCTAAAGACGAAAAGTGACAATACTCATACATCCCCACCGAACAAAAATAATTCTCTTATATCTTAGCAGAAATTTCCTATGCTTGCAAGCGCTTTATTTAAAAACTATGCGTATTTTTTTGACAAGTTTTTCATAAGACACGTCTAAAAAATGTCACATTTTGAACATTTTAGAAAGGCTATTCTTTGTATTCGCTTTTACTGTAGTTATATAATAATGAAAATATGGTTTTTCTAAAGGTAGAAAACAAGTATAAATGTACATACTGAGCGCTGAAATGGAGTGGTAAAGATGAAAGTGGGTTTAATTGGTTTAGGAAATATAGGATTACCGATGGCGGAAAATATGATAAAAGCGGGTCATGAACTTGTGATTTATAACCGAACTGCTTCAAAGGCGGAAAGTCTTGTGAAAAAAGGAGCAAAGGTTGTAGAGACACCTGCCCAAGCAGCACAAGAAGCGAATCTTGTCTTTACGATTCTTTCCAATGACGAGGCTTTAGAAGAAGTAACGATGTCACAAGACGGTATACTTGCAGGCCTCCAAGAAGGCGGTATTCACGTTTCTGTGAGTACTATTAGCGTAGATTTGTCCGAAAAATTAACAAGCGCACATGCTGCATCAGGACAGCATTTTGTTGCAGCGACCGTTTTAGGGCGCCCCGACGCAGCAGCAGCTGCGGCTCTCAAAGTAATAGTGGCAGGTAATAAAGAAGCAAGAGAGCACGTTTGGCCGCTGTTTGAAGCGATTGGTCAAACTATTTTTACTGTAGGAGACGAGCCTTACTTATCAAATGTAGCTAAGCTTGGCAATAATTTTTTATTAGTATCGATGTTAGAAGCTGTTTCTGAAGCAGTAGTCATGGTAGAGCAGTACGGGATGCAAGCGGAGCAGTTTCTTGAAGTGGTTAACAGCTTATTTGCATCTCCTGTGTATAAAAATTACGGCAATTTAATTGCTAAAAGAGACTTTGATCCAGCCGGATTTAAGCTGGAGCTTGGATTAAAAGATGTAAACTTGGCTATTGATGCAGCCAAAAAAGTGTCGGCGCCGCTTCCGTTAGGAGAGCTTGTGAAAGGTCACTATGAACAAGGGGTCGAAAATGGCTGGGGTCATTTAGACTGGTCGGCGTTACTAAAAACAGTTGAAGCTCTAAAAAAAGATAACTAAAAAGACGAAAAGGAGTGCAGCCAGTGAAAGCGAAAGGAAAGTGGGTATGGATCGTATCCTTTATTTCAATTATTTCGTGTCTGCTGTTTGCAGCAGGGCTTGGAATGTCTATTTATGATTATGTTAGCGCCTCAAAAGCTACTGTAAAAGAAATGCCAAAGCCGAAGCAAGAAACAAGCAGCAGTAACAAAAGCACCAAAAATTATACGATTGTTGCTTTAGGAGATTCACTGACAAGAGGAACAGGAGACGCAGCGGGGAAAGGATACGTTGGGTATTTAAAAGATAATCTTGAAGAAAAAACGAAGAAAAAAATCCTCTTAAGTAACTTTGGAATAAAAGGTCAAACGTCTTCGCAGCTGGCAAGTCAAGTAAAGCAGCAGCAAATTCAGCGACAGATTAAGTCTGCAGACACCGTGCTGATTACGATTGGCGGAAATGACTTATTTCAAGGTGGACAAACGCTGCAAAACTTAAATAAAAACAATATTCAAAAGCTAGAAAATGACTATTTAAAAAACGTAGACAGCATCTTAAAAAGCATCCGTTCGGCAAATAAAGACGCAACGATTTTTTTAATTGGTTTATATAATCCGTTTAGTAACCTGCAAGATGCAGAAACGACAACGGCTATTGTAAGAGAATGGAATTATAAAAGCAGTGAATTAAGCGCTAATTATAAGCAAACTGTTTTTGTTCCGACCTTTGATTTGTTTCAGTTAAAGGTAGATGACTACTTATATACTGATAAGTTTCATCCGAATGCAAAAGGCTACAAGCTGATCGCAGAACGTGTAGCATCGCTTATTACGTGGTAAGGGAGGGAATGATATGAGTGAAGTAACACTTTCCGTAAAAGGACTGAGAAAAGTAATAGGAAAACGTGAAATCATCAAAAATATTGATTTTGAATTAAAAAGAGGAGAAGTGTTCGGTTTTTTAGGACCCAATGGAGCCGGTAAAACGACAACGATTCGAATGCTTGTCGGCTTGATTCGCCCGACGGCTGGTTCCATTTCTATCTGTGGATACAGCGTATCGAAGCAGTTTACAAAAGCGATGGAGCATATCGGCTGTATTGTTGAAAATCCTGAGCTGTATCCATACTTAAGCGGCTGGGAAAATCTGCAGCATTTTTCACGTATGATTCCTTCTATGACGGAAGAACGCATTTATGAAGTTGTGGCATTAGTTGGCTTGCAAGAGCGCATCCACGACTTAGTTCGCACGTATTCGTTAGGCATGAGGCAGCGTTTAGGAATTGCGCAAGCGCTTCTCGGAAAACCAAAAGTGCTCATTTTAGATGAGCCAACGAACGGACTCGACCCATCTGGGATTCGGGACATGCGTAAATTTATTCGCTTTTTAGCTGAAAGTGAAGGTCTAAGCGTCTTAGTATCGAGTCATTTGCTGAGCGAGATTCAGCTGATGTGTGACCGAGTAGCGATTATTGCAAAAGGAGAAGTTATTCACACAGAATCGGTGAAGACCCTGTTAACTCAGCAGGAGCGCCTACTGTGGAAGCTAGATCCGCAGCCAGCGGGAATAGACGTCTTAAAACAAGTGACGGACTTTGTGCAAGTGCAGGGAGAATATGTCACGACGTTTTATGAAGAAGCTGAAGTGGGAGAGTGGAACAAACAGCTCATTCAAGCAGGAGTAACGGTAAAAGAAATGAACCGAAAGCTTCCGACTCTTGAAGATTTATTTATCGAAATGACAGGAGGCGAATCGATTGATTAGTTTGGTTCAAAATGAAATGATCAAGCTCGTTCGAAAAAAGCGCCTGTTAATCGTTACCCTTATTATGGGCGTTTTGATTTCCATGTTCACCTATGCTCAGCTTCGCGAAACGCAGCGCCTTCAAGAAAAGCTAGGAACGACCGATTGGCGCAGTACGCTGCAGCAAGAAATTATCGATACGCAAAACCGGCTGAGCGGAAGCCAAATTTCAGATGATTGGCGCAAGCAGCTTGAAATTCGCGTGGCGCAGCAGCAGTATTACTTAGATAACGATATTAATCCTTCGGAACCAGGAGCCCCAACGTTTGTGCGAGGGTTTATTGAAAACGCCATTCAGCTTTTGCTGCCGCTAATGATTATGATTATTGCAGCGGATTTAGTGTCTTCAGAATACAGCTTGGGATCCATCAAGGTACTGTTGACGAGGCCTGTGAAACGGTGGAAAATCCTGCTTAGTAAATACATCACGCTCGTCATGTCCGTCTCGTTTTTAATTTTAATGTTTGGCGTTTTGTCGTATCTCATTTCTGGCGTTGTATTTGGATTTAAAGGCTGGACAGCGCCTATTCTTACGGGATTTAGCGTGCAGGGCAATGATTTGAATACAGCGGACGTTCATTTAATTTCGCAGTGGAGATATATTTTAATGGAATTTGGCCTTGCTTGGTTTGTATCCCTGGTGGTTGGAACGCTTGCTTTTATGCTGTCCGTTTTAATTAAAAGTACGGCTGCTGGTATGGGGGTGATGCTTGCTTGTTTGATTGCAGGTACGATTTTAAGCAGTATGGTTTCTTCGTGGAATTCAGCTAAGTACTTGTTTATGGTCAATTTAAATTTAACTTCTTACCTGCAAGGCACAGCTCCTCCGACTGAAGGAATGACACTAGGATTTTCCTTAGGTGTTTTAACCATTTGGGGACTTGCCGGGCTGCTCGTGTCGTTTCTGGTATTTACCAAAAAAGATGTGTATTAATTCCATATAAGTTGACGATAATCAGGAACATACGTTATGATTGTGTTAACAAAAAATGCTGTTTTGCTCAAAGGGGAGTAGCTCTTGCAGTAAAGTCGTCATTTCGAGATTATTATCTCCGGCTTTATTGACAATGCAAATTGTTAGCGAGACCTTTGCCAATGTTGCCATTGGTAAAGGTCTGGATACAAACACCTTTACCACATATGGTAAAGGTGTTTTTTGTTATTTCAAAAGAAGAGAGGAGCTTAAAAATGTCAAAACTATCGAGACTGTTAAAAAGCCCCGCTGTAAAAAAAGGAATAAAAAAAGCTGTACCCATTATTATGAAAGAGTTAAAGAAACGAAAATCGAAAAGAAGATAGTAGAAAAGAAAATAAGAAAGGTTGAGTGCTAAGTGAAAAAGTGGATGCTAGTCATGTCAACTGCTGTTCTCTTTATGGTCGGCGGCTGTTCTTTTCTTGAAGATACAAGCAGTACGTTGAACTACGCAAACGATGCGAAAGATTACGTGAGTGAAGCTCAAAAGTTTGCTGAAGAAATACCGCCTCTAGCGGAAAAAGCTGTTAATGACGATGAGGCAATAAAAAAGCTCGAGCAAAAGCTGCAGGAAATGAAAGGGAAAGCCGAAGAATTTAATCAAACCAAAGCTCCTGACATCGCTTCTGATGTGCACGATCAGCTTGTTCAGCAAAACGAAAAAATCATTAGTGGAATTGAAGCGTATGAAGCCAATATAAAGGATGGCAGCTTCAATCCAGAAGCGCTAAAAAACAGTGAATTGTTTCAATCAATTCAAGATGTATCAAGTATTATGAAACAAATTAAAGAATTAGGTCAGTAAAAAAACAAACCTGGGACAAAAGTGTGCTAATTGAAGAAAATCCGAACGATGAATCACGATTCTTGATGGAGAATCAACTTCGTTCGGATTTTTTTATTTGTAGGATGAACGTAGGTTTCATGTGTATAGATGCTTTAGATTGGATTGATATAGTAGGTATGCCTTATAATTCAATCTCGTTTCCATGTTATAAATGTAAAATTATATAAATATATCTATTAATTAGAAGGAAAAACCTTCTCTTTCTTTTTTATATCTACGAAATTTTGTTAGAAGCTGTGACAAACTTAATGTCTGCTTTTCATATCCTATGTATAGTACATATATACACACCGCTTGAAATAAATTTTTTTTGAATGAAAAGAGAACGTGGGAACGTTGATGTATTAGGTAATAAGACTCATTTAAAAAGGAGGGTTCATCCAATTAATAAAAACTATAGTCCTTTGTTTTAAAGAGAGAAACTAAAAAAAATTTTTCGGTTTACAAAAAGTTAATAAAACGCATACAAATGGTTTACTAAAAAATCAAAAAATTTACATCCTTTATAAATCTTTTCTGCTATACTATTTTTGAACAGTTGCTAGATTTATAGCGATGATAACTTACTTGAAAGGTGAATGGTAGATGAAAAAGAACAAACGCAGCAAAACGAAGAAAATACTAACTACATCACTGGCACTTTCTTTATTATCAATGCCGCTTCTAACTACACAGGCAGGAGCAGAAGAACGTCACCCTGGACAAAGCTCACAGCAAAGCAAGCATCAAGGCCACAATAAAAAAGATGCGCTTGTGAATATACGCCTGATGGAAACAACTGATGTTCATACGAATCTATTAAACTATGATTATTTCAAAGACGCCCCTTATGAAAAAGTAGGTTTAGCTAAAACCGCTACCTTAATCAAAAATGCTCGAAAAGAAGTAAAAAACAGCTTATTAGTAGATAACGGAGACCTCATTCAAGGAACGCCTCTAGGCACGTATAAAGCCAAGATTAACCCGCTGAAAAAAGGTGAAGTTCATCCTGTATTTAAAGCCATGAATCAGCTGGATTACGATATTGCAACACTTGGAAATCATGAGTTCAACTATGGATTAGACTTCTTAACAGAAGCGTATAACGACGCGAACTTTCCTTACATAAATGCCAATGTTTACGTTGATGATCATGACAACAACCCGAAAAACGACAAAAATAAATTTACGCCGTATAAAATTATGAATAAAAAAGTCGTCGATGAAAATGGAAAGAAACGAACGATTAAAGTTGGTTTCATTGGCTTTGTGCCTCCTCAAATTAACGATTGGGATAAAGCAAACCTTGATGGAAAAGTCATTACAAAAGGCATTGTGGAAACAGCCAACAAGTACATTCCAGAAATGAAGAAAAAAGGCGCGGACGTAGTTGTCGCGATGGCTCACTCCGGGTTTAGCAGCAACAAGCAAAACACGGAAGATGTCATTTACTCATTAAGTGAAGTAAAAGGCATTGATGCTATTACGTTTTCGCATACGCATAAAGTCTTCCCTGCTAAAACGGAAGCTTCGCTAGACGGTTTGTTCCTTGGAGCAGATAAAAAGCCTCTTCCTGGCGTTGATAATGCAAAAGGAACAATCAACGGCGTTCCGGCTGTCCAAGCAGGTTACGGCGGAGGGTCACTTGGCTTAATTGACTTAACGTTAAAAGAAGAAAAAGGAAAATGGAAAGTAGTAAACTCTCAATCGTCCACGCGTGAAACGTATAAAGACGTAAAAGACGCGTCAGGGAAAACGGTTACGCAAAGTACGGTAGAACCGGATAAAGGTGTTGTTAAAGCAGTTCAAAAAGATCACGATGCAACGGTTAAATATGTGAACACACCCATCGGTAAAACGACGGATGATATTCACAGCTATTTTTCTCTTGTGAAAGATGATCCCTCTATTCAAGTTGTAACAAATGCACAAAAAGACTACGTGGAAAAATACGTTTCTCAAAACAAGCCGGAATATAAAGACCTTCCGATTTTATCAGTGGGAGCGCCTTTTAAAGCAGGAAGAAACGGCGTTGATGAATATACGGAAATTAAAAAAGGTGACTTAACGATCCGAAGCGCTGGCGACCTGTATCTATATGACAACACGTTAAAAGCGGTTAAAGTAAAAGGTTCTGTTGTAAAAGACTGGATTGATATGTCTGCCGGTAAATTTAATCAAATTACACCGAACAAAACAGAAGAGCAGGAATTATTAAACCCAAGCTTCCCTGTTTATAATTTTGACGTCATTGACGGCGTTCAATACCAAATCGACGTGACAAAACCAGCAAAATACGATGTGAATGGAAACGTGATTCACGCAGATTCAAGCCGAGTTGTTAACTTAACGTATAACGGTAAACCAGTTGACCCGAATCAAGAGTTTATCGTTGTGACAAATAACTACCGAGCTGGCGGAGGCGGAAACTTCCCTGGTCTAAAAGGAAGCGAGCTTGTGGTGGATTCAGCGGATGAAAACCGTCAAATTCTAATGGACTACATCACCGAACAAAAAGAAATTACGCCGACAGCTGATGATAACTGGTCCATTGCACCAATTAACGGAACGGCTAACGTGACGTTCACAAGCTCACCGCGCGGAGAAAGCTATTTAACTGAAGGAAGTAACATTACGTATACAAATAAAACGGACGACAAAGGATTCGGCATTTACAAAATTAATTTAAACGGCGAATCAAAAGATAATACAAAGATTCAGCTGTTAGGCATGAACGACCTTCACGGTCAGCTCGATACAGATACAAAAATCAATTCAAATGGCCAATCGCTGTTAGCTGGAAATATGAAATATACAGCAGCAGCTATTCGTAAACAAGAAGCTGAAAATCCGAATACGCTTTTAGTTCATGCAGGAGACATGATTGGCGGAAGTCCGCTAGTTTCAGCGCTGTTTCAAGACGAGCCAACGGTTGAAGTGATGGAATCGCTTGGATTTGATGTAGGGACGCTTGGAAACCATGAGTTTGATGAAGGTATTGCTGAGCTTCACCGTATGATTGAAGGCGGAGACCATCCAAAAGGAACAAAAGGATACGACGGCATGAATTTCCCAGTAGTAGCGGCAAATGCTTATGATACTTCAACGAATAAATTAATTACAGAACCTTATGCAATAAAAGAAGTAGGCGGTAAAAAAATCGGCTTCATCGGCGTTGTAACACAAGAAACGCCAAGCATGATTGTTCGTAAAGGAAATGAAAACTTAAAAATTACGGACGAAGCAGAAGCAATTGATAAATACACGGCAGAGTTGAAAAAGCAAGGTATTAAAGCCATTGTGGTACTTGCTCATAATCCATCTAATCAAAATGGAACGTCTACCGAGTTTGATGCAGCAGATATCGCTAAAAAAGTTGACGATGAAGTTGACGTGATCTTTTCAGCTCACAATCACGTATACAACAACAAAGTAGTAGATAACAAACTAATCGTTCAAGCTTATTCATACGGCTCAGCGTTTTCTGACGTAGACGTTGAAATTGATAACACGGGTGACATCGTGAAAAAAGATGCAAAAATTGTGACCGTATACCAAAAAGACTATACGCCAGATCCTGAAGTTTCAAGCATTATGAAAAAGTACGAAGATTTAGCAGCGCCTATTAAAGCACAAGTGGTTGGGAATTCATCTACAGATTTGGCAAAAGGCTATCCTTCTAGCGAAGCAACAGGGGATATCGCGCTTGGAAACTTAATTGCTGACGGTATGAAAGCAGAAATGAACGCTGACTTTGCTTTAATGAATGGCGGAGGCGTTCGTTCACAGCTTGATGCTGGTGATGTGACATACGGTGATTTGTTTGCGATTCAGCCGTTTGGCAACGTCTTAAATAAAGTAAAGCTAAGCGGAGCGGATTTAGAAACGGTGTTAAATAATCAAATTACATCATCTGGACTAGATTTCCATATTGCAGGCTTTAACTATACGTGGAATGGAAGCACAAATAAAGTAGTCGATATTACGCTACCAGATGGAAGTAAAATCGACAAAGAAAAAGAATATACGGTAGTAGTGAATAACTACATGTACGGAAATGAAAAGTATGGTATTGGTGCACTTTCGTCAGATATGGAAGTGGGACCAGAAGATTTACAAGCAACGGTAAACTATATTAAAACACTTCAGAGCCCGTTTGAATACAAAGCTGAAGGCCGTATTCAAAACGTGGCAGCTTCTAAAACAGCTGAACAGCAAGAACCGACTTTAAAAATAGCTCAATAAGCCAAAAAAGGCTGTCTCATAACTCGGATTTCCGGTTTAGAGACAGCCTTTTTTTAATAGTTTAACTTAAATTTTAAACTCTCAGTCAATGAATTTACGTTATAAAACATAGCTTAATTTTTGAAACAATCACCAAATTGTGGTATTCTCTCCATAAGAAGACTTACGTAAACGTTAAAAATAGTATCAAAGATTTCACTATTTTTTCATTTATCTACGCTATTATGTAAAGTTATATAGAACCTGTAAAAGAATGTGTTCGCTATAGTAAAGGAGTAAATAAACGTGGCTATTAATCTACAAAAAGGGCAGAAAATTGATTTAACAAAGGGAAGAGAAGGGTTATCTTCTATTACGGTTGGATTAGGATGGGATCCTGTAAAAAAACGCAGCTTTTTTGGTTTTGGAGGAAGCGGCCCAGAGATTGACTGCGATGCATCTGTTCTTATGCTCAATTCGAACGATAAACTTGTAAGTAACTCAGCCGTTGTGTATTTTGGAAATCGTCATAGTAACTGTGGAAGCGTCAAGCATTCAGGCGATAATCTTACCGGAGCAGGTGAAGGGGACGATGAACAAATTTTTGTTAATTTAAAAAATGTTCCTGGAAACGTACATAAACTTGTGTTTGTAGTCAACATCTATCAGTGTGTTGAGCGAAACCAAGATTTCGGTATGATTAAAAATGCTTTTATCCGTGTTGTGGACAGTGCTAAAAACGAAGAGCTTGTACACTTTAATCTATCTGAAGATCATTCAGGAGCAACAGCTTTATTTGCAGGTGAAATTTATCGAGACGGAAAAGAGTGGAAGTTTTCAGCAACTGGAGATGCAACGAGAGATACTGGATTGGCTGAAATTGCAAACAAATATACAAAATAAACAACTAGAAAAGAGGGAAACGAAATGGCTATTAATCTTTCAAAAGGACAAAAAGTAGATTTAACAAAAACGAATCCAGGATTAACAAACGTAGTAGTAGGTCTTGGGTGGGATGTAAATAAGTATGACGGTGGAAACGATTTTGATTTAGATTCATCTGTCTTTTTATTAAACGGAGCGGGAAAATGCGCTTCAGAATCTGATTTTATTTTTTACAACAATACGACGGGTGCAAACGGAGCGGTCGAGCATACCGGAGATAACCGTACAGGCGTAGGTGAAGGAGACGATGAGCAGGTTCAAGTAGATTTGAAAAATGTGCCTCAATCTATTGAACGTATTGCGTTCACCATTACGATCCATGAAGGGGAAGCACGCGGTCAAAACTTTGGCCAAGTAAGCAACGCCTACGTTCGTATTTTAAATGCAACAAATGACGAAGAGTTAATTCGTTATGATTTAGGTGAAGACTTCTCGATTGAAACAGCGGTCGTGGTAGGCGAGCTGTATCGACACGGTGGAGAATGGAAGTTCAATGCCATTGGCAGCGGCTATCAAGGCGGCTTGGCGGCACTTGTAAACGACTTTGGTTTAAACGCCTAATCATTAAAGTAAGAAAATGTACGGAGGATGTTTTTATGTCAATTTCTTTATCAAAAGGTCAGCGCATTGACCTAACCAAAACGAACCCAGGCTTAACAAAAGTAATAGTAGGTCTTGGGTGGGATACAAATAAATATGCTGGGTCTCAGGACTTCGATTTAGATGCATGTGCATTTTTAGCCAATAAATCAAGCCAAGTCGTAAATGACGAAGAGTTTGTTTTTTACAACAATTTAAAAAGTCCAAACGGAGCTGTGGAGCATACCGGTGACAACCGTACAGGTGCAGGAGATGGAGACGATGAGCAAATCGCCGTTGATTTTTCTCTTCTTCCTGACCACGTTGAAAAAATCGGAATTAGCGTCACGATTCACGACGCAGATGCTCGCGGACAAAACTTTGGACAAGTATCCAACGCGTTTGTTCGTCTCATTGACGCCCAAACAAATGAAGAAGTGCTTCGTTATGATTTAGGCGAAGATTTTTCAATCGAAACAGCTGTTGTGGTGTGTGAGCTATACAAGCACGGAAACGACTGGAAATTTAATGCCATTGGCAGCGGTTTTTCTGGCGGATTGGCCGATCTTTGCCGCAACTACGGACTATCCGTATAAAAAAGGCATGCGATAAATGAAAAAGAAAGGGTGCTTTAACGAGTACCCTTTCTTTTTAGCATGTATATGTCTGAAAAGAAAGGAGCTGTAAGGTGTGAGTAAATTAATTGATCCTCATATGATTAATCTTAACGAGGAGGATGGAACTTCTCTTTTTTCTAAAGATGTTTCTCTGCGAGGTGACTTTATACAAAATGAACAGCAAACTACCTATAAACAAGTGGCAGGCAGATATGTAGGCACTCATCTTGATGCGGACGAGTACGCAGATTTTCTTTATGAACTTGCGCATTCATCACCATCGATCCTTGTCCTGTACGATAAGCTTGATAAGTCGATTTCTAATGATAGATTAAAAGAAGTACAAACGATCCTTAAAATTAATCAAGAAGAACGCGGCCTTTCTGTCAATCGGCTATTTGCTTTTTTAGAAGGGAAAAAGCTGATCGTGAAGTCAGAAAATCCCGCTATACATAGAAGAGTACGTGAAAAATTTATTGAAACGTTAACGTGTTTTAAAGAACAGCACGCAGAGGGCTTTATGGACGGGCATTTTCAACGCGTATTAATCGATTTAATAAAGTGGCAGTGGAATCATGTAAAACCTTGGATGGTCGATAAAGCATTTCCTGAGCACGCGCCTCGCATCATGTGGTATGGGGATGCAAATAAAAGCGAGCAGTATTTTCTCCATTATTTAATTTTACTAGGTTTTGACGTCCTTACCTTTCATCCAGAAGGAAAGGATCATTTAAAAGAAGTAGATAAGAATCAGCACTTAACAACGGTTTATACGTTTCCTTCTACTAGCTCTCTTGTACCTTTTCCAACGGATAAACCGGTTCGAAAAGGTACGGTAGCATTTCGAGCTTCTCAAGAAATTGAGCAAGTGCTTCATTCAGAGGAGTCCATGCTGTATAAACCTTGGCAATTTCGTTCGTATTTTCCAACTTCAGTTACTCTTAAAACGACGTATGATGAAATCTTTTTATTAATGAGAGAACGGGCGTTTATTCGTCCTAATTTTCAAGTGTCCAAGCCATATGTACACGTGCCGGTCTTGTTTTCAAAAGTACTTGGTATCTCTAAAAACCGAAAAGAGTACTGGAGTAAAGTGCATGAGCTCATGCAAACGGAAGATGAGTTAGCTCTGACGATTGATTCTGTTCCTTTTGCTAAAAAAATAGAAGGAAATAATCACTTTCACTATCAAGGAGCTCTCGGAAGTGATGGCACGCTCAGTCCTGATAGAATGATTGAAAGCAACTGGTGGCGCTATAAAGAGCTGCCTATCGGACTTCAGAAAGGGCTCGCTGCAGCTATTTCTAGGTATTGTGCACATTCAAAGCTCCTTCGCTTGGATCATGAAGATGCGTATCAGCATCAAATGTATTTGTTTAATCAGTCTTTGAAGCTTCCAAACAACGTGATTCGCATGCTTCAAAAGTTTGATTATACGCAGCATGTACCCCGTCTCATTATTTATCATGGAAATGAACGAGAAGCGTTTACGCGTGAAGATGCAGCTTTACTGCTTCTATTAAATGAATTTGGCGTTGATATTGTTCTCTTTAATCCAACCGGTCAACTGGATATAGAAGCGTTCGTCGAAGAAAAGTATTTCGATATGCACTGGCTAGAAGATATTAGCTTTAATGAAGAATTCAAAGAACCGTCGCTCATTCAAAAATGGTTAAAACGAATCTTTTAAAGAAAGAAGGGTTTTTAAATGGCAACAAATGAATTACAGCCTTTAGATGTAAACGAAGCCGAAGAAGTTTTAGAAACAAAGCCTAACGAAGTAAAAGCAAAACTGCGAGAAGAGCCGGAAGTACGTCGCTTAGCAGAACAAATTGATTATAAAAATCAGCTGGCTTTACTTGAGTATGGGAAAGAAACAGCCAATGAAATTTCCTCTTTTTCCGGAAAAGTGCTTAGTACAATTAAATCGTCTAGCATGGAAGAGTCAAGTCAATTATTAAAGCAGCTTGGAAAGATTATGGACAAATTTGATGCAAAGGATTTTGTTGAAGATAAAGGGTTTTTCTCTAAGCTTTTTAAACGCGGTCAAAAAATAGTGGACAAGCTCTTTCAAAAATATGAGACGATGGGCTCTGAAATTGATAAAGTATATGTTGAAATCACAAAATATGAAACCGAAATGAAGCATTCAACCACAACGCTTGAACAGCTTTACGAGCAAAACTATCAGTATTATATGGAGCTTGAAAAATACATTGTAGCGGGCGAAGTGAAAGTAGAAGAGTTAAAACAAGAGCTAAAGGTGCTTGAAGAAAGAGCGTCGAGTGGAAATCAGCTGGCGGCAATGGAGCTTCAAACCTTAAAAAATGCGGTTGAGCTAATGGAACAGCGATTATATGATTTAGAAATGGCAAAACAAGTATCTTATCAATCCGCTCCTCAAATCCGTATGCTGCAGCGAGGAAATACAAAGCTGATCGGCAAAATCAATTCCGCGTTTATTACAACGATTCCTATTTTTAAAAATGGACTCATTAACGCAATTGCAGCAAAGCGTCAAAATTTAGTAGCGGAGTCTATGAACGAATTAGACAAACGCACAAATGAACTGCTCATTCGAAATGCAGAAAATATTTCACAGCAAAGTGTTAAAATCGCCAAAATGTCCGGTGCCCCTAGCGTAAAAGTAGAAACGATGGAACAAACGTGGAATATTATTATGAAAGGAATGCAGGAAACAAAAGCAATTGAAGAAGAAAATAAACGCCTTCGTGAAGAAGGACTTGTTCGCTTGGAGCAATTTCAAAAAAACTTCAAGGCGCTTGAACATAAGATGTAACGAAAAAGCGGGAATCGTAAAGATTCCCGCTTTTTTTGCACATACGTTTGTTTGCTAGAAATCTAAATCATAAGCGATTAGTCAAAAGCGTGAAAGGGTATCAGATATAAAAGAAGTATTATCCAAAATAAGATAGTTATTTCCAGAAGACGTTTGTGTACTTTTATAATTTAAGTTAAAAAAGCAAAAAACTTAATTTTTTTAAGTTTTTTTCTGGTTTTTAACTTTTCTTTGCGCTACAATTAGCTCATATCAAAGTAAAAAAGGAGGGTATTCGGGTGTATCAAGAGCAGCGCATGAGTGCGATTATTGAATACCTTCACACACACCGCACGATTACATTAGACGAAATTTGCGATATGTTCACCGTTTCAAAAGATACGGCGAGACGCGATTTAGTCAAGCTTGAAGAACACGGTGAGGTTATGAGAGTCAAAGGCGGAGCGACGCTATCGTCAAGTCATATCATCGATTACAGTGAGCGAACGCCTACCAAAGCGAAAGAACAAATTGCTAAAGAAGCAGCTGCGTTAATGTCGGAGGGGTATGACGTGCTTTTAGATACGTCTTCTACCATCGCACTGATGGCAAAGTATATGGATGTAAAGCATGTAAACGTTATTACAAATTCCATTGATAATGTGGATTTGCTCGATCAATATACCCCGTGTGATACGTTTTTGCTGCCGGGCAAGTTTAACGGGAAAAACCGTAACGTCACCGGGCCAAGAACGATTTCTACGTTGCAGGAATACAAAGTAGATCAGCTGTTTTTAGGTACGTGCGGCGTTGGTGCAGATGCTATTACGTCTCCAAGTGAAGAAGAAGCGTTTTTAAAAAGACAGATGATTCAATGTGCAAGACAAGTGATTATGCTTGCGGATCATACGAAGTTTGAACGTGAATTTTTACATCGAGTATGTGATATGAGCGACATTGATATCTTAATTACAAATAAAGACCCAGAAGCGGATGTAAAAGAAAAAATAGAACAAAATCAAGTGCGGCTTATCGTCACAGATTTTGATAAAGGAGAGGAAAAACGATGAAAAAAATAAAAGTAGGATTAGTAGGATACGGATTTTCAGCAACGGTCTTTCACACGCCGCTTTTAAGCGTGTTAGACGAATTTCATATTTCAAAGGTAATGAGTTCAAATCCTGAAAAAGTAAAGAGCGACTTAGAAGATGTTGAAGTAGTGAGCACTCTGTCTGAACTTCTAGAAGATGACAGCGTTGATTTAGTGATTATTACAACGCCTAGCGGCATGCACTATGAAATGGTGAAAGACGCACTACGCGCAGGTAAGCACGTAATTGTTGAAAAGCCGATGGTGGTATCCGAAAAAGAAGCAAATGAATTAATTCAATTAGCAAAAGAACAAGGTGTTCAACTAAGCGTCTATCATAACCGTAGATGGGACAATGATTATTTGACAGTGAAACAGCTGATTGAAGAAGGGAAATTAGGCGACGTAAAAATGTATGAAGCTCATTTTGATCGCTATCGTCCAGCTGTTCGAGACCGCTGGAGAGAAAATGAAGGACCTGGGTCAGGAGCGCTTTACGATTTAGGATCTCATTTAATTGACCAAGCTTTACATCTTTTTGGAATGCCTGACTTTGTTCAAGCTGATGTGTTTGGGCAGCGAGATCATGCACGCACGGATGATTACTTCCACTTAGTGCTTGGATACGGTTCTCTTCGTGTTATTTTACATTCAAGCGCCATTGTGCCAAGCAACGGGCCTCGCTTTCAAGTTCACGGAACAAAAGCAAGCTATATCAAATACGGAATTGACGGCCAAGAAGATATGCTAAGAGCTGGCAAGAAGCCTGTGGATGATACGTGGGGAGCGGATCGTCCTGAACACTACGGTAAGCTGACAACAGGGGAAGGAGAAACAACAGAAATTGAAACGCTGCACGGTTCTTACGTAATGTATTATCAAAAAATCGCCGACAGCCTGCTTCGAGGAGAAGAGCTTCCGGTTTCAGCAGAAGAAGCTCGTGACGTGGTTAAAGTTATCGAAGCGGCATTTGAAAGCAGCAAAGAAAAACGAGCGGTTTATTTTAACTAAGGAGCGAGAAACAGTGAGTAATCATTCGACAGAGACGCTGCTTGAAAAAGTAGTTCAACAGGAAAAAGAACTAATCTTTCATCAATTTACAAATGACCAGGCGTTACAGATCGGCACGGCCATTATTAATGAAGCGAAAAGCAAAGATAAGGCAGTAACCGTAAGTATTAAACGAAATGGTCAAACTCTCTTTCAACATGCGATGGAAGGGGCTATTCCCGATCATGAAGAATGGATAAAACGAAAATCAAACACCGTTCTTCGTCACCATCACAGCTCGTATTATATGAAGCTGTACTGCGAGTTAAAAGATCGTTCTTACGCGCAGTTTTACGCAGCGAATCCTCAGGAATTCGAAGCAGTAGGAGGGTCATTTCCAATTTCGGTTAAAAACGTCGGCGTAATTGGAACCATTACCGTATCAGGTATGTCGCAAGAAGAAGATCATGAACTTGTGGCAGATACGATTCGCAGCTTTATTTCGTAAAGAAAGAACTTAGGGTAGGAATAGTTTAAGGAAGATCCGAACGATAAATCGTTCGGATCTTTTTATTGGTTTGGTAAACGAAGGTTTCGCCTACTTAACTATGTCTCAACCTCTATTTTTGCGGAGCCATTATCTGCTGAAGTGCTTAATGGCAGAATCATTTAAAGAAAAATCTTCTTTGGTAAGCGCCGTTTGATTCTGTGTTTCGCATTCTTTAGTAGGATGCTCTTCTTTTTTAGAAACAGTAGAAACTTCTTCGTTATTTTCATACGTGTAGTTTGTTGACATTATGTTTCACCTCTTGTATCTAGTGTTTGAGGTACAGAAAATAAAATAAGAAGAAATATCAGGAATACCTTAAAAAGAAGGGTACTCTTTAAATTATTTGAACTCGTGCAAAAAATTGTCTACACTAAACACTGATACATAAA
This sequence comes from Priestia sp. 3CA3, assembly GCF_056836725.1. Lineage (NCBI taxonomy): Bacteria > Bacillati > Bacillota > Bacilli > Caryophanales > Bacillaceae > Priestia > Priestia sp. 3CA3. Next base: position 35,001 of record NZ_JBXENJ010000004.1, read on the forward strand.
TCAAGTGAGGAGAACGTGGACAGTTTATGAAGTTGATTTCCTGGAACGTAAATGGCATTCGCGCGTGTGTGCGAAAAGGTTTTTTAGATTATTTTCAAGAAGTAAATGCGGATGTATTTTGTATTCAAGAGACGAAGCTGCAGGAAGGCCAAATTGATTTGCAGCTAGAAGGGTATTATCAGTATTGGAATTACGCCGTGAAAAAAGGCTATTCCGGAACGGCTGTTTTTACAAAGCAGAAGCCTTTATCGGTTTCATACGGTGTGGATAAAGAATCGGAAGACGAAGGACGTATCATTACGCTTGAATTTGAACAATGCTATGTAGTAAATGTGTATACGCCAAATTCTAAAAGAGATTTAGCAAGGCTTGAAGAAAGGCTTCAATGGGAAGACGATCTGCTCGTGTACTTAAACAAATTAAATAGCCGTAAAGCGGTGATTTTGTGCGGAGACTTAAACGTAGCACACGCAGAAATTGACTTGCGTAATCCGAAGCCAAACCGAGGGAATTCTGGTTTTACAATAGAAGAGCGAGGAAAAATGACGACGCTTCTTGCTAGCGGATTTCTTGATACATTTCGCTATTTGTATCCGAATCAAGAAGGAGCATACACGTGGTGGTCGTATATGAACAAAGTGAGAGAACGAAATATCGGATGGCGCATTGATTATTTTATCGTCTCGGAGAGAATCAAAGATGTTATTCAAGAAGCTGCTATTCATCCGCATGTAATGGGAAGCGACCACTGTCCTGTGATGTTGGAATTAAATGTACCTCATCTATGATATCTTTCTATATAATAGAAGAAAAACGGAAAAAAGGTTGGTTCACGCGAACGGTTGCGGTATAGTAAACATATTAAAAAGTACAGAATGTTTCATGAGATAAAGGGGGAGACAGAGGTGAAGCGAGACTCGCTGCAAACCATTGAACACGAAATTGCGCTGCTTGTTCGTCTAACAACGACGCACAGTCCTAAGCTTGGAAGCTTGGACCGTTCTGAGTATTTACTGTTAAGCGAGCTAGATCAGCGCAGTCCGCTCGGGATTAATGCATTAGCTGAAAATTTAAAGCTGAGCTTATCTACAGCTAGCCGGCAAGTATCTGCGCTTGAGACTAAACAGTTTGTTCGTCGCTTTCCGAGTCCAGAAAATGGGCGGATTAGTTTAATTGAAATGACGGATGCAGGGAAAGGTATTTTGCAGCATGTACAAAGCAAGCGTAAACAAGCCTATGCTGAAGTGTTAGAAAATTGGTCGGAAGAAGAGGTTTTGGCACTGGAAAAAAGTTTATCACGCTTGAATCTTGATTTTAAAAGATGGCGCAGTAATGGATGTTAAAGCGAATACATATAGATGAACAAAAAGGCTATTGAAAAATAGTCTTTTTAAGTTGAAACAAAGAAGTTGATTTCTTCATTAAAAGATGTATAATATGTAGTGCTGCTATAACTTGCATGATACAACTTGTACAATAAAATATGTAAGGAATTGTTAGTCATATGAAAAGAATTTAATAAAAGGAGGAATAAATATGAGTCAGAATAATCCAGTAGTAGCCTCCGACAAACAAGGTTTAAGCGTACCTAAATACTTAATTATGGCGATTTTAACGCTATTTTCAATTGGCCCTCAGTATTTTTTGAATTTATCTTACACGGTCAATCAAGTATTGATTCAAAATCGATTTGATGCGAGTACACAAAGCTTACTATTGCCATCTATTATTTCTAACTTGGCATTTGGACTTGGGGTACCAATTGGTCCGATGCTTGCGAAAAAATATGGCGTACGTAAAGCATACTTAACGTTCGTTTTAGTCTTTTTAGCAGGTTCGATTATCAACGTTTTTTCCGAAAACGTTGCGTTTTTATCCCTTGGTCGTCTGATTCAAGGCTTAAGCTCAGGAATGCTGTTTTTAACCATTATTCCAGCTGCGCTGATCTCGTTTCCGAATAAAATCCGAAACTTCTTTTTAGTATTAGCGATCGGCGGACTGTTCGGTTCAACGGCGATTGGAGCCTTTTTAGGTGCTGTATCTCTTAGCATGGATAATTGGCGCTGGGTGTTTGTTTTAGGAATACTTGCTTCTCTTGTCTCTCTGTTTATCGGATATAAGGTATTACCTGCTCATGATCCAACTCAGCAAGAAGACCGTCCAGTGGATAAGAAAAGTATCTTTATTCTTAGCCTTATTATGATTTTATTAGTTTATCCACTGTATGAACTAAGATACGAAGGATTTGCTTCTATCCAAGTGTGGCCGTTCTTACTAGCTGCAGCAGGGTTAGTTGTCATTTTTGTCTTAGTTGATTTAGCGGCTGAAAATCCGTTAGTACCATTAAAATCGCTGCTAGCCGTAAAACCAGTTGCGGGTACAATTATGGCCATTGGCGGTCATATGGCATACATCTTAGCAATTGCAGGTATTAATGGCGTCATGCAAAATGTGCAAAATGCATCGTACACCACGCTTTCTTATTTTTATTTATACTTTTTTGTTGGGGTACTGATTTCAGCATTTGCAACGACATTCTTATATGACAAATTTGGTCCAGGTTATCTTGGAGCGATTGGATCACTTCTCATTGTCATTGTAGGATTTAGCTGGGTAAACGTATCAGCTGATACATCACTAGTAAGTTTATATGTTCACATTATGCTCTTTGGTATGGGTGTTAGTATGGCACTGGTATCCGGTGCATTAGGAGCGGCACTAGCCGGAGATTTACATCAAGCTTCGATGCGTTCCATTTCACTGCACTCCATTCGAAATTTATTAGGAGCGATTGTAGCACCTGTGATTGGGTGGTTTGTTGTTCGACAAAACGCGATTTATTATGAAGATTTCCGAGGTCAAATTAGCTCAGTAGATCCTCAGGTGAAGATGCAGCTATCTGAAATGATCAAACGCTATATGGGTATGGGAATGAGTCAAGCAGACGCAAAAACATCGGCCGTGACGGCTGTTGTAGCAGGCGCTAAAAAAGCGTCGATTTTACATGCGTATCACAACTTATTTTTCATGCTTGGTATTTTAGGCGTAATTATGCTCATTGCTTCACTAAGTAAAGCGTGGAGCGGTGAAAATAGAATTCTTGTTCAAAAAGAAGAGGTTCAAGAAGAAGCTGAGCCGCAAGAAGAAAGAAAAATGCTGCCGGCACCTCAAACAGAAGAAACCTCTGTATAATATACTAACTATAGAAAGAAGGAATTCCGATGAGTAAAAGTCGTTTATTGGTTACTAACATTGTTGGAATCATTGTGATTTTATTACTAGTAGGCTTTGGTGGATATTATTTCTACGAAAAAGCAAATTACGTTAAAACAGATGAAGCGCAGGTAGAAGCACCGCTTTCACAAGTCATCGCTTCAGCTAACGGTCAGTTAAGCGAATGGAATGTAAAAGAAGGAGATAGCGTTTCTCAAGGTGATTCTGTTGGAAGCTTAAAAGAAGGCGAAAAATCAACAGACGTAACGTCTATGATTGACGGAACAATTATTAAAAACAACGCATCTCAAAATCAATTAGTAAAAGCTGGCGATGTGTTAGCACAAACAGCTGATTTATCTAAAATCTATATCAATGCAAACATTAAAGAAACAGACCTAGGTGACTTAGAAGAAGGAGACAGCGTCGACATTACAGTGGACGGAGATTCAGGTAAAGTCTTTAAAGGCCATGTTGAAGCAATCGGTCGCGCAACAAACTCAGTGTCTTCTATGCTTCCTGCTCAAAATACAGGAAACTACACAAAAGTAACGCAAAAAGTACCGGTGAAAATTTCAATTGATGACGCATCAGATAAAGTTCTTCCAGGTATGAACGCAGAAGTGAAAATTTCAATTTAATAACGGAAAAAAAGCTGCTTCCTCTAAGGAAGCGGCTTTTTTTATGCCTAAACAAATAAAATAAAAAATGTGCTAAAAAGGGGATGTATACAAAGGAAATGTGTGGTAAGATACTTCTTGTTTGAAATTGGATATCGGTAAAGAAGGTGATGGGATGACCGCGGTCGAAACAAAAAAAGGGCCAAAAGAAAAGCTGAATTTGTTTTTCTTAACGTGGCCGATCTTTTTAGAAGTGTTTCTTTTTATGTTAATGGGGATTGCAGATACCTTTATGCTAAGTGCGCTGTCGGATGATGCCGTATCAGGAGTCGGAGCAGCCAATCAATACCTTCACATTGCGATTTTGGTGTTAGAGGTCATTGGTAACGGAGCGGCAATTGTTGTCTCTCAGTATTTAGGATCAAAACGGTATATGGAAGCGTCAAAGATTTCTGCTTTGGCCGTTACGTTAAATTTAGGAGTCGGGCTAGTCATTAGCGCGGGTTTTCTTTTGTTTTCAAGACATATGATGGAAGCGATGAACTTACAAGGTGACGTGCTGATGTATGCACAAAGCTATTTATCCATCGTTGGAGGAGCTATTTTTCTTCAAGCGATTATCAACTCTCTTGCAGCGATTATTCGCGTACATGGCTTTACGAAGCAGGCAATGTTTGTTTCACTTGGAATGAACATTTTTCATATTGCAGGAAACTATGCTTTAATCTTCGGGAAGTTCGGCTTTCCGGAAATGGGCGTACAAGGAGCAGCAATTTCATCTGCGTTCAGCCGATTCGTTGCCCTTATTGTGTTCTTTTGGCTGCTGTATCAAGTGATGGAATATAGAGTGAAATTTCAATACTACATTACGCTTTCAAAAGAATATATCGGTAAAATTTTAAAAATTGGTATTCCGTCGGCTTTTGAACAAGTGATGTATCAAGGCTGTCAAATTGTCTTTTTATACTATGCAACCTACCTAGGAGCAGAATCGCTTGCTGCGAGACAGTACGCGATGAATATTTCAATGTTCATTTACTTATTTGCCATTGCAATTGGAATGGGTACAGCGATTATTGTCGGCCGTTTAGTAGGCGGAAACGAAAAAGATGAAGCGTACCATCGCGTATGGAAAAGCGTCAAATGGGCCAGTGCCGTAACGATGATGATGGTTGTTCTTGTGATGACATTCAGAACACAACTGATCAGCGTGTTTACAGACAATCCGCATATCATTGAGCTTGGGGCGACGGTGCTGCTTCTGAGCATTGTGCTTGAAACGGGAAGAACGATGAACATTGTGCTGATTAACTCGCTGCGGGCAGCGGGAGATGCCAAATATCCGGTGTTAATTGGTGCGATGTCGATGGTCATGATGAGCTTGCCGCTCGGTTATTTCTTCGTTTTCCATTTAGACATGGGGCTCGCTGGCATTTGGCTTGCCATCGCAGCCGATGAATGGACGCGCGCAGTTATTATGTTTTTTCGCTGGAAAAGCCGAGCGTGGGAAAACTACGGACTTATACAGCACGAACAAACAGCTGAAGAACCAACGCCGGTTCAAGTATAAAACAAAACCTCTGCAGGATGTGCAGAGGTTTTTTGCTGTGTAAAAAAATGAAGTGAAGTTGGTCTTTTTACGCAAAAAGCTTTAATTTGTGGGAAAAAACGGGTATGGGTACAAAGGAATGGTTTTATTCTACTTATTCTTTGTTTTAGATAACGGCATATGGTTGGATAACGTATTTAGACATGAGTCTTTTTTCTCTTATTTTTCATTTTTATCTCAATTCATGAAACTAGAAGCATAAAAAAGAGAGTTTTTTCCTATTTAGCTATAATGAGACAAATTTTATACTTATAATTATTGGATTAAACTCGAAATGTGCGGAACAGGAGGAACGATATGGGGTTAGGAAGCGTATTAGACGGACTGCTGGGTGAAGTATCTGGAAGAGTCTCAGATGTAGAAGGGAAAATTTCTAAGCTAAGAACGGCTAAAAGTAAAATTGAGCATGAACAAGCTGTTTCATTAAAAGAAATTGAACACATCAAAAAGCCTGAGCTGGGAGACAAATGGACGGGTACGTTATCGGATGATTTTGACGAAAAACGTACGGCAGCCTACGACAACATAAAAGGCATTTTAGACGGTGATTACGATGGATACATTCGTGAAATTGAAACAAAGATATGGGCGCTAGAAGCTGAAAAAGGAGCTTTGAGTGGCTTGAACGCCGTTATTGGAGAAGCGGATTCTTTATTAGCTAAAGGTGAAGAAGCCTATGACGCAGTAGAAAACAAGATTAGTGAAATTAGAAGGGGGCTGTTTTCATGACAATTAAGCTTGATCACGCTGACGTTATCAAAAAGCTTGAAGCAGTCAGCTCAGCGATTGGGAATTTATCCATTAGCAAAATGCCTGACCTTGGAAAAAACAGCCTTGATACTACAGAGAAATGGGAAGCGCGCGAAGAAGAAATTCAAACGCTTATTTCTACTTATATAAAAGCACTAAACAAAAACGTAAAAGATACAAAATCTAATGTAGACTTACTAAAAGAACAAGACGAATCTATTATCCATTCGTAGCAGCAAAGGGGGATGACTGTGGGAAAGGTATACGATGCAAAAGCGCTGTTTGATGTAGCAAAAGACAGGGAAAAAGCCTACGATGAGTTACTCAGCCAGCTGGGTGAATTGAAAAAAGCGCTGCAGGGCGTAGCAGACTTAGAAGGCAGCTTAGAAGGAAAAGGCGCTGACAATATAAAATCTTTTTATAAGCAGCACGTCGATACGGCCGGACAGTGGGAAAACTTAATTAAAATGCAGCAAAGCTATTTTTCAACGCTTCACGTTAAAGCTGAAAAAGCAAAGCTATCAGGAAGCACGATTGTAACTGAATCATTTTTAGAAACAGAGCTAAAAAACGCCAATAGCAATGCTAAAGAAATGGTTGCGCAGCAGCACGACGATCTGCAGAGTATTTTAAACGGCATCGATGATATCGTCTCTATTTCAGCGTTTTCAACGAGTGAGTTTAACGATAAAATAGAAGAAGCAGAGAAAAAACGCACCGATACAATTGAAGCAGTGAACCAGCTTGACGCTGAATGGTCAAAAGAATACAGCGAAATGGACGACTTCTATGCGGTAGTGGATACGCTAGTAAGCGGCTTAGAGCTTGCTACGAGTCAAGGAGGAAGTGTCTATCAGCTTGCCTTTGACGAAAAAGCCTATCACGACAGCGAGCTGTATAAAGTTCAAACAAAGCTAAACGACTATGCCACTTCATATGTTGATTACAACAAGCAGCAAGAAGAAGTATACGAGCTGGAAAAAAAGCAAGAAGAAGAAGCAAACAAGCCGTGGTATGAAAAAACGTGGGACGCGGTTTCTACCTTTACAGGAGAGGTCAGCGGATATTATGATTATAAACGAGCAGCAGAAGGCGTGGACCCTGTTACGGGTGAAAAACTTTCCACCTCACAGCGCGTCGCAGCGGGAGCCATGGCAGCAGCCGGCTTCATTCCGGTTGTCGGCTGGGTAGGAAGAGCCGCAAAAGGCGGAAAAGCCATCTACAAAACAGCTAAAGGCCTAAGCGCAGCGGATCACGCCCTAGACGCCTACAAATCTGCCAAATCCTTCAAAGTCCTAGAGCAAACCGAAAAAGGCCTCTACGGTCTTGTGGCCGCAAACGGGCTAGGAGAATACATGACCGGACGCGACATGTTCGGGAATAAAATCAGTGAAGAGCAGCGTAAAGCAAGTCTTCTGCAAGCATTAGGAATTGCTGGAGCTGGAGCGCTTTCTACGAAGGTAGCGGGGAAAATGGGACAAAGCCTTGCGACCAAAGGAACCGAAAAGCTCAACAACATGCGCAACACGCTTCGCACAAGCGCTGTTGCCAACGTCACAAAGCAAGCCTACCAAAGCGTCAAAAACGCACCGGCCTCTTGGACTCAGTCGCTACATAAAACGTATAACAACATCCTAGACAGCAGTATGCCAAGACTCATGCCAGATTTTGTGCCGGCAGGTCCAGCACTTGCCCAGCAGACGGTGAGGGAGACCTTGCAGAATGTGAAGCAGCAGACGATGCAGATGGCGCAAGCTCTCTATAACCCAACTGCCAAGCGATACCAAGATCCAGAAACCGGACGATTTGTGGCTAACCCGAATGTGGAGAGAGTGGAGAAACCGGTTGTTAAAGAAGTTGAGAAGGTTCAAGAAGTTACTAAGGGTACGGGTAATAAGATAGATTCTGATACAATAAAAAAATATATTAGAGATATAGAAGGGCGAACCGGCAGAGAGTTACCTAAAAACCAAATAGAGAAGTTGAAGGAAGCCTTAAGAAATAAAGAATATAAAAAAATGTCACCAATAGAAACAGCTAAGCACAGGGCAGAATTTGATAAAGTAAAAAATAAAGTAATTAAAGAGTGGGAAGAAAATACTGGGCAAAAGTGGCCTGTGTATACTGAAAATGTTATTTCAGAAAAAACAGGTAAAAGAATTAGGAAACAAGGAGATAAGTATGATGCTCATCATATAATTGAAAATACTTTTGGCGGAGAACATGAATGGTGGAATATGCATCCTGCAAAATTTCCAAATGAGCATCAAGCTGGTATACATGGAGCAGGTTCACCAGCAAATGCACTATTTAAAGGAGGTAGAAAATAATGGGATACGAATCTATGAAGGCAAATCAAGAAAATAGTTTTTATCCAGTAACTGAAAATGAAATAAAAGAGGTTGAGAAGGAACTCGATTTAAAATTTCCTAAGGAGTTAGTTAATTTTTATATAGAGGTTGGCTACGGGTTTATTAAAGGTTCAGAGTATAATATAAATCGTATTATGGATCCTTATTCCGTAAGAGATTTTCGATTAAGAGATAATGATTTTGAGTTTTATCCTGACATAGAAATCTATGATGAATTTGAAAATAACAAACTAATATTTTTTGAAGGTAGTGAATCAGCTTTAATGTCAATTGAATTAAATGAAAAGAATAGCAGTCCGGTTTACTATTATGATATTCAAATTGCGACTTCTCTTGAAGAATTTTTAAGAAAAATAGAAGTAGATGACAAATATTACTTGGAGTTACTAGTTGATTAAAAAAACATAATAAAACGCACACCTTGATTGGCTAAATGCCTTTCAAGGTTTTTTACTTTAATTAATATTAAACTCGCTGATATTTGAATGAGATAATAAGAAAATGACTTGTTTGAGAATCGAGAGCTCATGATGGTAGTACCATCATGGAGTATCGTATTAACACTTGGAGAAACGAACAAGAACGAGAAATGGGCGAGGTGACATTTTACATGTTAGAGATAGTATGACATGGAGTGGTTAAAAAATTAACGAGATTGACAAAACTCGTGGCGATAAACAATGGATAACGTAAAAAGGTGTTCTTACTCTGCGTTGGATTTTAATTTTTAGGTTGTATCTTTATAAGAGGCGGTCGTATAATACTCGCTATTCGTTAAAAAAGCGTTATATAAATTTAAATTTCGTAACGGGAGGCTGAAAAATTAAGCGTTGTTGGGTATACAGAATTCTCAACTCAAGGACAGGTAAGTTGAAATATCAAAAAGACGAAATCAAAGTATACTGTAAGGAAAAAGGCTTGAACTTGATACATATTGTTAGAGATGAAGGAATAGCAGAGATGGCTAAAGATATGACGCCTGAACAACTAAAAAACACGTATTAAAATGTAAAGCTTACACACTAGGGAGGAGTAGGAATTGAATATATACAATGATTTTCGGCAAATTGGAACAGTAGAAGAAGAAACAATCAATAAATATAAAGAGTATCTTCCAAAAGAATTGATTGAAGCGTGGAAAACATATGGATATGGAACTCTTCTGAATGGTTATTTAAAAGTAATTAACCCTGATGATTTTAGGGAGTTGATAACTGACACATATTTAAGAAATGAAGGGGCCATTCCAATTTTTGCTACATCCATGGGTGATATTATACTATTTGAGATGGATGAAAATAATGAGTCCTATGTAGTGATGGTTAACTATCGTAAGGCTAAAACGAAAGTGCTAGCTTCAAAATATTCTTTATTTATTAGATTTTTAGAGGAAGAACCATTTAGACGGAGATCATTAGAATGGTCACCTTATACAGAAGCAGTAGACCACTATGAGTTGCCAGCTTATGATGAGTGTTTTGGTTATACTCCATTATTAGGGCTTGGTGGAGCAGAAAAAGTAGAGAATCTAAAAAAAGTCAAATTGAAGGAACATATTCTTATTATTACTGAATTCATGGGACCAGTTCAGTAATGTTCAAAGCTATATTACAAAATGAACTATAAGCACTTGACTGCCTTTTAGGCAACAAGTGTTTTTTTGTGAACAATTTTTTGTTTTTAAATTATCCGATGTGAATGTGAAAAACATCAGAAAGTTAAAGAGAAATGAGGTTGAATTTTGAAAAAAATATTTCAAAAAAACAGGTGTTGATGTTAAAAACATTTATACTGAGAGTAATATGCAAACAAAGAAATTTATAGTTAAAAACATTATTGATGGTAAGCATGGCCTTACAGCATTTTATTATTGTTAAAGAAGTAAAAGTAGTATGAAAGAATTTGAAGATTTATTCAGTGAATTGCAGACTGATATGATATCTAGTATGGAAGGAGGATATAAATGAAACCTAATTATTTTTCAATTTCAATGTACCCCACAGTAGCTTTTAACGAAGAGGAGCTATTAGGTCGTCTTTTGGATGTGTTTGAGTCAAATGAAAAATTTGCTCCTACTCATTGGGGTAACTCTGAAACAGTAAAGGTAGAATATAATCGTCGGGAAATTCTAGAAAAAGTGATTTCAGAGCGTAGAGTATCTGAAGTTCACCTGTATCGTGATAAAGCGGTGCACTATAAAGGGAGTTTTAAAGTTAACTGGAGTCATAGTTCATATTTGGAGTTTGAGTTCCATAAATCAATACCTAAAAAATTATGGTCTGTTTTTTTTTGAGTTATCTGATCAAATCGCAGAAATTGTAAAGCCGCGTTATGGAGTGTCCCAAATTTTTTGGAAAGCATCTTATCCATGGAATACTGAATATGAACGCTTACATATGTGGATGAATATGTCTTCACTACCTATACCGGTCAGGTTTCTTCCTAACGGTCCCTTGGGGGTAGGAGCTAGAACATATTAAATAAAGAGAACGAATGAGTAAGTGTAGACCACTACAGCAAATGATGAGAACTAACAGTAAGCACACCTCAAAAAGCAGTTAAAGATGCATATAAATATGTCTGTAGTGTAGGAGGCTTCGTAAAATGTTTAAATTATCCAACGTCCAAGGTCTAATAAGCAACACTTCAGCAAGTGATATTGAAATTCAAGAAGTAGAAGATCGAATGAAAATTATTCTACCTAATGTATATAGGGGGTTATTGAGATGTACGAATGGTTTTTCAATTGATGGTGGGGTGTTAATTTACGGTACTCAGGATATTGCGGAACGAAATGAAACTTGGGAAGTAGATAAATATACAAGCGACTATGTTGCCATTGGTGATGACGGTGGTGGAAATGTTTTTTTAATGCTGCAAGATACGGAAGAAAAAACAGTATTTGTAGTTGATTCTGGCGACATGAATCCTACCAATGCTACTATAATTGCTTTAGATTTCATTAAATGGGTTAGTAATGGTTGTTTAATTGAAGGAGCACAGAAGCAAGCAGTAGAATCATCTAATACTTGCAATATAGTGTTGATAAAAGCCCCTGATGGTGGGTTAAAAGACTTAGTAAATATAAAAAAAGTGTTAGGAATAGACATATCAACTGGAGATTTATTAAGGGCTTCTAAGAATCCGCCTTTTATATTAGTAGAAAAATTCCCATATGGTAAGGCAAAGAAGCTAATTGAGAAATTGGGTCCTGCTGGTACTGTTCTTAATGCAACACCTATTTACAATTAGCTTTGTATTAACAAGATGACCTGAATTGGTTTTTATGCCTTTCAGGTTTTTTTATTTTATAACGGTAATGCCCTCACCATGCATGTTATACAAGATTCTGTAAGCTAAACACCATATTGTAATGAATAAAAATTAACATTTGAAAAGATATTTAAAAGAGCCTCTAGGTATGACATGGGGTTGCAAAGTTATGGACTGAGATAATTTATAGAGGGATGAGTAATATAAATTGGAGATCATGGGATGAACCAGTGACTAAGAAAGAAGTGGAGAATGTTGAAGAAAAATTAGGAGTGAAATTTCCCTTAGATTATATAGAGGTCGCTATAGATTATAATGGTGCCCATGTTAGTCCTGAATTATGTCAAGTTGAAGGAAAAGAAAAGGTATTTGGAAAATTATTAACATATGAAGTTGAAGATGGTGAGCATATTCTAGAAGTCTTTAATGATTACCAGGAAGAGCGTGCAAGAGAAAATGTATTTTACGTTGAACCAACATTTACTGAATTTCTCAATAAGTTATATGACTAAGGAGTAAGAGAAAATAAACACTTAGTTCATGAAAATTTTATGGTTGTGGAAAAGAATTTGGATAACGTACCGAGAGGGGAATTAGATGAGGGATGAAAAGTTAAGTAAGTTATATAGTGAAATAGCAGAGGTTGTGATTGATACAATTCCCAACAAGTGGTTTAATATATATCTTTATGGTGAGGTTAGAGAAGGTGTGCAAGAGTCATATTTTTATTACTATCCAGAAGAGGATGCTACGCCTATTTACAGTCATAATATTGTTGAACTTTTTAATGTATCAGAAGAAGAATATTTTAAGAAGTGGCATTGTTTGTTAGGTTGTATTAAGACCATGAAGAAAGAGTTTATTGATAACAATCAAGAAGTTTGGACAAACTTCACTATGATTTTTGATAATACAGGAAAGTTTAAAATTGATTTTAATTATGATGACCTTTCGGATGAAAATTCTCATGAGAGAATGATTATTTGGGAATATGAGCATCTTCGTATTATGCCTAAAAGTAATTCAGGGAAAAAATACTTAGAAAAGTATCTTAAAACTCTTGAAGATGCGAAGAATTAAGTGCGTTAGGTAATATTGTTACGGCGGTGTAATGAAACTTACAAACTTTGAACGAACATAGAAACTTCGAAAACATATAAACTTAAAGCACTTGATTGTCTATGGAATGGCAACAAATGCTTTTTGTTTTTGTTATTTCAAGAAGAAAAGGAAACAATAAAAGGCCATCAGAATTTATCGTTGAATATGAGATAGACGGAAGATATGAGGGAATAAATATACTAAACTAGGAGTGAACATATTGGGGAAAGTATTTGAGGATTACTTTAGTGAATTTCAGGCGGATATGGTTTCGATATGTTTAGAGTATGTTTTCGATAGAGCAAATAAAATATATATATATATTGTTCTTATGAAGAAGGTCTTATTTTAAATGGTTTTTTTTATAATATCAATGGTAAAATTGTCGAGAGACATAAACTTAATGATGCATTGATCAATGTAGAGAATAAAGACGATTTTTCTTATGATACTTCTGTAGTCCGTCAAAAAGCAGTTGTTAAAATAATCAATGAAGATATTAAAGAAATGATTAAATTATGCAAAGAATACAATCGTGAAATGCCAACAGAGATTAAACTGGTTTACGATGTTAAAGCAAATAAATTAACCGCAGATTATAAGTATGAGCTTGTGCATACAATTGATTCTAACGAAACTGCAAGTTCCGTTGCTAGGCGGTGGTTTGAGCAAGTTAAGAGGGAACATATTTAATAATAAAATAGCTTTTTACTTATTAAGAACCCTTGATTGAGTGTCAGTTACTCGTTAAAGGGTTTCTTTTTATAAAAGGCAGTTTCGCTACTGAGAGAAGGCGTAAATTTTGAGGAGGCTCCTAAGGGTACGTTTGAAGTTGGGCAGAAGAGCCCAGCTAGAACCTTTAACAATACGTATGGAGAAAGACTTGCACAAATGCCGGTGAATAATGGAAAATAGAATGAAGAACGTGGTGACTCCACATTTGCTTATAAGAATGAGAGGGTCAATGAAACCCTAAGTGGAGTTTTTAAGGCAGGTAAAGTAAAAAAACAAGTAGAGGGTGGCAGCAATGAAGACCATTCAACATAAAATGTTTGGAGAATTAGCCTACTACCATGGTTGGAAGAGGGCTATGAACATTACCTTGTTTGGACAGGAAAAGACTGTAATATTAAATATTGAAGCAGAAGATGATGCAGAATTTGAAGATGCACAGGTCAATGCTTATCATAAATTTTTTAATGACAAAGAACGTCTTTTGAACTTGGCTGAGGATGCTATATTGAACTATTATTTAGAAGTTTACGAAGATTACAGACAGCGGCTCGGTGAGAAATTCGCTGATAAGATGGCTCCTGTCATATCCACAAAGGACGAGATAGCTACTATTGTTGAACCTAAGCAACTGATATTTCCTATGGTCTTTGATGAAGATGTAAGACAAGTTGGTTTGTTACTTGAATGCACGTGGGAACCTGAGCATGGTCTTGCGGTAAAATTTGAGGATGAAGAAATAGTCGCGGTTGGTTTTCAAGATATTGTTTTATAATTTTGAGGGCTACCTGGTAAAGCATACTGTAAAGTAAAGAGAATAACTCGGACTTGATACATATGTTCAGAGATAGTGGTGTCCAACTAAATGAAAAAGCATTGACGTTGAACTTAAATTTAGAGCGGCTAAAGGAGTAAAGGTAGTATGAAAGAATTTGAAGATAAGTTTAGTGAGTTACAAGCTGATATGATATCTATATGTATGGAGTACGTTGAAGATAGAGCTGATAAAATATATGTTTATGCTTCACGTGAAGGAGGAATTGTTTCAGGCAGTTTCTTTTATTGTATCAATAATAAGTATGTAGAATGTCATAAAGTGAATGATGCATTGGAGAATGGAGACGAAAGATATGATGTGTCTCAAAAAAGAATGCTTATGGTGTTGCGAATAATATGTGAAGATATCGAAAAGATTGAAGAATTATGCAAAGAATATGAAAGAGATATGCCAACGGAGATGAAGTTAATCTATGATGTTAAGAGTGGCAATTTTAAAGCTGGATACAAGTATGATTTAGTATATACTAACGATGATAGTAAAACAGCTGATCACGTTGCTGATGAGTGGTTTGAAGAAGTGAAAAATAACAAGCTTTAATTTAGTATTGGTGTGTGGTAATGAAGCAGTTAGTGCATATGGTAATAACATGATGAGAAATTACACCAATTTTAGAACTATCATAGATAATAAAATAATTGTTACTTTATAGTACATCAAATGGTTTGACTTAGTAAGCGATAATTGGTAACCCAATTATCGCTTTTGGTTTTAAATAAGGATACGGATAAAGCCAAGCATTTAGATGATATACCTAGAACAAAAGAAATTAAAGTGAAATTTACCTACAAAACTAAATTCGATTCATAAGAATTTACAAGACAGTTAAAAGATCAAGAAAAAGGGATGAATGAATTAACCATATATGAATATCAGAAAAATCGAGAGCAATTTATTGATAAAGGTAGAGCGAAAGAAGGAAATGCAGTTCAAAAATAGCTAGACAAAAAGCTTATGTACAAAAGGTAAATGAACTTCAAAGTGAGGGATTACCGTTATCACAAGCAAAGAAAAAAGCTCAGGCATGGTTAGTTACTCAAGCACCCTGACTCCTGACTAGATAGCAGGTGGAAAAGCTGAAATAATAGGAGATAAGAGGATTAATTTCTCTATAGGTAGTTAATGGAGGTCTAGAATCAAGAGTATTGATAAACAAATAGAGGAAGTAGCGAAAAACATGACACCAGAACAATTTAAAAATACGTATTTGAATGTAAAGTTAACACTTTAGGGGAGGAGTTTGAATGGAGCAATATTTAAAAGATTTTAAGTTGCATAGTAAAGTTCCGAGTGAAATCATTGAAAAGTATAAAGAATTAGTACCAAATGAAGTGATAAATTTTTGGAGTAATTATGGATTTGGTACATTTATGCAAGGGTATTTTAAAAGCGTAAATCCAGAGGAATTTATAGAAATCTTGGAGGAGAGTTGTCCAAGATTTAAGGATTCAATCGTATTGTTTGCTACGAGTATGGGAGACTTGATTATTTGGGCGGATGGATATGTTGGATTACTTAATTACAGGTATGGCATAGTAAAGATTATTATGTTTACATTTGAATTTTTCTTTCAAAATATTGCTGATTTAGAATTCAGGGATGAAGATTTATCTTGGCAGCCTTATCCCGAAGCGCTTAAACAATACAATGAGTTAGAGTATGATGAGTGTTTTGGTTATACACCTCTATTAGGGTTAGGTGGAGCAGAAAAAGTAGAGAACTTAAAAAAGGTCAAATTGAAGGAACATATTCTTATTATTACTGGTTTTATGGGGCCAGTAGAGGTATAAGGTTCGTTCTAATGAAGTAGACTTACTACTTATTTTATATTTTACAAGCAGATCGTATAGGAAACACAATAACGAATATATAAATAAAAAAACAAAGTACGAGTGAAATGAGTAGAAAAAGAATTACGAGTCTAGGTGAGATGACATTTTATCATTTTAGTCTAGAAGACCCCTACCTGAAGGAGCGGAACGAGCTTAGCTCAGCGAGTAAGTGGGGGGAAGTTCCATGTATGACAAGTACAAAGACGTATATAAACAAACATGGCATGAGTTAGGTTGTGATGTTAGTTAAAATAGGCATTACCTAGAAACTGAAAACACTGACCAAATACTTGAAATAATTAGCCTAGTGGGTATTATTGTTTCGTATAAGGATATTTATGATGAACGTGATATTGGACTAACATTTGATTGTACATGGGATATAGAAAATGGATTGGGACTTCGTTTATTAGATGAACAGGTGAATGACGTAGGGTGGCATGATGTGACCATCTAAATAAACTGTTTTTTATCCGACAACAATCTATAACCATATTTACAAGAGAAAACACGGTAGAAAATAAAGATAGTTTAATAAATGAATTTAAGCGGATAAATAGGAGTGATTCTAAGTGGATAAGTTGTCTTTTCTGCAACAATACAGAAAAAGTATTGAGTTTGTATCTAATGAAGACTTACTAAATATTAAGAAAGAGAACATCCCGAAAGAATGGGTGGAAGTATTTATAGAAACTGACAAGACTGAGAGGAAAGATAAACTAATTGCTTTATGGAATCGGGTATGTGAAAAAGAATTAAGTCACACGATTTCATATTTAAAAGAGAATTTAGTAGATGTTGAACTCATTATAGATAATGGACAGTACGCCATTCTATATAGCGTGAAGAGTGAAAATGACGAAATTCTTTATTATGAAGGGGGAATACCAAACAAATCAATTTACGATTTAGACATTGAACAAGCTTGGTCAAGTGTTCCGCAATCTATTGTTAAATTTTACGGAAAGTTACATAATGGCTTTTATTATATGCCAAGTCGAGCAATGGGTCTAGTACCGTTAGAGAGAGTAACTTATTTTAAAGAAGATGAATGGGGGATTCTTGATGATTTAGAGCATCCATTAGAAATCAATCTTGATACCACTTATGGATTTTTTGAGAATGGTATGGGTGGATACGTTGCGGTAGATTTGAACAATTGTACGGATAATAGAGCAACACTGTGGTTCACCAATGATCAGCCTGAATATAGTGTTGATTTCTGGGATATTGTAGATGAATGGATTTTAATAGGGTTACAAGATAATTAAAAAATAATGTGTAAATAGACTAAGTAAGTTTATATAGCATATAGCACTTGATTGTCCATAAAAGGAAGCAGGTGCTTTCTTTTATTTGAGCGTAACAATCAGTACAATCATAGAAAAGTTCAAAAATGAATTACGTGTACGTTAAAAAAATGGAAAGATTATTAAATAAACATAAAGAGGATTTTGTGAAAAATAAATTCATTCTTAATTTGCAAAGTGAACGAAAAGTTGGGGTTGTTTTAATTGTTGCTGAAAGAGTATTTTCTGTAATAAGTAAAGGTGATGAAAGATATCCAGCAGGTAGAGAAGCGTTAGACAAATGTTGGTTATGGGGTGAATCTCATACTGTAACTGGAGATGAACTCTATGAGCTTATTGACAATGCAGACTATACAGGGATCTCAGAATTTGCTGAGGAAGAAGAAGACTTGAATATGGCTAGGCTATGGTCACTACTAGTGGATGCCGCCGCTTATACATCTTGGGAAGCTTATAAAAACGAAAAAGTAAAATATGTACCGCAAGCACTGGAAGGTATCGGTGCAGATAGTAGCACTGTCTTTTTGAATAGCGCAGTTGAGACGGGTTTTATCACAGTAGAGGAAATTGAAAGAATGGAATTAGTTTTTTATGATTATGAGTGTACAAGCAATGAAACCTCAATAAAAAGAGAAGATTTTATGAAATTATTTTAACTCAGTGTATGGAACCCATTGAATAAAGAGAACGAATGAGTAAGTGTAGACCACTACAGCAAATAGTGAGAACTAACAGTCAGCAAACCTCAATAAGCAGTTAAATGCACTATTTTTAACAGCACGTAATTGTTAAAGAAAAGAAAAAGGTGTTTTTTACGTTTTAGGATAGGGATTAATAGGTCTAGTCAAATTTTATAAGTGCAAAACTATTAAATAACAATGTATCTTTAGTTTTAACAAGTCATCCCATTTTATTAAGGAGAATGTAAATGAAAATGGAATTAAATATCCAACAAAGAGTTGGAGAATATAGAGTGAAAAGTGATCAGTTATTTGAACAGAAAAATTACCAACAATCTGTTGATGTATTAATCAAAGGGTGGGAAGAAATTCCGCTTCCAAAAGGGTTATATAGTGATACTTATGAGGTGGTAAAAGATATCATTGATACCTTTATCATAATGAATGACTATGAAAGTGCCCAATATTGGCTAACTCATCTATACTCATCAGGCTTTAAACGATTTGATGATGGTGAAAAAGAGTTTATTTCAGGCGTTATTTATTATGAAGTGGGATCTCTTTTAATTGCCAAAGAGTTTTTTGATATAGCTAATCGAAAATCAGAAGGAAGATTATTTGAAGGGAAAGATACGAAATACATAAAATTACTCAAAAGGTAATCATGTATGAAGGAGAATCACCAAATCAAATGAATCGATTTAATAATTTGAGCAAGGATGCTAAAGTCGAGTATCTATTGTCACTATCTAATTTACTATTACACTTCATCATAATGTTAAGGAGGTATACAAATGGAATGTAAGGATGGATCAATCAATCAATCATTTATCCCTTGCCAGACGATACTGTGCTTTCTGAAAAGGAAGGTAAATGGAGAATAAATTTACCAGAAACGTATAAAG
Organism: Priestia sp. 3CA3; assembly: GCF_056836725.1. NCBI lineage: Bacteria > Bacillati > Bacillota > Bacilli > Caryophanales > Bacillaceae > Priestia > Priestia sp. 3CA3. Next base: position 54,236 of record NZ_JBXENJ010000004.1, read on the forward strand.
AATTTGTGAAAAAAAACAGCACTGTTAGTAGAAATATTATGGGAAGGTGTACAAGTGACTATGGAAATGTATTATTGTGACGAATGGTCAGATATCAAAAAGAAGCCTTGGAACATTCTCGATGAGCATACTGCATACACATACCACCAAAAACATAAACCCTATACGGTCGTACTAGGGGAAGATGAGAAGCACAAGTATATTATAAATATTACAAATGAATGGGTTTCGGTAGGGTTTTATGATGAACTAATTCGTAAATATTTAAATTATGATTTCGAAGTTATGAGTGAAGGTAAGCTTTTTTTAAGAACAGCCATGTATTGGGAATATGATGATAAAACTAATACAGAAGTAAGTAGTTTGATTTTGAATTTCCGAGAAGATGGTTACATAGCAATGGAAAAGCGAGATTTAAAGAATGGTTCAGTAGAGGAGCGCGAAACAAACAATACCCTTGAAAAAAACTGGGATGTGTTTCCTGAGTTTGGCCAATACTTATATTTGTGCAAAGAAGAACGCTAATTCTTTTGTAAAGCTAGAGTTCATAAGATGTGTCAGCTTAATAGTTGCTACGATATATATATAAGTATCATACTTTTACTATGAAAGTTACAACATTAATGCTACTAAAAAACAGATGGACTTAAAGCACTTGATTTTGTACAAAAGTAACCAAGTGTCTTTTTTTAGTTGTCTGACATGGATTTGAAGAAACATAAAAAAGTTAAAGATAAACAGTTAGAATAACATACCAAATTGAAGATGAAGAACTAGGGATAGCAACAGTTGAAAACCAGTCAGGAGGATAAATTCTATGCAAATGGAAAGCCAGTTACAGGAATTGTATCAAGAAATAGCAGAAACGGTTAATAATATGATTCCAGAAGAATGGGAAAGATTTTATTTTTATGCACAGATTGATGAATCCGGGGGGCGAGTTTACTTTTTTTATAAATCAATTAGAGATAATAGCTACACGTATAGTCTAGATATACCGAAACAATTTAATCTATCGGAACTAGAATTTAATAATAAAGAAGATAAGCTTTTTGATCTTAGTGAACAGCTCAGGGAAATCTTTAAAGAAAATAACCAGGAGCTATGGTATTCTTTTACGCTAATGTTAGATCAAACAGGGAAGTTCTCTGTATCATTTGATTATACAGATTGGTTGAATACAGATTACGGATTTGTAGCACAGAAAAAGATTTGGAAGTATAAATATTTAGATGAAGCACCGGTGGATGAAAAAACTAAAAGTTTAATAGATCAATATTTAAAAGAATATCCAAATAATCCTATTTAAATAATTATTAAGGCTATACAAATAAAGGAAGCAGTAAGAACAAAGTGAAGATGCGGGATCTTCGAGTACAAATATTTAAGTAGAGAATTAGCGGATGAAAAAGATAAAGAACAAATGATGAAAATGAAAAGATATGAAGAAAATTTTAACAGCAATAATCAATAATTTATAGCATTTGAGTTTTTTAAAAAGGAGGCAAGAACTTATGGATAAGGACGATATTCATTTTCTTCAACAGTTACTTAATAGCACAGATAAGGATTATATAATAAGTTATTTATTGAATACTAATAACTCTCTATTGCTTCATTACTCTGCTGCAAATTATAACTGGAATAGTGGATTTGAAGTGCCAACAGTTATTCTAGAAAATGCAGCTTGTGATTTTGGAACAGGTTTACTGATGTTTCATTATGCAGACGGGTATCGTATGTTAGAAGATCCTGGTGAGGTTTTAAATTCTCCTTTGGAAAATTGGAAAAAATTTTTAGGGGAAGTTTACAACAAACTCATAAACTTAGAGTTTACATCTCAGGCTATTTCTTTCAATCCTGAATTAACAAACATTCAAAAATATAAATTAAAGAAGAGTAATCCAAACATTCCTGAACTCCTTATTAATAAATCTCCAGGAGATGCGGTTGATATTTTTAAAATATAATGAATTAGTAACTAAACTTAGGTTAATTGATGCATTATAAAAAGAGAAAAGAGTTAGGTCTAAGTCTAAAATACATAAAGGAAGCTAAATATCAATATCAAGCAGCTAAATCTGGAAGAATGGTAGGTATAGAATTTGAACGAACTGAAGTCATGAAAAGAGTGGAAAATGAAATGAAGCAATTACATAAAAAAATAGCTGAAACAGTGAATAAAATGATACCAGAAGAATGGGGAAAGTTTTATTTTTATGCTCAAATATCAGAAACTGGGGGAGGTACTTATTTTTTTATAATACACCTCAGAATACACAAAGTTTTACGTATAGCTTGAAAATCCCGTTCGAGTATCATGTGGATCAACAAGAATTTAAAAAATGTAAAAGAAAACTGTTTGAATTGAGCAATCAATTAAGAAGCAGTTTTGAAAATAGTCATCAAGAGCTTTGGTATTCATTTACAATGTCTGTAGATAGTAACAGGAAGTTGAACATACACTATGATTATACGAATTGGTTCGATACAAAGTATAGTTTTAGTGTCCAAATGATAATTTGAAAACGTAAATATCTAGGTGAAGAAGCAAGTGAAGAAAAAGATAGAGTATTAATTGCAAAGTACGATAGTGAATTTCCGAATGATCCTATTTGAGTAGATGATAATGAAGGAGTTTGCATAGTGGACCGAAGCCATAGTAAGAAATTGATAAGAAATGCCATTAAAACTGGCGATATCAACGCAGTGAAAAAACTAATAGGAGATGATATAGAGGTTTTAAATACCGTGACTGTATTTGGTACGTGGTTACATGTAGCGGTTAAAAAAGAGAACCTTCAAATCGTCCGATATTTAGTTGAAAAAGGAATTGACGTTAATGCGAAAGGCGGGACATTTGATGCTTCTGCGTTAAATTTAGCAGCTGGGTCCGGTAATTTAGAGATAGTAAAGTATTTAATAGAATCTGGAGCAGAACTAGATGTGAGCTTAGCGAAGAGAAATCCACTGTTTGGAGCAATTTATGGGGGGCATCAAGAAGTAGTTAAATATTTAGTGCAAAAAGGAATAGATGTGTCGATTAGATACACGGGAGAAAATATCAAAAATATGAATGCCTATGAATATGCAAGAGAGTTTGGGCAGACTGAGATTGCTGAATATTTAAAGCAAAGGAGGACTGAAAATTGATTGGGTTTAGATTGTCTCTCATGCAGGTGGTACAAATTGCTTAAGAGCAAAAAAATGAGGAGAGAAGTTGTTAAATTAGGAAAAGAATTCGAAAAGAGTCGAATTCTTTTTTTATGTTGGAGTAAAAAGTTAGTATTTGAAATATAAAGAATGCAATGCAGGAAGTAGAGAGAAAGTATTTAGTACTTTAGTGTTTTATGATAAGAGTAATGATGAGTTTATTGTAGTGGTTTATAATAGTTATAGAGAAACATTAATGGATGGTACAGTAAGGAACGCGTTATAAACTGGAAAAACAGTTAGGTGGTCGAACATATTGAGTATGGAAACAGAAATAAATCAAATTTATAGGGGAATTTCTGAAACAGTGAATGAAATGATTCCTACCAAATGGACAAAGATTTATTTTTACGCTCAAATATCCGAAACGGGCGGAGGCACTTACTTTTTTTATAATACCCTTGAGAATGAAAAGAACTATAAATATAGTTTAGAAATTCCTTGTGAATACGACGATATTGATAAAGAATTTTATAAAATGAAGGATCGAGCTTTATTTGAGTTAAGTAATAGATTAAGAAACGTTTTTAAAGATAATCAGCAAGAACTTTGGTACTCTTTTACACTATCTGTTAATAGCGATGGCAAATTGAAGGTGCATTATGATTATACAAATTGGTTTGACACGGATTATAGCTTTGATGACCAGCTAGTGATTTGGGAATATAAATATTTAGGAACAGAACCAGATGATAGCGAAAGCAAGACTTTAATCAATAAGTATTTAAATGAGTATCCCAATAATCCAATTTAGCATAAATCCAGTATTTGTGGTTAAATTCCCACCTCATGAAGGTACTAAATTAACCCTAAAGAATTGCATCAAGGGAACATTTTACAAGCGTAGAATTAAAAGTTTATAAGCGAGGTGCAACATCATATGAAAGAATTTGAAGACCGATTCAGTGAACTCCAAGCTGATATGATATCAATTTGTATAGAGTATATTAACGATAGAGCCGACAAAGTGTATATCTATGCTTCGTGTGAAGGAAACATTATCGCTAGCAAGTTTTTTTATCTTATTAACAATCAATATGTAAAATCTCATCAAGTGAACGACGCCTTAGAGGATGAGGATGAAAGATATGATACATCTCCGAAAAGAGGATTTATGGTATTAGATATTTTAAATGAAGATATTGAAAAAATTGAAGCGCTGTGTAAAGAAAATAACAGAGACATGCCAACGGAGATGAAATTAATTTATGATGTGAAGAGCGGCCACTTTACAGCGGAATACAATTACGAGTTGGTTTATACAAATGATGATGTTAAAACCGCTAGTTATAATGCTAATGAGTGGTTTGAAAAGGTGAAACGTAATAGGCTTTAATATTTTGCTAGGGCTTCTTAGGCAATTTAACAAGGCAGCAGGAGGAATGTTAGATGAACGAAGAAAAAGTGAATAAGCTATATCAAGACATAGGCAATATCGTAATAGAGACCATTCCGGAAGCGTGTTCTAAAGTTTATCTTTATGGTGAAGTTGTTGATGGTGCCCAAACAGCGTACTTCTATTATTATCCTAATAACAGTGATGAAATTATATACAGTCATGACATTCCTGAAATTTTTGCTGTAAGTGAAGAAGACTATGTTAAACAATGGAACAAATTATTAGACTGCATCCAAGAATTGTGGAAAGTGTTTACCTGCAGTGAGAACCAAGAGCCATGGACCAACTTCACTTTAATTTTTAATCACAAAGAAACGTTTACGATTCAATTTAATTATGATGATCTTTCAGCCGCAGATTCCCATGCTAGGAAGACAATATGGAAATATGAATACCTTGGTATCTTGCCAAAAAGTAAGCTAGGACAAAAGCATCTAAAGAGATATCTCGAGGCTGTAAAAGATAGATAAAAAATGAACAGCTTATAGTGTAATTCATTATGTTAAATATACATATTTCAATAGGGAATGAAAGAATACTACAGAGAAGGAGTACATTCAATGGAAATAAAAAAAGATTCAATCATTTATCCATTACCATCGGATAATTTACTAGCTGAAAAGGAAGCGTTTTGGAGAGTGAAATTACCTCCAGACTATAAACAAATGATAAAAAGAAATAACGGGGCTTCTCCAGAAGCAAAAGCTTTTAAAGTGAAGAGTCATAGCTATGTATTAATAAGGTTTTTATGTATTCTTGAAGCCCCAGAGAACAATGAAGCTGGTACGTTTGATATTGATGTAACATGGACTCAATTAGAGGATCGGCTTACAGATGATGGAGATTTATTAGGAGTAGCTTTATTACCAATCGCGACTTTATTTGCAGGAGATTTTGTGTGTTTAGATTATAGAAATTCAAGAGATAACCCTAGCGTTTGTGTATGGGATCATGAAAATTCTGCTGAGCTTGAGCCGAACACGTACCCTGTTGCAGATACATTCAAAGAATTTTTAGCTATGCTTCATTAATCCGCAGTTAAAGTAGGGCATGAAAATAATTGTGGATTTTTTGAGGCTCTCATAGAAGTAGGCGTGATCAAATAGTAAACGTTGATTCAATTAATTATAAAAAGGGGATACGAATGAAGAAGATCGTAGAATTATTTCATGATATAGATTGTACGTTGTCTCCCATGATAAGTTTTTATAGCGCTTTATCAGATCAAAAATTTTTAAAAGTCTTACACTATTTTTCAGAGGAAACTGGTTATGGAAATGAGTACCACATTTGTACATTTTCAGGTGACTTAGAGCCGTGGGAAGAGGGTTATGTTGAAAACGGAATTGAATTTCTAGACGGTACGGGTGACACTGACAAAAGTGTTATTGTCGATTATGAAACGTTTTTAACTTACTTGCACAAAATTTGCCACGTATATATTGAAGATCATGCCCATGATAAAGAAAAAGTGATGGCTCTTTTACATAAAATTAAACAAAATCATAGTAATGAAGACTAGTAGGAGTATATAAAGAAGCAACGAATGGAGTCTTGCTATAGACAATAAGCTCCCGACACTACAGCGCATTACACCAAGCAGAGAGACGATATATTTTGGAGAGAATTCGACAAGGTAGAAAGTAGAGGGAAAACGAAAAATGGAAATAACTCAAATGACAAAAGCTATTAGAGACGCTATAAAAGGTGGTCACTTAAATAAGGTAAGAGACTTATTGGAGAAAAATCCAGAAATGTTAACATGGATTACACCTTTCGGCACATGGCTACATGTAGCGACAGCTTATGGTCATTTAGAAATCGTACAATACCTTATTCGTGCTGGAATAGATGTGAATGCACAAGGAGGAACTTTTTCTACCAATGCCTTAGAAAGAGCGGCTGCAAAAGGACATATAGATATTGCTAAGTATCTTATTAACCATAATATTGAAATTGATATCAGTGAACCAGATAGAAATCCGCTGTTTGCTGCCATATATAACGGTCATTTTGAGATGGTTAAACTGTTAGTTGAGAATCATATTAATATATCGATTACATACTCTGGTGAAAATATGAAAGAGATGGATGCTTACGCATTTGCGATTGAACGAGGACAAATAGAAATTGCTGAATATTTAAAGGGAAAGTTGAAATAGATAATTTACTTAGCGAAAGCAGGTGTAATGATGGTAGGCTCAAGAAACCTTATGAATAGTATATGGTTTGGTGAAAAAACCACTTTATCTCAAGCTGAAATAAAAGAACATCTATTGAAAAGCCATACAGAAAGGGACATTTTATTTAATTTAATAGAGTTATATAAAATAGGGGATTTTACTCAAAAGCCGTCATTAATTCAATTGATGAACCGGACTAAAGATGAAGCGGTTTTGAATTTGTGTATAAGGGTCTTTTTCGCTATCGCAACACATGACGACTTAAGAGATTCAAACAACCTGCGATTTCTTAGTAAAGGTACTGAAGAAACAATTGATACGTTTGCATCCGCAGCGATAACATCACTTTCTCTTGAAGTAGTTCCATATTTATTGGGTTTACTTGAAGACTGGAACGAAATTGACGATACGGCTATTATCATAAGGGATTCGCTTGATTTTTTCCTTGACTATGAAGCGAAAATTGGAGAAGAGGCGACTGCCGAGGAAATAGGAGACTATTATGTTGAGTATTGCAATGAGAATGATCCAGAAAGTTATTACTTTCAACAAAATTTAGCTTTTCCCGGAGACTTAGCAAAAAAATTAGTCCAAAGAGCGATGATTGCAGTACATAACGAAGAACCATTAAAAATGGAGTTGATTCCATCTTTATTATCCATTTTAACTGGGGAAAAAGTGCCTGGAGATTACCGCACAATTATGAATGCAAGCTATTATAAAAAAATGATGGAGTATATTGATAATCTTTCCATTAAAAACTGGGAAAAAGGACAAAAGTATTTTTATGGGTATAAGCTATAGAAAGCAACCTTACGTACTGTCCAAACGCAATATATTTGGCAACAAAATTAGTGAAAAAAGAAAGGGAAGAATAATTGAAAAATTCATTAAAATATAGGGGATAAAGTAGTCGTAGTTCAAGCAGAACACGAATTAAAAATGCAGGTTCAGAGTCTATTTCGTATCTTTGAAACGATAGAAAGAGAAAAATGGACTGACGGCTTTTCGATACAAATAGGGTGGTCGAACTTTATTGTTTCTGTAAAGAATGAAGAGTATTACATTCTTTCACGGGACTATTCAGGGAATCCCTTTGAGGATTATACAGAAGATTTAACGCTTGCTCTATGGGTGCAGTTGGAACAAGTTCACTTTTTGCGCAAGTTAAACATGAAAAATGGTGAAGGTATCAGCTTTAGAGATAAAGTCGTGGTAGCTAAAAATATACTAGAAGTAGATAGTATTTACTTACAAAGAAGCGGCGGAGCTGAACGAGGAGATTCTGGCTGGTACATAGGGCCGGTAAATGAAGAAGATGATACAGAAGAGCTTGAGGCTTTTTATGTTTATCAATTATTAAAGATTCGTCCATCCCTTATTCAAGTTTTAGCTTTACCATATGAATATGTGGTGATTTTTGAAAGAGATCAAGTGAAGGCAGTATTAAATGAAAGAGATGAAGATATTTTGAGTGGAGGAAGAAATGATACAAATTGACCCTGAAAAGCAAGTGAGAATTGAGAAATATAAGACCAAAAGCGATGAATGCTTTGAAAATAATGATTACGAAACATCTATAGATTTATTGGTACAAGCTTGGGGTGAAATTCCACAGCCTAAAGGTTTATATCCTGACACTTACAATATTGTACGGGATATTATTGATACATTTACAGTGATAAAGAATTACAAAAGCGCTAAGCAATGGTTAAATCATTTATATACATCGGATTTTGAAAGAATAGATGACGGAGAGCGTGAATTTTTATCAGGAACTATTTATTATGAATTGGGCGAATTAAATGTCGCAAAAGAATTTTTTGATATTGCTAATAAAAAGTCAGAAGGATGATCGTTCGAAGGGCAAGATGTCAAATATATAAAGCTGCTAAAAGGATCATGAAGATGAAACCTTATTATTTCAGTAGGGAGATGCTGTAATGGAAATGAACGATCAACTTCACCAGCAAATTGTCAAGTTATGTGAAGAAGGTGATCAATTCGCTGAACTGAAACAAATGAGTGAAGCGATTGCTTCTTATCAACGAGCACTTGAATTAGTTCCAGAGCCAAAGGAAAAATGGTCAGCGGCTACGTGGATTTACGGAACTTTGGGTGATACATACTTTTTAATAAAAAACTACGAAGATGCTATACGCAGCTTGGAATATGCCTTGAAGTGTCCGGACGGAAATGAAAATCCTTTTCTGTTGTTGCGGTTAGGGGAAAGTTTTTATGAGCTTGGAGAGTTTGAAAAAGCAAAAGCGTATTTGTACAAGGCTTATCAAATTGAAGATTATAAAATCTTTTTTCAGGAAGATGATAAATACTTTAAACTTATTATAGAGTTAATTTAAATAGAGAAAAATACAGTTTAAGTGAAGAGTAAAACCCTCAGTAGAGCAGGCTATTGAGGATTTTTGGTTTTAATGCATAGGAAGAGAGCCGTGAACCAATATGTTGAAGTAGAGTAAGACAACGAATCTAAAGTAAATATGAACAGGAGGAGAGACGCCGTATGATGGATATAGAAAAGCAATTGGAGAAGCTTTATGAAGAGATAGCAAAAACAGTTAACAATATGATTCCAGAAGACTGGGAGAAATTTTATTTTTATGGACAGGTATCAGAAGATGGAGGAGGAACGTATTTCTTTTATAATCAGCCTGGCAATAAAAAAACGTATCATTATAGCTTAGATATTACAGAAAGATTTGCTGTTTCTGAATTAGAATTCTATGAACAAGAAGATAAACTTTTGGATCTTAGCAGTAAAGTGAGAGAAGTGTTTGAAGAACATAATCAGGATTTGTGGTATTCCTTTACAATGAGCCTTGATAGAGAAGGGGAATTCTCAGTATCCTTTGATTATACAAATTGGTTTCAAACAGATTATGGTTTCTTAGAGCAGCTCAAACTTTGGAAGTACAAATATTTAAATGAAGTACCAGCAGATGAAAAAGGTAAGAGTTTAATAGAGCACTATTTAAAAGAATATCCACATAATCCTATTTGAATTATTAGATGGATTTTGGAAGGAGTTTTAGAGAACTAATCGTAATTTGCCTGATACTATGAACTGATGAAGAAGTCGCATCAACAAAAATATCTTAGGAGGTTTCTATGGATAATAAGGAAAAAGCAGTTAAAACCTATGATTTCATTAAGAACGGTGATACAGAACAAGCAAAAGAGATTCTGATTGCAGATAAAAGGCTGCTTGAGTTTATAACTCCCTTTGGAACGTGGCTACACGTGGCTGCTAGAGCTGGTAGTCTTGACATGGTAAAGTTCCTAGTTGAATACGGGATGGATATTAACACAAATGAAGGTGTACCAAAGTCAGCGCCAATTGCACATGCAGCGAGTGTAGGTGAATTTAGCATAGTTCAGTACTTATATGATAGAGGTGCAATATTAGATGTAAGCGATTCGAGTAGAAATCCTTTATTTTCAGCGATTTATGGTGGTCATCTTGATATTGTAAAATACCTTGTTCAGAGTGGTATTGATATTACTGTAACATATACAGGGGATACGATGAAAAATATGGATGCCTGTGAATTTGCGATTGAACGAGGACAAATAGAAATTGCTGAATATTTAAAGCGAAAGCTGAATGAAAAAGTACAAAAGAGAGTGCTTAAAGATTAATTAAATCGTATATAACAGGTCACAAAGCTAATAAAAGCAAGGAGGTCCATCTCATGCTAGAACCCATATATGCTGAAAACGTAATTGTCGGAGTAGTACATAAAAAGCAGTTTCAATGGTATGTAACCGATCGAGAGCTATGGTATTTGGATTATGTAAAGTTTGCACAAGCTTTTGAAAATGAAGGTGATTCAGCCGTTGACGAGTACATTGAACCTGAACGAAAAGGGATCGAAGTTCTTAGCAATGAAAATGCTGAGCTTTTTTTAAAACGTATAGAGTCATATAAAGCAGATGCAGCTACTCTTTTAAAGCTGTTTAAAGATAAAATAGAAAGCCAAGATGAAGAAGACGTATTAGATTTTAGCCCTTCGTTTTTGGTGGATTTTGATCAAAAGACGTTCTACTCACTGTTTCCTGAGCCGGCTTCATTTGAAGAATATGTTCCAAGCGATTGGAAAGGAACGTATAAAGACTTTACAGCTTTGATTCCAGAAACAGAAAAATATTGGGTGAATAAGGACGGAGAAAATTTATTTGAGCTGTGAAAGTAAACAGGGCATGGAGGGATAATGTTGTTTCGTGTTCAAACATTCATTAAGCGTCCAGGTATTTTGATTACCGATTTATCATCTCTATATGAAAAGGAATCTACCTATTTTATCGAGATATCAAATGAAGCAGAACTCATTCGTTACGGTAATCAGTTTGATTTTACTTGTCTTGAAGGAGCTATTAAGCTCGAATACTACGGTGAGTCGCTTCTTGATATATCTGCATGGGATGTTATAGATGGGATATGGCTTTATTTGTTGGATGCAATGGAGAGTTTAAAAGAGACCGGATATGGAGAGATGAATTTTCCAGATCAACCGTTAGTATTAACCTTAAAATCGGCTTCTGAACAGTTTGTACTGTATACCTTGCATACATCTCCTCCCGTAAAAGCAGTGCTTCCAAAACAAGACTTTTTTATGGTGGTGTTAGGAGGAGCGGAGCAGTTTTTTAAAACGATGGAGAGATGTTTTAAAGGGAACTTTCGGTATTTCAGTGAAATCAAACGTATTGAAGCGTTAAAAAGGCAGTAAGGAAGACGAGGTTACTAGTAAAAGATTACAGGAACTATGGCCACATTGTGACGGCAAGTGTAATTACTCGGCGTGCGCTTCCTTTTTCGAGCTGTTGTCCGATAGCACTTGATGTTTGCACCCAATTCACTTCATCAGGATAATTTGTAATCACTCCGTCACTTTTTGTTTTCCACAAAAATGAAGCGGGAAGCCGCTTGGTTCCAGACCACGGTGATATTTTCATTCCGGCAGAATGGACTTGGTGGATAAGAGCAGGCGTTAGGATGTCATAAGACGGGTTAAAGTAAGTGGCAAAAGCGGCGAATTGCTGGATTGAATTTGGGCTTGCGTCTCGCTGTGAAGAAGTTAGTATCCCTATAGGAACGTTTGGGAGAAGCTCATGCATTTTTTTCATGGATGAAACGTTAAAAGACTGAATGATAACGTGATCGAGCTGTCGCTTGTTGATTTCAAAAGCTACTTTTTTTTCAATTCCAGGATAAAGTTCCGGCGCTTTTAACTCTATTAATATACCGATTTTTCCTTGAAATTCATCTAATACTTGCGAAAGAGTTGGAATTTTTTCATTCGTAAAAGAATCCCCTTTCCAGCTTCCTGCGTCCAAGCGCTGAAGCTCCGCGTACGTTAACTCTCGAATGTGTCCGCTTCCGTTTGTCGTTCGGTCTACGGTACGGTCATGCATAATAACGAGTACACCGTCTTTGCTTTGCTGCACGTCAAGTTCAATGTAATCCGCATTCATTTCTAACGCTTGGTGAAAAGCAGCCATTGTATTTTCAGGTGCGTAGGCAGAGGCTCCTCGGTGCGCGATATTTGTGAGTTTTTCTTCCGTGCGTGCAAAAGCAGAAGAGGCGATTGAACAGCATAATAAGGCGACGGCGCTTAAACCAGCTAAATATTTTTTCATCACATTTCTCTCCTATGCGTTGGTATAGAAATAGCGTAACGAAAAAATGTGATGCTGATATAGAGGAAGTGTGTAGAAAACGTTGACATTTCGTAAAGAAAAATAGGGATTTTTTCATGATGATGTTTACAAAAAATGCGTAAACGAATAGCGATTTTAATCAAACGTTAAGGAAACAGCGCTATAATAGAAGGTGTGAAAAAAAGAATAGGAATTTCTTAGAAAATAGTTGTATAATAGGTGAGTCAGTCAATGAAAGGAATGGAACATGGATATTCAGTACATACATGCGTTTACGATGCAAACGAAAGAGGAGTGCCGGACGCTTCAGCAAAAGCTAAAAGCACAAATTGATTTAACATTACGCGTCAAAATGACGCATATACATAACTGTGCTGGTGTTGATGTTGCGTACTGGGAAGAAAACGGCATATCTCACGGAGCGTGCAGCATTGTAGTGGTTGATTATCAGACGAAAAACGTTGTGGAAAAAGTGCACAGTGTAGGAGAAGTAACGGTTCCTTATCTTCCTGGGTTTCTAGCTTTTCGAGAGCTTCCTTTAATTCTTGAAGCGGTTAAAAAACTTCAGGTAGAGCCTGACGTGTTTTTATTTGATGGCAACGGATATTTGCACTATGAGCACATGGGAGTAGCCACACATGCTTCGTTTTTTCTCAATAAACCTACCGTTGGAATAGGGAAAAGCTATTTAAAGATCAAGGGACATGATTACATTATGCCTGAAGATACAGAGGGCGCTTATGAAGATATTGTGATTGATGATGAAGTTTATGGTAGAGTAGTAAGGACAGCCAAAGGGGTAAAGCCTATTTTTCTGTCGTGCGGAAACTATATTGATTTGGACATGTCATATCAGCTTATGATGCATTTTATTTCAAAAGAAAGTAAGCTTCCGATTCCGGTCCGCCTAGCGGATCTGCATACGCATGAGCTGCGGAAAAGGTACCGGCAGTCAACGGGGAAGTAAGCTGTTCATAATGAGTTCATAGTTTCCTTTTATACTGATGGTTGGAATATAGTAGTAGTGTAAAATTATTAAAGAATGAGTAAGGTGATTAAAGGTGAGTTCATTTATTACGAGTATTTTGGATTTTTTAACGAGCCTTGGCTATTTAGGTATTGCGCTCGGCTTAATGATTGAAATCATTCCAAGTGAAATTGTACTAGCCTACGGGGGGTATATGATTTCTCAAGGCATGATTAGTTTTCCAGGAGCAGTCATTGCCGGAATTATTGGCGGAACGATTGCACAGTGGTTTTTATATTGGATTGGAGCCTACGGAGGACGTCCGTTTCTTCAAAAATACGGCAAGTACTTATTTATTCATGATAAGCATATCGACCTTGCGGAAAACTGGTTTAATAAATACGGCGCGGGCGTGGTTTTCTCCGCTCGTTTTGTCCCGGTTGTTCGACATGCGATTTCGATCCCTGCAGGTATTGCTAAAATGCCGTTTTGGAAGTTTACGTCTTTAACCGTGTTAGCGATGATTCCTTGGTCGATTTTATTTATTTACTTAGGCGGAAAGCTAGGCGAGAACTGGGCGAACATTGAAGACGTAGCAAGCAAATATACGCTTCCGTTTGTAGTTGCGGCATTTGTGATTATTGTTCTTTATTTCGTATTCAAACGCACGCGTACAAAGCGCGTATAAGATCGTTTTTGGACTACAAGCATGGCGAAAAGCCATGCTTTTTTTGCATGCGCAACCAGAAGCTCTTTTATTTGCTCATGACTTCTTCAAGTGCTATTATTTTTCATACGCACTAAAAAAGGAGACGATTTAACGTGGTACAAGAAATTGTATTAAATGATATGCCTATTCAAATTTACAGCTATGAACAAGAAATTGTAAAAGGCAAAACAAAAGTTTCAGTTGATTTTAAAGTAACAAGTGAGGAATATCATGATATTACTACACTTTTATATAAAGGTACTTTTCATGTAAATGTCCCAGAAGAAGATCTGGATTTCCAAGGAACGATTCATCAGTACTCTACGTCTTTTACAAATTTATATGAAAAAGGCCAGGTAGGGGATTTCTCATTAAGTTTAATTGAAGTGAACGAATAAGGAGCAGATGTGTGATGAAAGTAAGTATACTCGACCAATCGCCCGTTTCATCCCATCAGACCCCAGCGGAAGCGTTAGAAGCATCGATGCAGCTGGCCAAGGCTGGTGACAAGCTTGGCTATGAGCGCTACTGGATTGCAGAGCACCATGATTTGTCTGGACTTGCCTGTTCGGCTCCTGAAGTGATGCTTGGCTATATCGGCGCACAAACTAATAGAATTCGAATTGGATCCGGAGCGGTGCTGCTGCCTCACTACAAGCCGTATAAAGTAGCGGAAACGTATAACATGCTCGCAACGCTGTTTCCAGGGCGCGTTGATTTAGGGATTGGGCGCGCGCCGGGTGGATCGGCTGAAGCAACAAATGCGCTGTCGGATAACTTCTTGCAGCAAGTATTTAAAATGCCTGAACTTGTTGAAGAGCTTCTGCAGTTTTTAGACGATAAATTTCCGGCTGAACATGAATACGCCAAGCTTTCAGCTTCGCCGCTTCCGCCTGTCTCTCCAGAACCGTGGCTGCTTGGCACAAGTAAAAAAAGTGCCGAGCTCGCTGCTAGAAACGGAATGGCCTATACGTTTGGACAGTTTATGAGTGAACAAGACGGTTCAGCTATTATTGATCAGTACAAGCAGGCTTTTCAGCCAAGACAGAGCGGGAATCAGCCCTATGCGATTGTCACTGTATCGGTCATTTGCGCTGAAACAACCGAGCAAGCGCATCGCATCGCAACGAGCTCACTCGTATGGAAAATTCAACAGGATAAAATGGAAGCAAAAGGTGTGCCTTCTATTAAAGAAGCGGCCAGCTATCCGCTTACAGAAGAAGAAGAGAAAAAAATGAAGAAGATGAAAGAAGCTATGATTATCGGAAACCCGGAAGAAGTACACGTCCGTCTTCAAGAAGTTCAAGCACGCTACGGAGCGGATGAACTCATGCTTGTCACCATTACGCACGATCCGGCTGACCGATTAAAATCATATGAGCTTGTCGCAGAGAAATGCAAAAAATAAGAGCCAAATGTCGGCTCTTATTTTTTATGCCCGTAATAGTACTCAAATAAGTGCTGAAATGCTTCTATAGCACGTAAAAAAGAAGCGGCGTCTTGGCGGTCTTCTATTAACCAGCACGTGGCTAATACAGAATGAGCGTATCCCCACAGTAAAATGCGTTTTTTACTTACGTTCAGTTCTTTTACAAATATATTGATTCGATGGTCAATTGCCTCTGCTACGTTTGTCTTAGGCAGATGATTTAAAAGAAAAGGGATAATTTCGTACTCTTTTTCTCCAATCAACCCTTTTGGATCAATTATTTTCCACGCTTCACCAGACTGTAAGATGTTATCATGATGCAAGTCTCCGTGAAGCAAAAAAAGCTGCTGAGAAGCCCGGTTTAATTCAGAGAAAACGGCTAGCGCGTGTTGAAGCGTTTCGGAAGAAAGAAAATCAATGCCGCTTGGATACATTTGTGTATACTCTCGAAGCTGCTTCTCTCTTTTAACGGCTGTTTCTTCGATAGTGGAGTCTGATTGAGGCATGCGCCACAGAGATTTCATGAGCCGAGCAGCGATTAACGCAGCCTCTTCTTTAGTTGATAAAGAGGAAAGCGGGCATCCGGGAGACAGCTTTTCAAGCAGTAGAATGCCTTTTTCAGCATCGCTGTCCACTATTTTTACCGTGTTCTCACCAGCTATTGCTGTCAGTGCTTCTTGCTCATGAAGCAGCTCTGAAGGCTCTACAAAGAGTTTTACAACTAGTTCGCTTCCATCTGCTTTGCGCGCAGGAGCAACAAAGTGGTAAGAAAGAGGGAAGTGACTGTGAATGGTGATATGCCATCGCTGTTCGCAGTAGCGAATCAGCTGAGGAAAGTCAGTTAGCCACTTTTGGCCTTTATGAGAGTGAAGGTAAGTAATTGTATCACAAAATGTTTGAGGCAACGTATGCATGCGTTTATCTCCTTTGTCGTTTCCAATTTTTTCTGATAAACTCATCATATACAGCCTACATAGAATCTGTAAAGAAGGAGGAGATCCTATATATGAAGACAAAGAAGGTGAAATCCCCTTGGGCTCTCGTTGGGTTTCCGGTTTATATCATTGGATTTTCACTTTTACTTGCTGAAGGTGCACCGGAATGGGTAGAAACAGTGAGTAAAATCATGATTGCTCTTGGAATCATTTTGCTTATTATAGCAGGAATTGATCTTAAAAAACGAAAAAAATCAGCACAGGCCTAAAAAACTGCCGTTTGGCAGTTTTTTTATTTGGAGAAAGGGTAACAAGATAACTAGATAAAAATGTTGAATTATTATTCTTTTTGATGTATAAATATAATATAGAAAGCAACGGTATTGAGAGGAGAATGAACGTGTCTTACGTAATAAAAAAAGAGGTTCCGTTATTTGAGCAGTTTGCTGCTTTGCATGAAGCGAGCGGATTACATAAAAGTAAAAAAGGCAATTATACAAAAGAACAGCTGTTTGAAGCGGCAGCCAACAGCTGGTTTAGAGTCGGTATTTATGATAATGAACAATTAATTGCATTTGGCCGTATGATTTCAGACGGAATTTACCAAGCGCTTATTTGCGACGTGATGGTTGATCCCACATATCAAAACAAAGGGCTTGGAAAGCAAATTATTCAAGAGCTGTTGACGAAATGCCAAGAAAGCGGAATTGAATCGATTCAGCTGTTTGCAGCAAAAGGAAAGCATCATTTTTATAAAAAATTAGGATTTCAAGAAAGAGAAGAAGACGCGCCAGGCATGTCGCTTGTTATGTAAAAAAGCTCAGTGATTAATCATACTCACTGAGCTTTTTGTATTATGCCGTTTTTAAAACCGTACTTTTTTGGACTAAATTCCAAGCAACTTTTACTAAATAAACAACAAGCAAAACGTTTAGCATCGACGTAGCAAACATAGAAAACGGGTATGACGTGCTGTTTTGCATATTACTGTCGCCGTATAAAACAAAAAAAGTGTTCATAAAAATACTGATGCTAAATCCAAGGAATAAGTAAAGCAAGTTTTTGTCTTTTAAATAAATATAAGCCACTAAAGCAAGCGCTGCTGCTGGAAATAAGTAGCGTTCATGCATGCTTGAAGAAAACGTAAATACCCCTGAAATTTGAATAAGCGCTGCAAGAGCGGCGTATTTAAAGCTCCGTCCTTTTATATAAATAAGCCAAGAAAAAATAGTTGTCGCGACGATAAAAATAAGTCCCCACGTATGATAGCTGAAAAACAGCAGCGTTGCAGAGCTGTCTTTATAGTTTGCGCCTATTAAACTATAAAAATTGTAGGCGTTAACAGAAGCATACGGGTACTCTCCAATGGTGGATGAAAATAAATCAATAATCCACGTTGGACTTTTTCCGACTGAAAAAGGCAATAAAATCACCCCAGCAGTGAAAGCCGCCGTTAAAGCAATGCCGAAGAAATGCTTCACTTGCTTCAGGCGAATGAGCTCGAAAAACAAAATAGGCAGGATAATAATCGCCTGCGGCTTCATTAAGACCGCTGCTGTAAAAATAACGGCCGACGCGTAAATTCGTTTTTCCGTAATCATTACAATGGCTAGGACAATAAGTAAAGTGAAAAATGAATCCACTTGTCCCCAAAACGTTGAATTAACTAAAATGGCCGGATTAAATAAATACCCAATTGCTAACAGGTATGCAAAAGAAGGTGCCAAGTATTTACGAGCTAAACGATAGAGTAAATAAGATGTGACAACATCTGCTAAAATAGGCGGAATTTTAATCAACAGCGAAAAATACTGCTGAAAATCCGGTAAACTGCCAACTTTCCCAACGATAAACAAGATATAAATATAAAACGGCGGATAATCGCTTCCGCTTTTAGCGTAGAAATTTGAAAAATGATTAGCCGCAACCGATGCCCAGTTTTTGAAAAGCGACGCATCCATATGAGAGCCTACCCACGGAATCAGTGCAATCCGAATAAATAAACCAGTGCCAAGTAATGACCATAAAATAACGCGAGAATGCCCTATCGAATGATGCCATTTCTTTTTCTTTACTAATCCGTAAACGAAAGCTGCTGCTATAAAAAAGCCCACCGTATAAAGAGCTAGCGGCGTTTCATAGTCTTTATTAGCTCCTTGACTTCCGGCACCGTTATCCATAGATAGATTATGAAAAGGCGTTACGTGTTCTCCGGAATTGCTGGGTGAAGCAGGACCGTTTCCTGAAGGAAGACGATGATCTCTTGAGTTATTATCAAGAGCAGATATACCATTCGTAATCTTTTTTAACTGATTACTTTCTTGAATTGAAAATAAATGTTCTTCTCCTTTATAGTGTGATAGTGAAACGATACTGAAAACAAATGCTAAAAGAAAAGCTGCCGTTACGATAAAAGCCGTTCTTTTTTGTAGTATGTTCATATAAAATCCTCCGATGACAATGTATCGAATAAGTAGTAGTGTGTCTCCATACTATAAGGGGAGTTGGTGAAAATAAAGTGAAACTTCTTTAATAAAGAGCGGAAGAGAGAGCATAAAAAAACAAGGCCTTAGAAGACCTTGTTTTTTATATTGCTTATAGTACAGCATCAAACTTATTTACTTTCCACTGTGAACCAGATTTATAAAATGTAACGGTGCGTTTTACACTTCCTCCGTCAACTGTTGGAACCGTAAATTGATAAGAGCGAACATCGGCGCGCTGATAAGTTAGTTTTGCTTTTGCTTTGTTCCACTCTAGCATGCTGAATCCGTCACCGACAGGACGAGCAAGCTTTCCGTTATATGTGATGTAGCGATAATTTGTTAATCCTTTTTGAATAGCACTGTTTGTAAACGTTTCAGATAAGTAGCTTACTAGTTTGCTTTTTGTATTAAAATCTTGACAAAGATATGAGTACTGAGTGCCTTTATAATTAAATGTTTTTTGAGTACATAAATTACCTTTAGATCCATGAAGTGCATTCCAGAAATGGTTGCTTGCGTTTGCTGCAATTTTTACCGCATTAGTCGTTGATAGATTTTGTGATGCTGCTTGAGCTGTAACTCCTGTGCTTAGTGAAAAGAAAAGAGCAAGTGATGCTAAGATTATTCCAAATTTTTTCATTTCCATTTCCCTCCTACTCATTCGTTGAAATATATGTAACATTCATGCTGTTAATATTACAATTGTTACATTTATATTACAATACTTCTTTAAAGAAATAAAGAGTATTTCTTATATATGTTTGAATTATTCCCGTATTTTCTTAAATAAAACGTAGAATTAAAAGAAAACATATAAACAGTATGTCAATTATGTGTCACATATTTCGTCGCTTTACAAGTTCGTATATAATAGGAATAAATCGATCAATATGCTGATTTAGATAAATAGGTCAGGCACAAAAGGAGAACGTAAACTAATGGGTGTTTCAGAAGTGACATCAGGAATTATTATTACCACTGCCGTAATTGCTATTGTGATTATTACAGTTGGTGTTTTGGCTACAATGATTGCGATTGCGAAGAAAGCAAATAAAAAGTAAGTGTGTAGAGGAGAGTTAGTATAATAACTAATTCTCTTTTCTTTGAAAAAAACCTATCGCTATTTTTATAATAAAAATGCATAAATAACGCGTGCATTATTCATAGAAAAAAGCAGGAAATTTACGTTTTGAAGCTAATAGATACATAAGGCAAGCTGCGCACTTTCATTACAAAAACAATGGAAGGGGTTCTAACAGACTTCAAGTGATATCGCCTATTTTATGTCATAATGAATGATATTCATTAACACAGCATCTTAGACGCACTTTATAACCAAATAATGAGGAGAGTGGTTGAGTTGCAACGACAAAAAGTAGCAGTGAATGGAGAAAGGTTAAAAAATACGCTTGAACGATTTGCCGATTATGGACGAACACCTAATAACGGTGTAACCCGCCTAGCGCTGTCAGAAGAAGATCGCCTAGCACGAGATTATTTTTGCTCATGCTGCCGGGATCTTGGAATGGATATTAAAATCGATGACCTTGGATGTATTTACGCCACGCTTGAAGGACTAGAAGATAAGCCGCCTGTTGTGATTGGCTCACACATGGACAGCGTAAAAAAAGGCGGAAGGTTTGATGGAATCCTCGGTGTAGTTGCAGGGTTAGAGTTAGTAAGGACGCTGGTTGAACATAATATTAAGCCGAAGGTGCCGATTATGATTGTTAACTTTACGAATGAAGAAGGAGCGCGTTTTGAGCCTTCTATGATGGCTTCAGGTATTTTATCGGGCAAGTTTCAAAAAGACGTTATGATGAAGAAGACAGATGTTGACGGCGTGACGTTTAAGCAAGCCCTTCAATCATGCGGATATGAAGGCGATAGAAGTAACCGTCTTACTGAAGCATCGGCATTTGTAGAATTACATATTGAGCAAGGGCCTATTTTAGAAAGAGAAGCCAAATCAATTGGTGTAGTCGAGTGCGTGCTCGGAATGGTATGCTATGAAATTGAAGTTACGGGGGAGTCAGATCACGCCGGTACGACGCCGATGGATATGCGGAAAGATGCGCTATTTGCAACTAATAACCTGATTGCTGAAGCTCGTCATGAGCTCGGCAGATTGGATTCAAATTTAGTCTATACAATGGGGCGTATGAACGTACTGCCTAATATTCATACCGTTATTCCAAATAAAGTGATTTTTTCGCTTGAAGCGAGACATACGGATGAAGATGTCATTGCATCCGTGGAAAAAATTATTCAATCACTGCCTGATCAAGCGGAGCTGTTAGAAGGGTGCGAAGTGCGGGTGACCAAGCTTTGGGGACGCGATACCGTGTGGTTTGATAAAACGGTTTGTGATGAAGTGGAAGAGTCGGTTCGTTCGCTAGGGTATTCCTACAAGCGAATGGTCAGCGGAGCTGGACATGACGCACAGTTTTTAGCTAGCTATATTCCGACGGCTATGATTTTTATTCCGAGCGTAAACGGAAAAAGTCATTGTGAAGAAGAGTTCACTCCTTGGGAAGAATGCGAAAAAGGTGTAAACGTACTTTTAGAGACGGTGATTAAGTTAGCTCAGAAGTAACAGGACGAAAGAGTAAACCTGCGGAGGTTTGCTCTTTTTTAGTGCTTAGAAAGACTGCAAACTATCGCATTGAACTTTTGGTTTATTATGGCTACAATAAATGAGAAGCATCGGGATGGATGTGAAAAAAGGATGTGAAAAAAAGTGAGATCTTCTCACTTGCAGAAATGAAAATTACTATTATTATTGCAGATGATAATTCGTTTATTCGAGAAGGAATGAAAATTATATTAAATACATACGAGGAATTCGACGTTGTCGCTACTTTAAAAGATGGTCAAGAAGCCGTTCAATATTGCAAGAATCACTCCGTCGATATTGCATTGTTAGATGTAAGAATGCCTGTTATGGACGGTGTAGAGGCTACAAAGCTTATTTCAGAGTCAACGAAAGCAAAGCCGCTAATTTTAACTACGTTTGATGACGATGAATATATTATTGATGCTGTAAAAAACGGAGCTAAAGGCTACTTGTTAAAAAATACAGAGCCAGAGCGCATTCGAGACGCAATCAAAAGTGTGTTCAACGGACATACGGTGCTGCAAGATGTTGTGCTTGATAAAATTAAATCAAGTTTAAACGCTGCAACTGAGCGCGAGTCCAAAGCGGATATGACACAGTTTACCGAGCGTGAAACGAGCATTATGACGCTGATTGCCAAGGGGCTTTCAAATAAAGAAATTTCTAAAACGCTTTTTATTTCAGAAGGTACCGTAGCAAACTATATTAGTTCGATTTTAAGTAAAACGGGACTTGAGCACCGTACTCAAATTGCTATTTACTATTTAACCGGTAAAGGGAAGTAGGACTATGGAAGTCGGATTAATGATGACCAAGCTCATCCTCATGCTGTTTTTGGCTATTACGTACATTCAGTTTAATTATGTACACTCGATTTCAGCTATTGTGTTAGCACTGCTTCTTTACAGCTGTGTTAATATCGCCGCGTCTATTGTGAAAAAGAGCGCGTTCAAGCGCATGCTTATTGCTTTTTCAATTGTCCTTATTCTATATTGTGCGTATCAACTTCATCCTTTGTTTTTTCTTCTTTTGCCGCTAAACCTTTGTGAGCTTATTGGAGAATCAGTCGTAAAAAAATGGATGGTGCTGCTTGTATTGCTTCCAGTGCTGCTAGTTCCCTCTGATATTAGAGCTCTGTATGTGTTAGTCGCTGCGTTTACTTTTTTTATTTACACAGGAGCAGCTCTCTATCAAAAGCGGACAAACAATTATGAACAAAAGCTTGATGAAATGAGAGTAAGTATGCAAAAGCTGCAAAAGCACGTGAATGAAAATAAAGAGTATGTGAGACAGTCTCAATATGCTTCAAAATTAGAAGAGCGAAATCGACTATCGCAGGAAATTCATGATAAGATTGGTCATTCAATGACAGGAGCACTTATTCAAATGGAGGCAGCAAAGCACGTAATGAAGCAAGACGAGGAAAAAGCGCTGTCTCTTCTTCAAAATGCGATTACAATTTCGAAAGAAGGCATTGAAGAAATTAGGTTAACGTTAAAAAGTATAAAGCCTCCCGCTGAGCAAATAGGAATCAGCCGTCTTAAATTATTTATTGGTGAATTTGAGGCTAAGCATAGTATCGCAATGCTTCTTGTATACAAAGGGAATTTAGATCTTATCACGCCTCTTCAGTGGAAAATTATTCATGAAAATATAACAGAAGCTATTACGAATGCTTTGAAATATGCAGAAGCAACGATGATTGCCATTGAGCTTCACGTACTAAATAAAATGGTTAAAGTAGAAGTCAAAGACAATGGAAAAGGCGCTCACTTGTTTCAAAAAGGACTTGGCATAGCAGGAATGGAAGAGCGCGCTGCTTCCATTAACGGAACGGTGATTGTCGACGGTACAAACGGATTTTCTGTTACCACACTGCTGCCGATAGGTGAGAAACTTCATACGTAAATAATGAGATTTCTCATGGAGAAAAGGTGAACTTATGCACTGACGTAAGTTTGCCTTTTTTTCATAAAATAAGGATATACCAACACACTAGAGGTGAAATGATGAACGTATTATCCATTCAAAAATTAACAAAGAAATTTGGAGATTTTATTGCGGTAGATAATTTATCTTTACAAGTAGAAGAAGGAGATATATTTGGATTTTTAGGAACAAACGGAGCAGGAAAAAGCACAACGATTCATATGGTAGCTAGTCTTCTTCAAAGCAACAGCGGCGATATTGAAGTACTTGGGAAAAATATAAAGAAACACCGAAATTTCGCAAAGATGAACATCGGAATTGTTCCGCAGGACTTAGCGATTTATGAAGATTTGACAGCCTATGAAAATGTGAAGTTTTTTGCAGGACTCTACGGATTAAGAGGATCACTTCTTAGCGAACGAGTCGAAGAAGCTTTAGCGTTTGTAGGGCTTTTAGATAAACAAAAGGCGTATCCGAAAAGCTTTTCAGGAGGAATGAAAAGAAGGTTAAATATCGCATGCGCAATTGCTCATCGCCCTAAGCTGATCATTATGGATGAACCGACGGTTGGCATTGATCCTCAGTCGCGAAATTATATTTTAACATCTGTAAAAAAGCTAAATGAAATGGGAAGCACAATCATTTATACGAGTCACTATATGGAAGAAGTAGAAGAGGTATGTACAAAAATTGCAATTATTGATCACGGCAAAATTATTGCTGAAGGAACAAAAGAGCAGCTGAAAGCGATTATCACCGATACAAAAGATATTTGGATTGAAGTAAAAGAAGCAGACGATATAGATTGCAGCGGTCTAAAGGAAATTCCAGGCGTAACAGCCGTTACGTATGAAGATGGAATCATTAAAATTAATTCAAGCGCCGAAGTGAATAACTTAAACAAAGTCATTCATTATTTAATGACGCATCATATCGAAATTAAAGCAGTTAAAGAACAAGCCCCTAATTTAGAGACGGTCTTTCTGACGCTCACAGGGCGCAGTTTAAGAGATTTATAAAAGAAAGGAGGAATAACGAATGAATATTATTGCAATTGCTTTGAAAGAAATGAAAAGTGATCTGCGAGATAAGCGTGCATTTATTTTTATGATTCTTTTTCCGCTAGCTCTTGTCCTTATTTTAGGAACAGCTTTGTCTCAAGCCTTTAATAACGACATGACGATAGACGACAGTTACGTTCTCTACAAAATGGACACAAGTAATGAACAATCTGCCGCTTTTAAGCAGTTTGCTGCACATGCAGAAAAATCGGGCATTCACTTTAAAGCGTTGAAAAAAGATCAGGATGGAAAAAAAGAAGTAAAAGAGCAGCATTATACAGCTTATGTAGAAGTGAAAGACGGAGGCATTAATCTCTACGGAAATGAAGAAAACAGCATTGAATTTAACGTGGTGCAAGGTATGTTAAGTACATTTGTTGATAAGTATAACGTGGCTATGGAAGTGGCCAAAGTAAATCCTCAGCAAGTCGAGAACCTGCTGCGTGCGTCTAAGCATGACTATATTCAAGAAACATCCCTTCATTCTCAAAAACAGCCAAATTCAATAGATTACTACGCTATTTCAATGACCACCATGATTGTTTTGTACGGATCTATCTCAGCGAGTTATTTAATTAGAGGAGAGCGTATGCGAAATACAGCAATTCGATTAGTAGCCGCACCGATTAAAACCGCTGAAATTTTTGTCGGGAAAATTTTAGGCACTGTTTTGGTTCACGCCATTTGTGTATTAGTCGTCATTATGTCGACTAAATATTTTTTTGATGCGAATTGGGGAGATCATTTACTCTTAGTACTTGTAATGTTAGTATCTCAGATTCTTTTTGCCATTAGCTTTGGACTAGGAGTTAGCTACCTTACGAAGACGGAAGCGGCGTCAAGAGCAATTATTATGGTTGTGATTCAAGTGTCGTGTATTGTGGGAGGAACCTATTTTCAAAATGGAGCTGGAGAAGGCTTCGTCAATGTATCACCTTTAACCTGGATGAATAATGGACTTATTAAATTGATTTATACAAATGATATCGGCGCTTCTCTTTCAGTTATCGGGTTGAATGTAGGCTTCTCTATTTTATTCTTGGGCACAGCCATTGTGCTTTTGAGAAAAAGAGAGGGGTTATAACATGAAAAATATCATGTGGCTTGTTACAAATATGCTGAGAAATATGCTGCTTAGAAACAAAAGGACACTTGTGCTTGTTATTGGTTTGCCTATTGCAGGTATTTTGATGTCCGTTCTTATTTATGGAAATACAGCAGGGACTTCGGTGAATATCGGAGTTGTCAATCACGACTCAACGGATATCTCAAAAGACACCGTTCAGTTTTTAAAAGGGCTGCATAAAACAAATGTTAAAATGCTCACGGCCAAAGAAGTGGATCATGAGATTACGTCAAAGAAAGTTGATGCTGTTATTACTTTTGAAAAAGGGTTTTCTGAAAGCGTCAAAGCGAACAAACCAGATCATATTACGATTACTTCGATAAAAGGAGCAGAAGTAACGGGCTTTATTAAGTCTTATTTGTATCAATATATTGATAATGTTTCTGCGCTTAATCAAGCAGCAGGCGGCAATGACGCTGCGTTTAAACAAATGTATGAGAGTTATCAAAAAGCGCCATTCCACGTCTCTACGCATGCACTCAAAGACAAAGGAACCGATCAAAACATTGTCAAGCAGACAATTGGGTATTTAATTATGTTTATGCTTTTTTCTGCCGTAAATCTATCGGCTCTTATCACAAAAGAAAAAGAGCAGCGCACGTATTTTAGACTGCTAGCTTCGCCAGTTAGCGCAAGGCAATACGTGATATCTAATGTTCTGGCAAATATGATTTTATTAACTTTGCAAGTAATGATTACACTTGTTTGTATTACGACTCTTTTTCACGTAGATATGAACATTCCTGTGTGGCAGCTGTTTTTTATTTTAGTTTTGTTTGGGCTAGTAGCCATCGGCTTGTCGCTTGTAATCGTTGCTTTTACAGAAAGTTCAAAAGCGGCAAACGGCCTTCAAACGCTTATTATTACGCCAACTTGTTTACTGTCAGGGTGCTTTTTCCCTCCTGAATTTATGCCGGATGTGATGCAGAAAATAGCCGACTTTCTTCCTCAAACGTGGGTATTAAGCACGTTGAAAAGTGTTCAACAAGGAGTCGCATTAAGCAGCCTATGGTTAAATATCAGCATTTTACTAGCTTTTGCACTCGTTTTTTTCCTGCTATCGATTTATAAATTAAATCGAAATAATACTGTTCAAAAGTTTATTTAAATGGTAAAGTCAGAGAATACCTCTGGCTTTTTTTGTAATTTTTAAAAAGTTTCAAAAAAAGATTGAAAAATATAAGATGAAATTTTAGAATGAAAGAGGAAAGGGGTATACAAAAAGAGAATAAATAGGGGAGAAAAACGAAGTTCATGTTGGTTTTTTGCACAAATAAATGAAATCGCTTACATAAGTCAGCATGAAAATACGGAAGGAGAGATTGTCAGCGAGATAACAAAGGGGGAAAAACAGTGGGAATTTATGAACTATTTGTACCACGCACGGTTTTATATGGAGAAGGATCATTTTCTAAAATTGGAGAACAAGCTGCACTGCTTGGGACAAAGGCACTGCTTATAAGTGATGACGTTATGGCGAAAGCAGGCAATGTAGAAACTTGTCGTCGTTACTTAGCAGAGGCTGGCATGGACTGTGCCGTGTATACAGGCGTAAATTCAGAGCCGACAGATATTCATCTAGATGAAGCGCTTGCCATATGTAAAACGGAGCAGTGCGATGTGGTTATTGCCTTAGGGGGAGGCAGCTGTATCGATACTGGAAAAGCGGTTGCCATTATGATGACAAATGAAGGGCATCTACGAACGTATTTTCAAAATCAACAAGATTTTCAAGGTAGTCCTCTTCCTTTGGTTGCCGTGCCTACGACTGCCGGAACGGGCTCAGAAGTGACGAAAGCGACGGTTATTACAGACACGGCGTACGATGTAAAAATGATGCTCGCAAGGCCTCAATTATTGCCTGATACAGCCATTGTTGATCCGTTATTAACTCTATCATGTCCAAAACACGTAACGGCAGCTACAGGAATTGATGCACTCAGTCATGCGGTCGAAGCGTATTTGTCTAAAAAAGCACATCCTTTTACGGATTCACTTGCGCTTCAAGCAATTGAGTTAATTATGAAAAATATTCGTCTTGTGTACAGAAATGGAGAAAATGTTCAAGCAAGAAACGAAATGGCCTATGCTTCTATGCTTGCGGGGATGGCGTTTTCAAATTCATCCGTTGCTCTAGTGCACGGTATGTCACGACCTATTGGCGCGTTATTCCATGTGCCGCACGGTATTTCTAACGCGATGCTCCTGCCTGCGGTTTTGGACTATACAAAAGAGGCTTCAATCGATCGTTTAGGTGAAATAGGACAAGCTCTTTTTCCGAACGTATCATATACAAAAAAAGAAGGAGCAGATGTGTTAATTGAAGCCATCAAGCAGCTTTGTATCGACTTAGAGATTCCTAATCTTCAATCGTGGGGCATTGATCGTCAGCTATTTTATGCGGCGGTTGAAAAAATGGCAGCGGATGCGATTCAAAGCGGAAGTCCTGCTAACCATCCGGTTGTACCGACGGCAGAAGAAATTATCCAGCTGTATTACACGTCCTATGAATATGAGTTTGAGTCTGCACTTTATAAGAAATAAGATAAATTCAAGACAAATTGAATGAGGGATGAAAGGGGAAACGTTATGGATTTGCTGATTATTTTGCTGTCTCTGGGGCTTTTGATGCTGGTTGCTTACCGCGGATTTTCAGTTATTTTGTTTGCTCCACTTTGTGCGCTGCTAGCCGTTATTTTAACGGAACCAAGCTATGCACTCCCATTTTTCTCAAACGTTTTTATGGAGAAAATGGTTGGATTTATTAAAAACTACTTCCCTGTCTTTTTATTAGGAGCAGTCTTCGGGAAGATGGTTGAAATGTCTGGAGTCGCTGAATCGATTGCGAAAACAATTGTTAAAGTCGTGGGGGCTAAACGTGCGATCTTGGCGATTGTTTTAATGGGAGCAATCTTAACCTACAGCGGCGTAAGTTTATTCGTTGTTGCGTTTGCAGTTTATCCGTTTGCGGCTAACTTATTCCGCGAAGCGAATATTCCAAAACGATTAGTACCGGGAACGATTGCATTAGGAGCTATTTCGTTTACCATGGATGCACTTCCGGGTACACCGCAAATTCAAAATGTTATTCCAACGACTTTTTTTAAAACAGACATCTATGCTGCTCCGACACTGGGGATTATCGGATCGGTTATTGTCTTTAGCTTAGGTCTTTGGTATTTAGAAAGCCGAAGCAAAAAAGCAAGAAAAGCTGGAGAAGGCTACTACGGATTTAATAATGAACTAGCGACTGCTGCAGAGCTAGAAAAAGAGTCTGTACCTTCTACAGAACCTAAATATGAACCTAGCGTAGCAAGACAGATTTTAGCGTTTGTTCCGCTCGTGCTTGTAGGGGTTGCAAACAAATTTTTTACTGTTTCTATTCCAAAGTGGTACCCAGACGGTTTTGATTTTGCCAAAATTGGCCTTGAAGCGTTCGGAAAAGTAGATTTAACCGCAGTTGTTGGTATTTGGTCAGTGGAGTTAGCACTTGTTATTGGAATTATTACGACGATTGCGTATGACTGGAAGAGAGTGACCACCGGTTTCCAAGCGGGTCTTAACGCAAGTATTGGCGGAGCGCTTCTCGCTGCGATGAACACGGGAGCTGAGTATGGCTTTGGAGGCGTTATTTCATCTCTTCCTGGCTTTGCAACCGTTCGCGATGGTATTTCACATACCTTTACAAATCCGCTTGTCAATGGAGCCGTTACGACAAACATTTTAGCCGGTATTACAGGATCCGCTTCTGGAGGTATGGGAATTGCGCTTAGTGCGATGGGAGATAAGTATGTAGAAGCTATTAATCAATACAATATTCCTCCTGAAGTTATGCACAGAGTTGTAGCGATGGCATCAGGCGGTATGGATACGCTTCCTCATAACGGAGCCGTTATTACCCTGCTTGCTATTACCGGATTAACCCACAAGCAGTCTTACCGAGATATTTTTGCCATCACTGTTATAAAAACGCTTGCATGTTTCTTAATCATTGGAATCTACAGCTTAACTGGACTCGTATAACAAATAAAGAGGCTGAGTGTAGTTGAAGAAAGATCCGAACGATAAATCGTTCGGATTTTTTTATTGTTGCAGTGATTTTGTATATCGAGCCTTTTGCTCTAAAATAGATTCTTTGACTTTCTAAACTGTAAGTATTATGATTACACTACTTTCTAGAATACTATATGCCGTTACATTAATTCTTAGCATGTTTATGAAGAAAGGAGAATGACTGTGAAGCTATTTGAAGGAAATTTAAAAGTAGGCGACTGGGTCAAAGGAAAGTCTCGCGACGGTGAACTTATATACGGATATATAAAAACGATTAATCCATCTAAAAAAGCCGCACTAATCAATGTAGTGAAAAGTGATGATGAAAAAATGGTCGGCACAACCATTGGCATGATGGATGAAAAAATAGAGAAGCTGCCCCTTCAAAAAACGGCGCACGAAGAGCAGATTCTTTCATTGATTGATCTTGCGCTGCTAACAAAAGACGAAGCTTGGTTTATTGAATTAACAGCTGAATTAAAAAGAGTACAAGATAAAAAGCAAGGCTGACATTCCTAGTAAAGGAATGAAGGCCCTGCTTTTTTATTATTCCTAGGGGAAAAGCAGGAATGGAAAGCAGCTTGCGAGAAGAAGTAAATGACGACATTAAAAGAAAAGGTGATAAAAGATGAGTAAACGTGTCTTGATTTTAACAGGAGATGCCGTGGAGGCTTTAGAAGTTTTTTATCCGTATTATCGCTGTTTAGAAGAAGATATTCAGTGTACCATTGCCTCTCCCGTGAAAAAGAAGCTCCAAACGGTTGTTCATGATTTTCTTCCAGAAATGGAAACATTCACAGAAAAAACGGGATATAAAATTGATTCTCATGCTTCTGTAGATGAAGTGGATCCCGCTGATTTTGACGGACTTATTATTCCTGGAGGACGAGCGCCTGAATATATTCGAATGAACACAAAAGTTCAGGAAATTGCTGCTCATTTTTTAAAAGAAAACAAACCTTTAGGCGTTATTTGTCATGGTCAGCTCGTGTTAACGACGGTTAGAGAGTATCTCCAAGACAGAGAAGTGACAGCGTATCCTGCTTGCCGTCCGGAAGTAGAAGCGGCGGGTGCTGTATTTGTTGAACAGACGCTCCACGTAGACAGAAACTTAGTAACTGGACAAGCTTGGCCGGATTTACCTAAATTTATGAAAGAGTTTTTTAACGTGCTAAAAAAAGCTGAAAAAGTGAACGCATAATAAAAAAAGCGGGCTGAGAGAAAACCATTCTTTCAGCTCTTTTAATTGATGATAGGTGAGGTGTAAACAACGTGCAGCTAGTTTCTGAACTGTCGAAGAAAATTATAAAAGAAGTACAGCTGGTGATGAAAGAACATGTAATTGTAACGGATACACGCGGAATTATTATTGCGTCTACAGAAGAAAAGCGGGTTGGTTTTTTTCATGAAGGCGCGTGGAACGTGATGCAAAAAAAGCAAAAACTATATATTTCCAAAAAAGAAGCAGCAGATTTAAAAGGAGTTAAGCCAGGAATTAATTTGCCTATCAGTTATCAAGGAGACATTATTGGCGTTATTGGCATTACAGGTACCCCAGAAGCTGTTGAGCCTTTTGCAGATATTATTCGAAGATTAACAGAGTTAATTATTCGCGAAGCATACTACATAGAAACAAAGGAATGGGAAAATAAAGGAGTAGAAGCTTTTTTTCGTGAATGGATTTATAGCCAGCAGGTAGATGCAGAATTTATTGAACGAGGTCATATTTTAGGAGTACAAGTAGACAGTCCTTATTGCTGCACGCTGTTTCAAATTGACTCATCTCTTTCGAAAAAGAAGAAGCAGCAGGTACAAGAAACAATTCGCTACTGGTTTGAAAGTCATGAAGGTGAAGGAGATTATATCGCAAATTGGGGATACGATCGCTTGCTTTTACTGAAAGAAGCTGTAGATGAAAAGGCAAGACAAGGATTTAAAGAAGAATTAAAAAAATGTCAGCAGCACATTCAAGCAAACAACCAAGTTATCATCACTATTGGCGTAGGGAAGCCAGCGGAGCAATTTGATTTGCATGCTTCATATGAAGAAGCAAAAAAAGCGCTTAAAGTAGCTTCAAAACGTCAAACCGTTGTTTTTTATGAGGAACTGCTGATGGATATGATTTTAGAAGACGTTTCTGAACCTGTAAAAAAGGAATTCTTAAGTCGAGTGCTTTCCGCTCTTTTAAAAGAAAAAGAGCTTCTCGAAACGTTGAAATGCTATTTATCCAATGATCAATCATTAAAAAAAACGGCAGTTGATTTACATATTCATATCAATACGCTTCATTACCG
The DNA here is from genome assembly GCF_056836725.1 of Priestia sp. 3CA3. NCBI lineage: Bacteria > Bacillati > Bacillota > Bacilli > Caryophanales > Bacillaceae > Priestia > Priestia sp. 3CA3. The sequence goes on from NZ_JBXENJ010000004.1 coordinate 86,313, forward strand.
CTTGAAGCAAATGAAAGAACTAACAGACATTGATCCTAAAAGTGTAAAGGGTCTCACGCTTTTTTACCTTGCGCTGTCTCTACTAGAATAAGTGCGCTATTCATTAGATAAACATACAAAAAATGAGTTTTTAAAGCGCTTTTTTTTAGTTTTTTATCTATAGTCCCTCGTGACTTCTGCAACTATAATAAGATTAAGAGATATATAAGGAGGAACGTTATGCTTAATGAACGAACAAAAGCAAAGCTCATTGAAGTTGTAGGATCGGCCAACTTTCAAGATAGCAGTGAAGCAAGACTCGTATATTCTTATGACGCAACCCCTAACTTTCAGTCGCTTCCTGATGCAGTTATTATGCCTGAAAACAAAGATCAAGTGAAAAGAATTTTAACGATATGCAACGAAGATCACGTTCCTATTGTGCCAAGAGGCTCAGGCACAAATCTAAGCGCAGGAACGTGTCCAACGCAAGGCGGAATGGTTCTTACCTTTAACCGAATGAATAAAATTTTGGAAATTGATGAAGAAAATTTAACCGCTACCGTGCAGCCGGGTGTTATTACGTTAGACTTAATTAATGCCGTAGAGGCAAAAGGTTTATTTTATCCTCCTGATCCAAGCTCTATGAAAATATCAACCATTGGAGGAAACATCAATGAATGCTCAGGAGGATTACGAGGCTTAAAATACGGCGTAACAAAAGATTACGTTCTTGGTCTTGAAGTAATTCTTGCAAACGGCGATTGTATTAAGACAGGAGGCAAGCTGGCTAAAGATGTAGCTGGCTACGATTTAACGAACTTGTTTGTCGGGTCTGAGGGAACGCTTGGCGTCGTGACAGAAGCCATTTTAAAGCTCATTCCAATACCTGAAACAAAACAAACGCTGCTTGCGCTGTTTGAAGACATGGACGCAGCTGCTAAGACGGTTTCAGCAATTATCGCCAATAAGATTATTCCGGCTACGCTTGAATTTTTAGATCAGCCGACGTGTGAAGTAGTAGAAGATTTTGCCCAAGTTGGGCTTCCAACTGATGTAAACGCTGTCTTATTGATTGAACAAGATGGCCCGCCAGAAGTGGTGAAGCGCGATATTGAAATGATTTCACGCATCTGCAGTGAAGGAAAGGCTGTATCGGTGAAAGTAGCGGCTTCGCAAGCAGAAGCAGAAGCGTTAAGTACAGCAAGAAGATCAGCTCTTTCTGCTTTAGCACGAATGAAGCCAACGACGATTTTAGAAGACGCAACCGTCCCGCGGTCTAAAATTAGTGAAATGGTCAAAGCGATTAATGAAATTGCTGTAAAATACAACGTTAAAATCTGTACGTTTGGTCATGCGGGAGACGGAAATCTGCATCCGACTTGTTTAACAGATGCGCGTGACGAAGAGGAGCTTCACCGAGTCGAACAAGCTTTTGAAGCAATTTTTCATAAAGCCATTGAGCTTGGAGGAACGATTACAGGTGAACACGGAGTCGGAGAAATGAAAGCACCGTATTTAGCATTGAAGATGGGCGGAGAAGGAGTAGCTGCGATGAAAGCAATTAAGTATGCTTTGGACCCGCAAGGAATTATGAATCCAGGGAAAATTTTTGCTAAAGACACGAGAAAAAGAGTGGTGGTTCGTTCATGACGGCAACAAAAGACATTCAGCAAGCGTTTAAAGAACGGTTAGATTATGACGAGTTAATGAATTGTATGAGATGCGGTTTTTGTTTGCCAAGCTGTCCGACGTATGACCAAACCAATCAATATGAAGCAGCGTCACCGCGCGGAAGAATTGCTTTGATGAAAGGAGTTGTAGATGGGCTTATTGAACCGGATGAATCCGTTGAAAAACAATTGAACCTTTGCCTTGGCTGCCGAGCGTGTGAGCCTGTTTGTCCTTCGGGTGTGAAGTACGGACACTTATTAGAAGAAGCGCGTGATATTATTCAGCAGAAAAAACGACATAAATGGCCGGTAAAAGCGCTCAGGCATATGGTGTTTGAACAGCTTTTTCCGCATAAAGAACGATTAAAAAATGTACATTCTCTCCTTGCTTTCTATCAAAGAAGCGGCTTGCAAAAAGCTGTTCAAAAAACAAATATATTAAACGTCCTGCCCGGTAATTTAGCACAAATGGAAAAAACGCTTCCGCCTGTGCCAACAAAAAAAGAAATGAAGAAACGTCCTTTTTTATTTGAAGCAGAAGGAACAAGAGAGCGTACGGTTGCTTTTTTTACAGGGTGTTTAATGGACACGATGTTTATGGAAACAAACAACGCGACGATTGCACTTTTACAAAAAGCGGGGTGTAAGGTCGTTATACCAGAAGTGCAGACGTGCTGTGGCGCCCTGCATGCGCACGGCGGAGAAAAAGATCAGGCAAAAAGGTTAGCAAAACAAAATATTATGGCGTTTGAATCCATTCAAGCGGATGATATTGTTCTTAATGCAGGCGGCTGCGGTGCGCTGTTAGTGGAATACGATCATCTATTAAAAGATGAGCCGGAATGGAAAGAAAGAGCAGCGGTCTTTTCTGCAAAAGTCAAAGATTTCTCAGAGATTTTATTGCAGCAGCAGTTTGTAGAAAGACAAAAGTTATCGCTCCCAAGTCAAATTATTACGTATCAAGATTCGTGTCATTTAAGAAACGTGATGAAAACGTCCAGCGCACCGAGAAAACTGATCCAAGCGATTAACGGAACGGTGTTTAATGAAATGGAAAATGCGGCTCATTGCTGCGGATCAGCTGGTATTTATAACTTAACGGAACAAGAAATGTCTATGCAAATTTTAGATTATAAAATGGAAAAAGTGAAAGAAGCCCATGCCCATACAATTGTAACAGCAAACCCGGGCTGTCTCATTCAAATGAAGCTAGGCGTAGTCAGAGAAGGAGTAGAAGAAAGTGTAAGGGCCGTTCATCTTGCAGATTTACTTCTTGAAGCAGTAGAAAGCAAATAAAAAGGCCGGACGTGTCCGGCCTTTTTATTATTTGAACAGCTGAGAAACAATTTCGTACGAACGAAGGCGAGCTTTGTGATCGTAAATTTGAGCGTTAATCATCAGTTCATCTGCTTCTGTTTCTTCAATAAACTGTTCAAGCTTGACTTTAATCGTCTCAGGACTTCCGACAATAGAAGAGCCCAGCTGCTGTTGAAGAGAAGCTTTTTCAAAGTCAGTCCATAGTTCATCCATATTATCCACGGGAGCTTTTAGTTTACCCGGTGTGTTTCGAATTAAATTTAGAAACTGCTGTTGCATAGAAGTAGCCAAGCGTTCAGCTTCTCTATCTGTATCAGCAGCGATTACGTTTACACCTAACATTGCATATGGTTTCTCTAACACGTCGGACGGCTTAAAATAACGACGGTACATGTTAAGAGCTGTCATTGTATTATTAGGCGAAAAGTGACTTGCAAATGAAAATGGCAAGCCTAGCTGTGCAGAAAGCTGTGCGCTAAAACCGCTTGAGCCAAGGAGCCAAATCGGAATATTTAAACCTTGACCGGGAACAGCTTTAACACGCATCTGACTTTCTGAAGCAGGTTTAAAGTATTCTTGCAGTTCGGCCAGCTGTTCTGGGAAGTCACTGCCGTCGCTTCTGCGGTCGCGTCGCAGCGCCTGCGCTGTCAGCTGATCTGTCCCTGGCGCTCTTCCTAAGCCTAAATCAATACGTCCTGGAAATAGTGATTCAAGCGTACCAAAATGCTCAGCAATAACAAGCGGAGAATGGTTAGGAAGCATAATGCCGCCAGAGCCTACGCGAATGCGTGACGTGCCTCCAGCGACATGACCAATTACAACAGATGTAGCGGAGCTTGCGATACCTGTCATATTATGATGTTCAGCTAGCCAATAGCGGTTATACCCCCATTTTTCAGCGTGCTGAGCTAAATCTAATGTATTTCTAAGTGAGTCAGATACAGTTCCTCCTTCAACTACAGGAGAAAGATCTAACACGGAAATCGGAATATCTTTTAATGCTTTACTCATCAATTTCATCTTCTTTCTTTAAAGACTTCATAGGCCTTGTTATTTCAATGGAATACAAGTATTTTAACAAGAATCTTTCGAGTTCCAAAATATTTTGCTTCGGTTGTTTTTTTTAATTCCTTACTCTTTTATTACACAAGCTCCTAAAACGCAAAAAGCTTGTACGGTATAAGGCAGAAGCCGCCTCTTTCTATAAAAGACTGTCATATTTTATAGAAGAAGGGAGGATGAATATGGTTACTTTAAATGAACTAAAAAGCAAGCAGTACGATATGATATACAGTTTAGGCTATAACTGTTTTCCAGGGATATATATGAAAAAATATTCTTTGCGAAAACAAGCCGGGGTGATTGATTGGTGTATTAGCATTTCTCTTTCTCATGTCAATCAGCTGTTGAAAAATCGCTGTAAAGACTTATTTGTATATGAACACTTAACCTATATCAGTTCTTTCGGAGATGGTTCCACGCTTAGACTGCGTGATAAGGTGTATCAAATTGATTCTGCTCATGATTTTCCGTCGTCTATTAATACGGAGACTAACTGGCTTTCATATAATGAAGTCAAAGAAAAATATGAACGGAGAACGGAGCGATTTTTAACGTCAATGGAGACCAGTTCTTGTATATTGTTTATTCGTATGGGTGGAACGTATGAAGAAGCGAAAGAATTAGAGCATGTTTTAAAGGGAATGGTCAAAAACGATTTCTATATACTGCTGCTGACAAACAGTGAAAAAGAACTTTTGTCCGAAGCTAACTGGGACTTGCCTTATACATGTGTTTTACATGCACCTATTTTTTCAATGGACGTGCTGCGCGATGATAAAGTATGGGAAGAGCTCTTAAGCGGGCTTGTTATAAAATAAAAGAAACTCTTTTTGTGTAATACGGGAATGAAAAAGCTCGTTTTTTTCATAGACTTTGTTATATCTGTGTATCAAAGGAGATGAAAAGATGGAGTCCAATGTGCGGAAGGCGATAAAAGAAATTGTGTTGCTGCTGCTAGAACAAGATCAGCGCTGGAATGAGTATCTAGTACAGCTGGAGGATTTGAAAATACAAGTGGATTTGAATAGTTCCGCATATGAAGTTCTGAGAAAGATGACGGGTAATTACGAAGTGCTGCTTGAACATATGGATCTCATTCAGCAGTTTGAAAATCATTCTAAAAGTGAAACGGCGCTGAATGACTTAGTTACTATCGTTATGAAGCATTACTCATTAAAAAATTCATAAGCCTGCTTTGTGCAGGTTTATGGAGTTTAAGCTCTCAATGGAATTCAGTAGAGATTATCGTTTATAATAAGTACATATGGTGATGAGAGGGTGATCGATATGGAAGAGAAACAAGAAATTGTACCCGTTCGTACAGAGGAAAAAGCCAAATATTATTCGGAAGAAAAATTTTGGGACAAGCTTAAAAAGTTTGGTAAAAAAGCGGGAGCAAACGTTGTTTATGCCGTACTGCTTTTATACTACACGTTGCAAAAACCTGATATTCCTCCAAAAGCAAAAGCAGTCATTATAGGAGCGTTAGGTTATTTTATTCTTCCTTTAGATTTAATTCCGGACTTTGCAGCAGGAGTTGGATTTACAGATGATTTAGGAGCTCTGGGGCTCGCATTGATTCAAGTTGCCATGTACATTGATGAAGGTGTTAAACTGAAAGCAAAAGAAAAAATTAAAACGTGGTTTTCAGAAGAACACAATTTTTCCATTATTGATGCTAAAATAAAGTAACATTATGATCTACATGTAATTATTAAATAAAGTAAGCAAAAGAAGGTGATAGATGAGTCATCTTCTTTTTAATCGATAATATATAGGTCTTTTTAGCTATATTAATCCGTTTTATGTAAAAAAACCAGGATTAAAATATTTTTTTCACTAAAAGTTTAAGCAATGTAATTGAATAATTCCCCTACAAATGTTAAGTTAAAACATGTTCATAAATTCGTCACAGAAAGCAATATACAAATAAGTCAGATTGTTTGTAAAAACTTTGTGAAATTATGGAAATTTTTAACTGAGAGTTTCAAACTCTTAGAGATTCTTCCTCATCAATCAGAAGTAGCTTTCTTTCGTCACAAGATTAAGCATCTTTCATTTGAAGGTGTTTTTTTTCAGCCTAAGTAAGCCAACAACATGATTGTATGACAAGTTTTTATTAAGGTTGTAGAGTTACTGTATTGTATGACAAGTTTTGTGTGATTTGATTTAACTAAATGAACAGCTTCGAAGTAAATAAATGATTGTAGAAAAACAAAGTCCATGCGTTTTCATGAACCATTATACGTTACTTCATATTTGTAGAGATGTTTAGCAAAAAGGGAGATGAATGGCCTGACGTAAACAATATCCATAGACAAGCCTTAGAAGATAATTATCTTTCTAAGAAAGCAAATTTATATGATTGATTCTAATCTAAACAATGGAGTGTTCAAAAATGGAAATTAGTCAAATCTTTATTATTTTAACCCCAATCTTTTTCGTTATTTTGCTAGGTTATTTAGCAGGGTATTTTAAAAAGTTTGATGCAACAACATCTAAAGGGTTAAATACGCTTGTAACAAAATTTGCGTTACCTGCACATTTATTCGTTGGTATTACAACAACATCAAAACAAACGCTTATTGAAAAATGGCCGTTTTTATTAGCATTAGTTCTTGGTATTATTGGATTTTATGTTCTTTTCTTACTCGTTGCAAAATATGTATTCAAATACTCACTAACAGGCGCGTCTATGTTCTCTTTAAACTCTACGCAGCCAACGTTTGCGTTTATGGGTATTCCCGTTTTAGGTAGCTTGTTTGGCGCGGATGTAGTAGCAATTCCAATCGCTATTACGGGTATCGTAGTAAATGCGATGCTTGATCCTTTAGCAACTATTATTGGTACGGTTGGACAGCGCGAAAGAAGTGAAGGGGATTCTGAAGAAAGCTTATTTAAAGTAACGATTAAATCAATCTTACACGGTCTTTCTGAACCGTTAGCGTGTGTTCCGTTAATCGCAGTAGTATTAGTACTATGTGGGTTCCAATCTCCAGATTTATTGTCAAGCAGTTTAAATCAAATTGGCTCAATTACGTCAGGTGCAGCGCTATTCGCAGTTGGGGTAACAATTGGTATTCGTAAAATTCAATTTAGCCCATCAGCATTTGGTATTGCGATTTTAAAAGTGGCTATTCAGCCGCTTGTAATGTTAGGAATTGCAACAGCAATGGGTCTATCATCAGCTGACATCGTAAAATTAGTGTTATTAGTAGCGTTCCCAGGTTCAGCTGTAGCAGCGATGATTTCAGTGCGCTTTGATAGCCTAGCTGGTGAAACAGCTTCAGCATTCGTACTTAGTGCCATTATGTCACTTGTTACATTACCGCTATTAATTTCTTGGTTAATGTAGTCACATATATCAATATAAAATAAAAAAGGCTTTGCTATTTTAGCAAAGCCTTTTTTGTGCATCTATACTTAAAAAAGCTTTAAAAATTCTTGAGCGATTTTGGGGAGATAACTATCGGTACGCCACGTAACTAAAGGCTCAATTACAAATGGATTATCTTCTATGCTTAAAATTTTAATATGTTCTAGTGAAAAAGAAGATAGCATCGAATAAGGAACAATAGCAGCACCAAGGCCACGACATACTAAATTAAGAAGCATCGCTGAGTCATGGCATTCGCATAAAATGTTAGGTGTTATATCCATCTTTTTAAATTCCTTTATAATGCGATTGTATATGCTTATTTCCCGATTTGAACGAAGAAGAATAAGAGGGAGAGAAGCGATTTCAGCGACTGAAATCTTTTCTGTTGCATAACTACTTTCTTTGGGAACTGCTACAACAAAGACATCTGGTGCAAGTGTTTTTGTTTTTACCTGTTGACAAGGTAAGTCTGTAGTGGTGACTGCTACATCAATCTTTCCATCCTTCAACAACTCGTTTAAATGAGCTGGTTCGTTTTCATAGATATTAAAAGTACTGTTTGGATACTGTTTTTGAATAAGAGCTAGCTTATCGAGAACCGTTGATGCACAGTAGATTGTACATCCGACTTCAAGCTTTTCATTTGTTACGTTTTTACATTCCTGTACTTCCAATACTGATTTTTCGACCCTTTGCACAATTTCTTTCGCTCGTTTTAAAAAAAGCTCTCCTTCTGCCGTTAACAATAAGCGCTTGTTATTGTTTCGTTCAAAAAGCAAAAGGCCCAGCTCATTTTCGAGCTGCTTTAGCTGTCTGCTTAAAGGAGGCTGAGCCATGTGCAGACGCTTGGCTGCTTTAGTTACATTTAATTCTTCAGCTATGACAATAAAATAATGCAGCTGTCTTAATTCCACTATATTCAACTCCATACTTTAAAGGTATTATTATATACTTTATCAATATTTTAATTGTATGGAAAATAAGTGTAAAGTTAAATGTGTAACCAAAGCAGAGAGGAGGAAAAGAAATGAAAATAGCTGTAGGAATAACAGGAGCCACAGGAGCTATTCTAGGTATTCGAATTTTAGAGCTTTTGAAGAAGGCTTCTGTTGAAACGCATTTAGTCATGTCGTCTTGGGCTCATGCCACAATTAAGCTGGAAACACCGTATAGCGTTAGGCAAGTAGAAGCGCTAGCAGATTATTGTTATTCATATCAAGACCAAGCAGCAAAAATTTCGAGCGGTTCATTTCGTATAGACGGAATGATTGTAAGTCCTTGCAGCATGAAAACATTAGCATCTATTCGAATGGGACTAGCAGATAACTTAATAGCAAGAACGGCAGATGTGATGTTAAAAGAAAGAAAGCCACTGGTGCTACTTCCTCGCGAAACGCCTTTGAATACGATTCATTTAGAAAACATGCTGGATCTCTCAAAAATGGGAGCTATCCTCGTGCCTCCTATGCCAGCTTTTTATAACAAACCTGAGACAATTGATGATATTGTCACGCATATTGCTGTTCGAACGTTAGATCAATTAGGAATTGAGCTTCCTGAGGCAAAAAGATGGAATGGAATTAAACATTTATCACAAGGAGGAAAATAAACATGGCTTATAAAGACTTTAGAGATTTCCTTGATACGCTACATAAAGAAGGGCAGCTGCTGACGATTACAGATGAAGTGCAGCCAGATCCGGATTTAGGTTCAGCAGGTCAAGCCATCAGTAATTTAGGAGATCAAACGCCGGGATTATTATTTACAAATATTTATGGATATAACAACGCAAAGGTAGCTCTAAACGTAATGGGTTCCTGGTCAAATCACGCGTTAATGATGGGACTGCCTAAATCAACTCCTGTAAAAGAACAGTTCTTTGAATTTGCTCGGAGATATGAAAAATTTCCTGTTAAAGTGAAAAGAGAAGAAACAGCGCCATTTCATGAGTGTGAAATTAAAGATGATATTAACTTATTCGACCTTTTGCCATTGTTCCGCTTGAATCAAGGAGACGGAGGCTATTATCTAGATAAAGCGTGCGTTATTTCTCGTGATCAGCATGATAAGGCGCATTTCGGCAAACAAAACGTAGGTATATATCGTATGCAGGTCAAAGGGAAAGACCGTCTAGGCATTCAGCCCGTGCCACAGCATGATATTGCCATTCACTTGAAACAAGCCGAAGAAAAAGGTGAAAACCTCCCTGTATCAATTGCTTTAGGATGTGAACCCGCGATTGTCACAGCAGCTGCTACGCCGCTTCATTACGATCAATCAGAGTATGAAATGGCAGGAGCTATTCAAGGTGAGCCGTACAGAATTGTGAAGTCTCAGCTTTCTGATTTAGATGTACCTTGGGGAGCAGAAGTGATTTTAGAGGGAGAAATCTTAGCTGGTGAACGTGAGTATGAGGGTCCTTTTGGTGAATTTACAGGTCATTACTCCGGTGGCAGAAGCATGCCTGTTATCAAAATCAATCGCGTATACCATCGCAAAGATCCTATTTTTGAAAGTCTATATATCGGTATGCCTTGGACAGAAACAGATTATTTAATTGGAATCAATACAAGCGTTCCTTTATATCAGCAGCTAAAAGAAGCATATCCTGAAGAGATTGAAGCGGTGAACGCGATGTATACTCATGGTCTTGTTGCTATCATTTCAACGAAAAGCCGATACGGAGGATTTGCTAAGGCGGTTGGTATGAGGGCATTGACTACGCCGCATGGATTAGGATATTGCAAGCTAGTTATTTTAGTAGACGAAGATGTGGATCCGTTTAATTTACCGCAAGTCATGTGGGCGCTATCGACAAAAATGCACCCAAAACATGATGTTATAACAGTGCCTAATCTCTCAGTTCTGCCACTTGATCCAGGATCTGATCCGGCTGGTATTACAGATAAAATGATTTTGGATGCTACAACACCGGTTGCACCAGAAACAAGAGGCCACTACTCGCAGCCTTTAGATACACCACTTGAAACTGAAAAATGGGAAAAAATCTTAACGAATATGATGCAAAAATAAACAAGGAGGAATCGACATGCATACTTGTCCAAGATGTGAAGCCAAACAAGCGAACTTAGTATCTAAATCACCAGTTGAAGGAGCCTGGGAGATTTACTTATGCAACGTGTGTTTGTTTACCTGGCGTTCTTCTGAACCCGAGACGATCACCAATCCTGAAAAATACCCTCGACCATTTAAAATCAATCCAAAAGACGTACCGCTGGCAACGCACGTGCCTCCTGTGCCACCCCGGTCTTAATCAGCAAAGGTGGCAAGTAAAATGAATAAAGCAGAGCTGCCAAAAGCCGTGCGCGTATTTTTAAATGGAAAAGACTTAGAAAGAAAACAGCGTGATGCGATGTTGCTATCTACAGTGACATCCGAGGGTTTTCCTCATGTAGCAATGATTAGCACAGGAGAGCTGGTAGCTATTAGCTCTTCACGCGTCAAGCTGTTAGTATGGAAGGGTACAACTTCTGCAAAAAACATGATACAGAATCATAAGGCAACCGTTACATTAGTTGTTGAAGGGAAAGCTTATTACATTAAATTTTGGCTGAAAAAAGAAGCTCCTGTGTTATCAGGCTATGAGTTATTTACAGGAGAAGTAGCCGCTGTTAAAGAAGATTACGCAAAATATGCCGTTCTAACATCAGGAATTCAATTTCAGCTTCATGATTCCAAACAGGTACTAAGCCGCTGGAAGCAATCAATTGCAGCTGTTCTTTCTACTGAAAAAACCGATTCTTAAAAATAAGAATCGGTTTTTTAGCTGTAGTGAAATTTTTTCAAATAGCACGCTAGCTGCACTTTTAATAGATGTTCACTATTTGTAAATGATATGTTCATTTTATCTTCGATTTTCTTCAACCGCTGATAGAGTGTATTAACGTGAATATGAAGCTGCTTAGCTGTAAGTGAAGCAGAACGGTTGTTATCAAAATACGCTTCTAGCGTTTGCTCTAAAGGTTCATCATTCAAATGATTGTTTTTAAGAGGGACAAATACTTCATCAATAAAGGTTTTGACTTCTTCTTTCGATTGATTAATAAATAACCGGTTAATTCCTATTTCCTCATACAACATGCATCCATCTTGCTGCTGAGACAGAAGGTAAGAGACAGCTTTTTCAGCTTCACTATAACTTTTTTCTATTTGGGTAAAGTGAGAATAACGACTTCCAATCCCTATTTTTACATGACATTCATTGTAGTAACGCCATTTTGAGAGTGAATCTTCTAATTGTTTGATAATAGCATGGTGGTCTTCATAAGAATCAAGCGTGAATACAATGGTTACTTTCGTGTCGAATCCGTATACGACCGGCGCTTTTGAACTGAAAACCGATTTGATGTCAGATACAAGGCGATGAAGATGTAAGTTTAAGAGCTGCAGGTCCGCCTGTGAACGAATGGTAATAAGAGCGACTAGAATATGCTTTTTTGTATCAATGTTTAGCTCATTTGCTTTTTGATACAGTAAAGTGGTGTCATAACATGATAAGTATTCACTAAATAGTTCATGCGTTCGCTTGTAAAATAAATCGACTAACGTTTGTTTTTTCAGCATTTCTAGTGCAATAACAGAGCTGCTTTGTTCGAGTGCCACTTGATCTAGAGAGGAAAGATCTTCTTGATTTGTCTGCAGAATAACTAACCCTAAGAGCGTATCAATGCCGTGTATCGGTTGAATGTAGACGCTGTGCTTCTGGTTGTGTGACTCAATAGTATAAAAGCAAGCTTTTGTATGTAAAACAAAATGCGTGTGAAATTCAGCTGTTTTTGTGTCTACATCAAGAAATTTTAAAAAGCCATAGGTCTTATTATCAACAAAATCTACAATGGTGACGGGAGATGTAACCATTCGGCGTAATTCGGTAAGTATCGGTTCAATTCCTTTACTTTGAAGTGAAACGTTCATGAATGTGCGATGAATTTGATCGCGACGTATTAAAAGTTCATTTTGTTTTTTTACATCTTCAAAAAGCGCTGAGTTTAAGAGAGCAATCGAAACTTGATCGGAAAAGCTTTCTAACAATTCTTTATCCTCTTCATTTAAAAGAGGAGTTGTACCGTTTTGATAAATAATGAGTACGCATACCGTTTGTTCTTCCATGCAAATTGGGACAGAAATAATAGATTGAATGTGTGTAAATGTATAGGACTGATTAAGATAGTGAATATTATCGTCAGTCATAGTAGAAGAATCGCGTACTATATCCTCTAAGTTCGTATACATATAGCTTTTATTATGCTGAAATGTCTTTCCGATAATTCCTTCGCCAACTTTCATTTTCATGTTTTGAATTTCATTGTTTGGCCCCCCGGACCAGGCGCGAGGCAAAAGAAATTCAGTGGAAGAATCAAACATCCACAGCACGCCCATATCTGCAACAGAAATAACTGAAAGAGCATTTTCTAGAATTCTTGTTAATAGATAGTCAGAGTCTTGTAAAAGCGAGATTTCCTTAATGCTTTTCATAAGTACGTTCAAAATGTGCTCATGCCGCTCTAGCTTTTTTTGCAGCACATAAGGAGAAAAGTTAGCGGATAGCTTCTTTATTTGTTGTGGTGTCCAGTCATGCTTAGCAAATATGCGAACAACAAACGCATACCGGTTTGGAAAGGATAAGTAAATTTCTTCGAACTCTTCATATGCGATATGCTTTTGAAAGGAATCACTGCCGTTATGTAGGCTAGTGGGAGGAGTGTAAGTCAGGGCTAAGCATGAAGAACTGGAAAAAATCATGTTAAAATTTGCAGAATCAATACTTGTCCAAATTTGATAAGAACTGTTTTTAATAATAGATGTAAGATAACCTTTCATATTAGCTAATAAATCACTCATATTAACAACCCCTTATAGACTACTCAATGTAAAAAAATACATAGTTATAGTTCTTATTATATAGAAATGCACATTGAAAAAATAGTCAGAATCTTTTAATATTTATTTAACGAATCGATTTGTTACAAAACATTACATTAAATGGAATAAAAAAGGAGATGAGTGCGTTTATGCTAGCAAGGTCGAACTGGAAATACATCATTTTATTTTTATTATTTTTAGGCTGGTCGCTTGGAAACTTAGATCGTTTTATTATTAATTACGCTATTTTAGATATCTCGAAAGATCTACACCTTAATGCTTCTTCTACAGGCATCATCTTAAGCAGTTTTTTTGCAGGATACGCACTGATGCAAATACCTGGTGGGTGGCTAGCAGACCGCTTTGGGTTTAAAAAAGTCATTACAATTGCCGTGCTTTTATGGTCTTTGTTTACGGTTTTTACCGGAATGGCCTGGTCTTTTGCTTCTATTATTATCATTCGCTTTTTATTTGGATTAGGGGAAGGGAGCTATTTTCCATCTGCGTCAAAAGGAATCGCAGGGTGGTTTCCTCAGCAAGAACGCAGTAGAGCCATGTCTTTTTTGTTATCGTCAGGTACGATTATGGGCGTGGTGACACCGATTCTGGCGACGCAGCTGATGCAAACAATAAGCTGGAGAAGTATCTTTTATATCATAGGAGCCATCGGGCTTGTTATTACAGTTCTGTTTGTTTTTTTACTAAAAGAAAAGCAGCAGGGGGGAAAAAGAGAGGCTTCTGCTATTCCTGCTAAGCAGATGACATTAAAAGAAATTATCAAAACCCCGATGATTTGGAATTTATTTATTGCCTATTTCAGTATTTACGCTATTAACTGGGGGCTCATGTCGTGGATGCCTACATATTTAGCCGAAGTAAGACATTTGAATTTAACAGACATCGGTTTTCTTTCCGCTATCCCAGCATTTGTAGGCATTATAGGAATGTTTGTTAGCGGCTTTATTTTAGACAAGCTTCCAGAAGGAAAAGACAAGACGATAGCAGCGGTTTTTGGTTTACTGATGGGCGTTTTTCTTTGCTTAATGGCTATTTCACCTAGCGTAGGCATGTTTATCGTTTTTCAAAGCGCAGTAACTTTACTGTTTTCATTTAATGTGATTTTAATCGCTTCAGCTCCTTTAAAAATGTTGCCTGAATCAGTGGTCGGTTCAGCCAATGGGTTCATAAATACAGGGGCTCAAGCAGCCGGCGTATTAACACCAATGCTTATTGGTTTTTTAGTACAGTCGTTTGGCGGGTCGTATAATGCAGCGTTTGCTTTATTAATTATCTGCGCTCTTGTCTGTGCTATTGCGTTATTTTCGATTCGACCTGAAAAAGTGGTAGTGGACGCACAAAATGCTGTTAAATAATGAGGGAAAAAGGAGAGTGTCTCATGGATATTGTCAAAAAAGTCGAACAACTTATTGAACAAAAGCGACACGAGCTAACTCAAATCAGTGATCAAATATGGGAATATGCAGAAACGAGGTTTGAAGAGTATAAGTCGGCACAGCTAATTTGCGACATGTTAGAAAAAGAAGAGTTTACGCTTCGTACACATATTGCTAACCTTGAAACAGGTTTTATTGGAAGTTACGGGCACGGTTATCCGATCATCGCTATTCTTGGTGAATATGATGCGCTTACCGGGCTGAGTCAAAAAGATAAGTGTGCAGTAGCAGATCCAGTCAAAAAAAATGGAAATGGCCATGGGTGTGGACATAACCTACTTGGCGTAGGCTCACTAGCAGCTGCGCTTGCAGTCAAAGAATACTTAAAAGAAAAAAATGTTCCGGGAACCGTTCGATACTATGGATGTCCAGCTGAAGAAAGTGGCTACGGAAAGACGTATATGGTACGAGAAGGATTTTTCCAAGATGTAGACATCGCGTTTTCGTGGCATCCGGCTACCGTTAATGGTGTCATGCATACGTCATCGAATGCGGTTATGCAAGCAACTTTTAAATTTAAAGGAAGAAGCAGTCATGCAGCTGCTAGTCCTCACCTTGGCAGAAGCGCTTTAGACGCTGTAGAGTTGATGAATATTGGTGTGAATTATATGCGTGAACATATGATAGATGAAGCGCGCGTACACTATGCCATTACAAACAGCGGAGGCATTTCTCCTAATGTTGTTCAAGCAGAAGCGGAAGTCATGTACTTAATTCGTGCTCCGAAGCCATCTCAAGTAAAAGAACTTTATGAACGGGTTGTGAAAATTGCAAAGGGAGCGGCTTTAATGACTGAAACACAAATGGAACAGGAAATTCAAGGAGCCTGCGCTAATCTAATTCCAAATCAAACAATGGAGCAGCTGATGCATAAGCAAATGATACAGATAAATTTGGCTGAAGTGAAACAAGAAGACATGGCTTTCGCCAAAGCTATTTACGAGTCTACATCCGCTGAAGACAAAGAAGCAGCAAAAAAACAAGTGGGTTCACTGCTAGACAGAGCTTTAGCAAATCATCCAGTCTTCAATCAAATTGCTCCTATGTCTAAAAATGTTTCCTTCATGACAGGATCAACTGATGTTGCAGACGTTAGCTGGAATGTTCCCACTGCACAGTGCGTGACCGCAACGTGGGCTTATGCTACGCCGTTTCATACATGGCAAGCTGTTGCTCAAGGGAAAACGGAGTATGCCCATGATGCGATGTTATTGGCTGGAAAATCCATTGCGGCTACGGCGATTGAAATGATAGAAAATCAAGAGCTGATTAGTCAAGCTAAACAAGAGCTGGAGGATAGACTAGAAGGGGAAAGCTATGAATGTCTTGTGCCTTCACATATACAGCCACCTAATTACTCAGAAAGTGAGGAGGAAGACTACAGCGTGGTATAAAAAACGAAGCGGGAAAAACGTATTTTGGCGTAAGGAAGATCCGGACGATGAATCGTTCGGATTTTTTTATTGTTAGGTTGAAAACAGGTTTCATTTATCCCGTTTTTTCGTCTTTAGATTGTATTGATGTAGTTATGCCTCAATCTCTTTTTTTGTTTTCATTAAAAATAAATGGTTAAAAATATATCTCTTTGCTGAACCTAACCCTATCTAATTGTTCACGAAAAGAGGTAAAAACATGAGAGCATATAAAGTAGAAAAAGATGGGTCAATTTCAACTTCACTAAAAGGAAAATCAGTTTTATCCACTTCTTATTTAAATAAAGGCTCTGCTTTTACTGAAGAAGAAAGAGAAGAGCTTCATCTGCAGGGACTTCTTCCTCCAACGGTCTTAACGTTAAAAGAGCAGGCAAAAAGAGCATATGAGCAGTTCAAAAAAGCACCAAATGATCTTCAAAAAAATAATTCGTTAAATGATCTGCATAACCGGAACGTTGTGTTGTTTTATCGTTTATTAACCGATCATTTAAGTGAAATGCTTCCCATTATTTACACGCCTACTGTAGGTCAATCTATTCAAGAATACAGCCATGAATATCATCGTCCTGACGGCTTATATTTATCCGTAAATGAAGCGGACAGATTAAGTGAGGCGATTGAAAACTTAGGGCTCGACAGCGAAGATATTGATTTGCTTGTAGTCACGGATTCAGAAAGTATTTTAGGAATTGGGGACTGGGGAGTAGGAGGGATCAATATCGCAGTTGGAAAGTTAGCGGTCTACACAGCTGCAGCAGGAATTGACCCAAGCCGCGTACTGCCTGTTGTTCTTGACATGGGGACCAATAATAAAAAGCTTCTTGAAGATCCTTTGTATTTAGGAAATCGTCATGAACGAGTAAAAGGAGAAGACTATAATCGTTTTATCGCTCAATTTGTAAAAGAAATAACGGCCAAGTTTCCTAAAGCGCTTCTTCATTGGGAGGATCTTGGTAATATTAACGCGCGTCACATTATGAAAGAATACGGCGATAAAATTTTAACATTTAATGATGATATTCAAGGAACGGGAGTAATTACTCTTGCAGCCGTTTTAACAGCCGTCCGTATTACAGGTACGCCTTTAAAAGATCAGCGGGTTGTTGTATTTGGACCGGGATCTGCTGGAATTGGGAATGCTGATCGTATTCATAGTGCGATGATGCTTGAAGGGTTATCTGAAGAAGAAGCATATGATCGTTTTTGGGCATATGATTACAGAGGTCTGTTAACGGAAGATATGGAAGATTTAGCTCCTTTTCAACAGCCATATGTTCGCCAAAATGAAGAGATTAAAGAATGGGAAAAGGGCGATGAAAATAAAATTTCACTGTTGGAGCTTGTCAAGCAAGTGAAGCCAACGATTTTAATTGGAACATCAGGCGTCACGGATGCTTTTACCGAAGAAATTATTAAAGAAATGGCAAAGCATGTAGAGCGCCCGGTGATTATGCCGCTTTCAAACCCAACTAAACTTGCTGAAGCTGTTCCAGAAAATATTATAAAATGGACGGAAGGAAAAGCCCTTATTGCAACGGGAAGTCCATTTGAACCCGTTGAATATAACGGGCACACTTACGAAATCGGACAGGCTAATAATGCATTTGTGTTTCCAGGTCTTGGTTTAGGTGCAATTGTGGTTCGCGCTCAAAAGTTTACTGAATCTATGTTTGCAGAAGCAGCCAATGCAGTAGCGCGTATAGCAGAAACAGATACAAAAGGAGATACGCTTCTTCCAAATATTAAAGATCTTCAAAAAGTATCAAAGGCGGTTGCTGTGGCAGTTGCCGATGCTGCTGTAAAAGATACCGTAGCAACTGTTACCGAAAAAAATGTAGCTGAACTTGTAGAAGAAGCGGTATGGCAGCCTGTTTATAAACCTGTTAAGCCAAGAAATGAATGAGGTGAATGATAAATGAGCATAGGTCAAATTTTTCTCATTCTCGCGCCTATCTTTTTTGTCATTTTGCTTGGTTATTTAGCAGGGCATTTTAAAAAATTTGACAAGCAAACGTCTAAGGGGCTTAACACATTAGTAACGAAGTTTGCGCTTCCTGCACACTTATTTGTAGGTGTGACGACAACACCAAGAAAAACACTCATAGATGAATGGCCGTTTTTAGTTGCGCTGATTTTAGGCATCGTCGGGTTTTATCTCATTATATTGCTCATCGTGAAGTATGCAGGGAAGCATACGCTAACTTCTTCTTCTATGTTTGCTCTAAACTCAGCTCAGCCAACGTTTGCTTTTATGGGCATTCCGGTACTTGGAGGCTTGTTTGGTGCAGGTGCAGTAGCGATTCCAATTGCCATCACAGGAATCGTGGTGAACGCGATTTTAGATCCGTTGGCAACGATTTTGGGAACCGTTGGCCAAAGGGGACGAAAAGAAGGGGAAGAGAAAACAAGTTTATTCAAAGTAACGGTTCATTCTATTTTGCATGGTCTATCTGAGCCTTTGGCATGCGTCCCGTTAATTGGAGTGATTTTAACGCTTTGCGGCTTTCAGTCACCTAAACTGTTACAGGATATGCTTGATCAAATTGGAAGTATCACATCCGGAGCAGCTTTGTTTGCGGTAGGAGTAACGATTGGAATTGGAAAAATTAACTTCAGTAAAGGCGCGCTCGGGATCGCTGTCTTAAAAGTAGCGGTTCAACCGATCGTTATGCTTGGAATTGCAGTATGGATAGGGTTGTCTTCAGATGAAGTGACAAAAGCTATTTTACTGGTAGCTTTTCCTGGATCTGCTGTAGCTGCGATGATTGCTTTGCGGTTTGAAAGCATGGAAAACGAAACGGCCTCTGCTTTTGTTATTAGTGCTATTTTATCGCTGGTTACGCTGCCGCTTCTTATTTCTTGGCTTATGTAAATAAAAAAAAACGAAAGAGGAATTTCCCTCTTTCGTTTTAAGACGGATTAATAAGCTAATGCGAATAATCCTTTGATATGAGATAAGTAACGAACGTTACTTGCTTCTTTCATAAGTGATGCTGGTAAACCTTTTAATTGCGTTTTGTTTCCGCCGATTGTACCAATTGCATCTTTGCGTCCAAGACTTCCTAGTGTACCAGAGAAGACAGGAACGAATGATTCCATTGCTCCGCCGCGAATAGCTACTGCTAAGTTCACGCCTACAACTTCACCCATTTGCCAAGCTAATTGAGCAGTAGGTGGGTAAGGGCGACCTTCTGGACCCATTACAACCGCTGAGTCACCAGCAAGGAATACATCTTTATGAGATGTAGATTGTAAGAATTCATTTACAAGTGCACGACCGCGGTTTACTTCGATACCTGAGTTAGCAACTACAGAGTTACCTTGAACTCCGCCAGTCCATACCATTGTTTTTGTTTCAATTTTGCTGCCGTCTTTAAGTTCAACAGTTGTAGCATCCATTTTTGTTACAGGTGTACCAGTAACAAATGTAACGCCACGTTTTGTTAAGCTTGATTGAGCGCGCTCTACTAATTCAGCAGGGAAGCCTGGAAGAACTGTAGGAGCTGCTTCTACACAGTATAGAGAAATTTCTTTTGGATCCACACCGTGTTTTAGGCATAGGCTTGGCATTAAGTCAGCGTATTCACCAACAAGTTCGATACCTGTTAATCCGCCACCGCCAACTACGATTGTACCGTCAGCTTTATTTTTTGTTTTGCTGTATTCAGCGATACAAGCTTCTACGTGTGCACGTAAACGGTTTGCATCATTTACTGATTTAAGAACGAAGCTGTGCTCTTCTAAACCAGGGATACCGAAGTAAGCAGTTTCACTACCTAAAGCTGTAACAAGGTAGTCGTAGCTTAATTTTGTACCATCTTCAAGAGATACTTCACGTTGATCTGGTGAAATTTCTTTTACCGTTGCAATTTTTAAATCAACGTTGTAGTTTTTAAGTAATTTATCAAGTGGTAAAGCTACCGCTTGTTCAGAAACGCCGCCTACAGCTAGACGGTGTAATTCTGTAATGATTTGGTGAGTAGCAAAACGGTTCACTACTGTAATTTTTGCTTCATCCGCACTTAGGTGTTGGCGAGCTGTCATTGCAGTTAATAAACCACCGTAACCGCCGCCTAAAATTAAAATATGTTTTGACATAGTCGATCCTCCGTCCACACTTTTTAATGAAAATTATTTTTGTTTTTCGTTTGTAATGTCTAAATACGCTTGTGCAAAGCGGAATAGTTTTTGAGCTTGTGGATCTTTAAGCATGCGTAATAAACCGAATAAACCGATTGAATTAGAAGCATTTGCTTCTGCACGATCGTTTGCTTCGATTGCAGTAGCTGCAAGACCTTTTACTGTTCCTTCTACTGGCTCGATAAATTCTTTTACTCCACCAAGTAGATCTTCTTTTAATACGTCGTCAGTTAATAATGATTGCGCAACGTCGTAAGTTTTTGTAAGCACCGTTACCATTTCAGATAATTTTGGTAAATTATCTACAAGAACAGTAAGAGCTTCTTGTACTTCAGGCTTTAACAATTGATCTAACACATCCGCTTGACCTTTGTTAACCGCCGCTTCTGTTTGTACAGCAGCATTTTCCTCTGCAGCTGATTTTTGAATAGTTGATTGAGACATGAAAAGTCCTCCTTTGCTGGATACTGTTGCATATGTAGTTCCTAGTTATCTGCTAGACTTTCAAACTACATTGTGAAGTTGTGAAATCTTGCACATAATTCTATTTTAATTTTAATACGAGATAAAATCAACTCATTTCGTTGAAAAAATAAGTGAAGAACCTCGTAACCCTTTGTTTAATAAAAGTTTATAAAAAATAAAGCGAATAATTGCCTAGGTAAATAAAATTAAAATAGGGAACTAACATAATTCCTCTTCCTACGATAAAACAAATAACGTCATATTTCAACACATACGAACTTAATATTCTATAAGTAGTAAAAAGATAGGGCGCATTTACTATTTAAAGAGTTTTCAAAAAATTACATTGACTTACTATAGTGTTCTACATATAATCTAAATATAACATCTTATGTAAGGAGATATAACATGGTTATAGTGGATGAACTTTATCATAATGTGGTCATTACATTGCCTCAATTAAAATTAATTGAATTTATAATGAAGTTAAAAGAAGCTAAAGCACAAGAAATAGAAGATATAAAAGCGAAAATTAGTAAATACGAAGAGAAGAAACGTGCTGAAGAAGCTTGGTACCAATCACTATCACCGTTTCGTAAATTTTTTACCGGGCGTCCTTTAAGTCAGCATCAAGCGGTCGAGTATATGGTATACGTAAAGGAACGCTTTAAAAAAATTGATCACCTTAAAGCACAAATGCGAGAACTTCATGAAGTTCTTGAATTAATAAAAGCGGAAAATGAAGAAACAAGTGAAATTACGCTTTCGCCTGCTATTGTACAAGAAATAAAACGACTAAAAAGCAGTGGAGGCGTTGGGATATGAGTGTTAATGAACTAAGTTTAGGTATAAATACGACGTGGGTTGTATTAACAGCGGCGATGATTTTGCTAATGGAAGGCGGCTTTGCCTTGCTAGAGGCAGGTTTTGTCCGCTATAAAAATAGCGTCAATATTATTATGAAAGTATTCGCTGATATTACAATAGGAACGCTTTGTTTCTATTTAATTGGGTTTGGATTAATGTACGGAGATGATTTAGGCGGAATCGTCGGTAAAAGCGGTTTTGCGCTCTCAGGTAATTTATCGCACCTTGACATTCCAATTGGGCTTGAAACATTTTGGCTGTTTCAATGTGCGTTTGTGATTGCGGTCATTTCTATCGTTTCTGGAGCGGTGGCAGAACGAATTAATTTCCGCGCATATCTTTTATATGCGATTTTAATGACTACATTTATTTATCCTATAGCCGGCCACTGGATTTGGGGAGGCGGATGGATTAGTAAGTTAGGGATGCTTGATTTTGCCGGTTCGGCAGTTATCCATGCTCTTGGCGGTTTTTCAGCTTTAGCAGCTGCAATAATGATTGGACCGAGAAAAGGGAAGTTCACGAAAAATGGAATTAGTTCTGTTTCTCTTCCAAGCAATTTGCCGCTTGCATCAGTGGGTGCTTTTTTATTATGGTTTGGATGGTTCGGGTTTAATGCAGGAAGTACGCTAAGTGCCACTGACGTTAGAATTGGTCACATTGCTATTGTCACAATGTTATCAGCAGCAGCAGGCGGAGCAGCTACTTTATTTTATACTTTATTTCGCTACAATCGTTCAGATGCACCTTCTGTGATAAATGGATCGCTTGCCGGACTTGTTGGCATCACGGCCGGGTGCGCTTTTGTTAATACACCATCTGCTATTTTTATTGGAGCTGTATCTGGCTTATTAATGATGGCAGCTACAAACTGGCTCGAAGCACGTCAAATCGACGATCCTGTAGGAGCTTTTCCTGTACATGCAGCTTCGGGAATATGGGGCACGTTGGCTGTTGGCTTGTTTTCTACAGACGGCGGAGTGTTTACAGGAGGGAACTGGACGTTATTAGGTGTTCAACTTCTCGGATTAATTGCTCTATGCGCTTGGGGATTTGTTACGACGTGGATAGGGTTAAAGGTTATTTCCTTGGTGGTTCCGCTTCGATCTACGGAAGAAGAAGAAGAAGTGGGCTTAGACATCAGTTACCACGGTATCATGGCAGCTCATCAAGCTCCTGAATTTATTGAATATGAAAACTACTATGCGGAAGTAAAAGAAAAAGCCGCAGATTCGTAATAAAAGGCCGCGCCTTATAACAAAAGGGCGGCCTTTTTATGTGGAAAAAAATAGATGTAAAATACTTGGTTTAAATGATTGAAAAGTCAGAATATTTGTGTTATATTATAAAAAAGCCAAGGAGTTGATTTCTTATGAAAAAGAATTTACTTAATTCACCGCAAAAATCCAACGGAAAGGTGCTTGATGCATTATTCGCTGAGATGATTTTAGACAAGGCGATTGCAGAATTTCGTAAAGCACAGCTAAAAGAAGAAATCGACCGCACGCTATTGATGAAAAATAAAGAAGAGTTTTTAAAACTCTCATCAGAACTTAAACAAATTTCTTAATTACTTACTATACTTCACACACCATCTATTTTAGATGGTGTGTTTTATTTTTGAGACCTACTAAAAGGGATTAATTAGTAATAATTATGGACCTCCATGTACGCTTAATGGGTTTACAGGATCTCGAAACGGGGAAACCGTTCCAGAGTTCAAATTTGATAACTATTATCCACCAGCAAACGGAGCGGAACTATATCAAGTGGTAAATGGGGAAGAAGTACTTTTAGCTACCTATGTGGCAGAAGAAAAACGATTTGTATCAGCGGTTGCTAAACCAATGTAAAGGAATGTTTTTTATGATTCGAAAAGGTTTGTATGCAGCATATAATGAACGAGACTACGAATGTTATGAAACGGAAAACGGGTGTGTAAAGCTGATTAGCTATGATAAAGGCGATGTAGCAAATGGATTTATTCCATACAATGACACGACTTTCACAAAAGAAGTTTCTAGAGAGGCTGTTGAAGAAGTGTTTTTTGTAGCTCCGTATGCTACTTATCAAAATGAAACGTTTGATGTGTCAGCTGCTTCTGATGTTCGAGTGCTTTTGACCACATCTGAAAAAGAAAAAGCTGATAAATATCATTTTCAGCGAACGGATAAATATCTATATGAAAAACGTGTGTTAAAGGAAGAAGTGAAGTTAACGGAGAAAAAAACTCCTTATTCATAAAACGCCACAATAAAAAGAGGATGCAAATGCATCCTCTTTTTATTTAATCAATTTTCTTGAAGTGTTTCTGTTCGTATTATCATTTGTACGAAGGAAGGTAATGCCAAGACCGATTAATCCTCCTACAATAGCAGGAACTACCCAGCCGAGACCCACTCCATACATAGGTAGAATCGATGTAAACAGATCGTTTACTGCGGCAATTTTGAATCCAGCAGCATTTAAGCCATCAAATAAACTAACGATAAACGTGAACAGAAGGCTTACTTGGTAAACTTCAGAACGTCCTTTAAATAAAGGATGTAAGAATGTTAAAGCAATTAACACAATAGCTAACGGATAAATAGCTGTTAAGACTGGAACCGAAATAGCGATTAATTCCGTTAAGCCAAAGTTTGCTACAACGGCGCTGAATGCTGATAAAATGACAGCAATCAACTTATAAGAAACCCTTGGAAACAATTTATGGAAGAAAGATGAACAAGATGTTACAAGGCCTACACTTGTTGTTAAACAAGCAACGGTAATCATCAGACCTAAAAGAATTCCTCCGTAAGAGCCAAAGTAGTAATTTGATACTTCAGCCAAAACCGTACCTCCGTTATCAAGACGTCCAAGCTCTGATACGCTTGAAGCACCCATATAAGACAATGCACTATAAATAAGAGCCAAAATAACGGCAGCGATAGCCGTAGCTTTTGCACAAATTGTGATGATTTGTCGGTTGGTTTTTGCTCCTTTTTCTTTAATTGCATTAATAATAATAATTCCAAAAACAAATGATGCTAGTGTATCCATTGTTAAATAACCTTCTTGGAAGCCTTTAAAGAATGCGTGCGTTGTATAAGCTTCGCTTGGTGCTTCAAATTTCCCAATTGGGTTCACAACGGCTACAACTACCAATATTCCAATAAACGTTAATTTAATAGGTGTTAAAACTTTTCCTACTAAATCGACAATTTTCGCAGGATTTAGCGAAAAAAAGCACGTAATCGTAAAGAAAATTACCGTGAAAATGATAAGGGGAAGGTGACCTGAATTTTCTGATAAAAAAGGCTTAACGCCAATTTCAAACGAAACACTTCCCGTTCTTGGCATTGCAAAAAGCGGTCCAATTGCCAAGTATAAAATTGTAGTAAAGATAATACCGAAAGCTGGGTGTACACGACTAGCTAAAGACTGCAGATCCTCTTTTCCGGAAAAACCAAATGCGAGAACACCTAGAAGAGGTAGACCTACACCCGTTACTAAAAATCCAGCATTTGCTGACCAAATATTGCTTCCAGCAGACTGACCTAACATTGCAGGGAAAATTAAATTACCTGCGCCGAAGAATAGGGCAAAAAGCATGAAGCCAATAACCACTATAAATGAAAAAGGAACTTTGTTTGACACATTAAAACCTCCAAAATTATAAATGCTTTTTATTATCGTGTTGAATAATTAAAATTTTCAGAATTTTATATTCGAATAATAAAAATAAACATGTATCGTATTATACTAACCTAAAATGCATATTTCAATATAAAATTTTATTTTTTTAATTAATTCGCTGAAATAGCAAAAATAGAAAAATACTTAGCAAAAAAATCTCAATATACAACAATTATTTGATATGATAAAACAGAACCGTGGCTTTTAAAAATTCGCATGTGCGGCCTTACATCCTTTTAGTAAAGAACTGTTTACATAAGGTGCTGTAAGGATGTATATTTATACACGGTTCGCGGAACCGCATATGCTCGATGGATGAAAGTCAACTGTGCGAAAGGAGCAAGAAAGTGAAAAGGTTAGGTCTAGCAACTCAGATTCTAATTGGACTGATTTTAGGCGTAGCTGTAGGTGCTATCTTTTACGGAAGCGATACAGCCATTTCTATTTTACAGCCGGTTGGAGACATATTTATTCATTTAATTAAGATGATTGTCGTACCGATCGTGATTTCAGCATTAATCGTAGCGGTCGCAGGAGTAGGCGATATCAAAAAATTAGGTAAGCTTGGCGGAAAAACAATTCTTTATTTTGAAATTGTTACAACCATTGCGATTGTAGTGGGGATTATTGCCGCGAACTTATTCCATCCTGGTGCAGGGGTTGATATGGGACATATTGAAAAAAGCGATATTTCTCAATATGAGGCAACGGCAAAAACGTCTGAAAGTACAGGGATTGCTCAGGAGCTTCTTCATATTGTTCCGACAAACGTCTTTCAGTCGGTAGCAGAAGGCGATCTTTTACCAATCATTTTATTTTCCGTACTGTTTGGTGTAGGCGTAGCTTCGATTGGAGAGAGAGGAAAACCTGTTTTAGCCTTTTTTGAAGGCGTCTTGGATGCAATGTTTTGGGTAACTAATTTGGTGATGAAATTTGCTCCAGTAGGTGTATTTGCACTTATTGGTGTTAATATTATAAAGTTTGGTGTCGGATCACTTATTCCATTAGGAAAATTAGTGTTCGCCGTTTACTTCACCATGATTTTCTTTGTGCTTGTGGTTCTTGGAATTATCGCTAAAATGGCTGGAACAAGCATGTTTACGCTGATAAAAGTGTTAAAAGACGAGCTGCTTCTTGCTTTTACAACGGCAAGTTCAGAAGCCGTTTTACCATCTCTTATCAAAAAGATGGAAGACTTCGGTTGTTCTAAATCGGTTACATCGTTTGTTATTCCAACAGGCTACACGTTTAACTTAGATGGTTCAACCATTTATCAGGCGCTGGCATCGCTGTTTATTGCTCAAATGTACGGCATTGACCTTTCCATTATGGATCAAATTCAGCTCCTTCTTGTGCTAATGTTAACCTCAAAAGGAATGGCTGGTGTACCAGGGGCATCGTTTGTAGTTGTACTTGCTACGCTTGAATCTATGGGCTTCCCTCTTGAAGGCATGGCATTTATTGCAGGAATTGACCGCATTCTTGATATGATGCGTACCACAGTTAACGTAGTAGGAAATGCTCTAGCTGCAATTGTAATGTCCAAGTCTGAAGGCGAATTTGATAAGCAAAAATCATTAAATTACACAAATGAATTAAAGAAATCAAACATAGCTTAAAACAAAAAAGCCGGGCAGCTGCCTGGCTTTTTTGTTTGGAGCTGCCTGTTATCTTTTTTGAAACATATGGTAAAATAAAAGAAATGAGAGACAAAGGAAGTGTCATAATGACGGAAACTGTTCAGTTAATTAAAAAGCTTGTTTCGATTCCCAGTCCTTCTGGAAATACAGAAAAGGTGATTTCATTTGTCGAAGACTATGTAAAAGAGCTAAATATTCAAACGTATCGCAATCGAAAAGGAGGCTTAGTCGCTACTATTCCCGGTAAAGATACGGATCATCACCGCATGCTGACGGCTCATGTCGATACATTAGGTGCTATGGTAAAAGAAATCAAACCGAGTGGACGTCTGAAAATCGACTTGATTGGAGGGTTCCGCTACAATTCCATTGAAGGAGAATATTGTGAAATCGAAACGTCAGCAGGAGAAGTATTTACAGGGACCATCCTTATGCATCAAACATCTGTTCATGTGTATAAAGATGCAGGTAAAGCTGAGCGAAATCAAGATAATATAGAAATTCGATTGGATGAAAAAGTACATAGCGCAGAAGATGTTCGCAGTCTTGGAATTGAAGTCGGCGACTTTGTTTCGTTTGATCCTCGTGTAGAAATAACAAAAAGCGGTTTTATTAAATCTCGTCATCTCGATGATAAAGCAAGCGTAGCTTTATTGCTTCAGCTCGTGAAAACAATTCAAGAAGAGCAGATCGAACTGCCATACACTACGCACTTTCTTATTTCAAATAATGAAGAAATTGGATACGGAGGAAATTCGAACATTACGCCTCAAACGGTAGAATACTTAGCGGTTGATATGGGTGCCATGGGAGATGGACAATCTACTGATGAATACACCGTGTCTATTTGTGTAAAAGATTCAAGCGGCCCATATCATTACGGTTTGAGAAAGCATTTGGTGGAGCTAGCTAAGCAGCATGATATTCAGTATAAATTAGATATTTATCCGTTTTACGGATCAGATGCTTCTGCTGCTATTCGTGCCGGGCATGACATCGTACACGGCTTAATTGGTCCAGGAATTGATTCTTCTCATGCGTTTGAGAGAACGCATCAAGATTCATTAAACCATACGTACAAGCTTCTTTACCACTATGTGCAATCGAACATGGTTCTGCTTTAAGAAAGGAATATTTAATTAGTGTATTTTTATGCAAAACAAAGAGCAGGACGGGACTGTGATGTCTGTACTTTCCTTTCCTAAAAAAGAAGCCGGCTGTCCGGCTTCTTTTTTTAATAAATACTATATATTTTTTTACTGATGAAGCAACAGTTGGTAAAAAAAGCACCTTTTTTAAAGAGGTATAATAAGGCTTAAACCTTTTGTACATTTTGTTCATTTACAGAAGTTAAAATGTTTTTAAATTTTTAAAAGTTTCTTGTGACAAGTTTTGTAGAATGGGTTTTCAAAAGGATATGGTTTCGTCATAATGTGGATATAGCGATCACTACAATAATCGGAGGCGAATCTTTTCATGTGGGTACTGACGGTATATGCTGGAAAAGAAATGAAAATGTTTGAATTTGAAACTGAAACGCAGGCGAGAGAAGCTTTTGCAAAAACAAATGGCTGTAAAGTTCTTTCAGAAGTCGTGTATTATAATGATCCTCATTTAACGTTAGTAGCTATATAATGAAAAAACAAGAGCTGACTTTATGCTCTTGTTTTTTTATAGCTTCTTGTATCTTACGAAAAGAATAAAGTTGAAATAAAAAAAAATGTACGCTATGATATGGTAGTTACTTCTATTATTCTGATAGTTTAAAAGGTTCATATATATCAAACAGCAACAGTAAAGATGCCAAGAAGGCTTAATAGGGAAACTGGTGTAAGACCAGTACTGTCCCCGCAACTGTAAGTGTGGACGAACGAGTATAACCACTGTGAAAAAATCACGGGAAGGTTCTCAAGTAGAATGATACACAAGTCAGGAGACCTGTCTTTATTGTGAAGTTTCTATTTCTCCGGGGAGCGGGAAGGGAAACGTTGGCTTAAAGTGGCATTCGTGTACACTCTTATTCTAACGTTTTACCCGCTCGCATATTAGCGAAGCGGGTTTTTCTCATATCCTAAAACTACATATCGTGCAAAAAAGGTGCGCAATGACCACATTGCGTTAAATGGGAAGTCTGGTGTGAAGCCAGCGCGGTACCCGCCACTGTGAAGAGGAGCTGATTGCATATGCCACTGTATTCGGGAAGGCGCAATCAAGTAATGAATCGAAGTCAGGAAACCAGCCTTTTTCTAATGCGAAGCTTACCCTACGGGATATAGGTGGAAGTGCAAAAACTTAGTTTGAATTTTCTGCGCCTCTATCATTGATAGAGGCGTTTTTTTAGTAAAGGAGAGAATGAGTGTGACGACTTGGAACTTGAATGCAACAAAGCATCACGTATTGATTTGTAATGGAAGCAGCTGTATGAGAAAAGGTGGAGAAGAAGCCACGCAGGCTATTCGAAATAAAGTGACCGAACTGAATCTAGATGAAGCGGTTCATACAACCCGCACGCGCTGTAACGGAAGATGCAAAGATGCTCCTGTAGCTATCGTGTACCCTTCAGGAGATTGGTACAAGCAGGTCACTGAAAACGTAGCTCATCGAATTGTTGAAGAGCATTTAGCAGGGGGCTGCAGTATAAAGGAATCGCTTATTTATGAATATGATCAAAATGGTTTCGTTTCTCCAGAAAACAGTGACTCCATAGAAGGAATTGACAAAGTAAAAAGTAATGCATAAAGGAGGAGCTAGCATGAAAGGTAAACTACTAGTTATTGGATTCGGTCCAGGAAGCTTTGAGCATATCACACAGCGAGCAAGAGAAGCCATTCAAGAAAGTGATATGATCATTGGTTATAAAACCTATGTGGAATTAATTCAAGGACTGTTAACGAATCAACAAATTATTAGTACAGGAATGACCGAAGAAGTAAGCCGTGCACAAGAAGCTGTAAAGCAAGCTGAAGCGGGGAAAACAGTGGCGGTCATTTCAAGCGGAGATGCAGGAGTATACGGAATGGCCGGCCTTGTGTATGAAGTGTTGATCGAAAAAGGATGGAAAAAAGAAACGGGCGTAGAGCTGGAAGTAATTCCTGGCATTTCGGCTATTAATTCATGCGCATCTCTCCTTGGGGCGCCCGTGATGCATGATGCCTGTACGATTAGTTTGAGTGACCACCTTACGCCTTGGGAGTTAATTGAAAAAAGAATTGAAGCAGCTGCACAAGCAGATTTTGTAGTAGCCTTTTATAATCCGAAAAGCGGAAGAAGAACAAGACAAATTGTGGAAGCGCAGAGGATTCTATTAAAGTACCGTTCTCCTGATACGCCTGTTGGCCTTGTAAAAAGCGCTTATCGTGACCGTGAAGAAGTCGTAATGACGAACTTAAAAGATATGTTAAACCATGAAATAGGCATGCTGACTACCGTTGTTGTTGGGAATTCATCTACGTTCTTTTATGACGATTTGATGATTACACCGCGAGGGTATCAGCGGAAATATACCCTCAATCAAACGGAACAGCCGCTAAGACCGCATCAGCGACTTCGAAAAGAAGCAGAACCATGGGCTCTTGATCAAGAGGAGACTGTACAGCAAACGGCTTCAGCTATTGAAGCTGTTCAGAATAAAAAAGAAGAAAAAACAGCTTCACGAGCTCTTGCAGAAGAAGCGCTTCAAGCAATTTTAGGTGAAACTACTTCTCCGGTCGTACATCAGCCAATAGAGTCTATTTTTGAAGTGGCGGTTAGTCCAGGGCTTGCGAATAAGAAGTTTACGCCCGTTCAAATGACAACACTAGCAGAAGTTGTTGGTGAAAAAGGTACGATGGAGTATACGCCTGATCATCAAATTAAATTGCAAATTCCAACGGCTCATCCAGATGTGATCATTGAAAAACTTCAAGCAGCTTCCTTTTTATTATCTCCGGTCGGAGACGTGTTTACAATTAAAGCGTGTGATTTTTGTGATGGAGAAAAAAGCGACGCCATCCCACATACGGAAGAATTACAAAAGCGCCTCGGCGGAATGGACATGCCAAAAGAGCTGAAGCTTGGTATTAATGGATGCGGTATGGCCTGTTACGGTGCTGTTCAAGAAGATATCGGCATTGTCTATAGAAAAGGTGCGTTTGACTTATTTTTAGGAGCTAAAACGGTTGGGCGCAACGCGCATTCAGGTCAAATTGTGGCGGAAGGCATAGCGCCCGATGACATTGTTGAAATAGTTGATAACATTGTCCGTGAATATAAAGAAAAAGGTCATCCTAATGAGCGGTTTCACAAATTCTTTAAGCGTGTGAAGAACGTTTATGGATTCGATTATCAGGATATAACACCAAAAATAAAAGTAGAACCAGCTCCTTGTGGAGATTAAGAAATGGGAGGGCATTATATGAAATCAGTTTTATTTGTAGGTCATGGAAGCAGAGATTCTGAAGGGAACGATCAAATTCGCGAGTTTATCTCGACTATGAAGCATGATTGGGACGCATCTATTTTAGTAGAAACGTGTTTTCTAGAATTTGAACGTCCGAATGTAAGTCAAGGAATTGACACGTGTGTGGCAAAAGGAGCACAAGATGTAGTTGTGATTCCAATTATGCTCTTGCCTGCTGGCCACTCTAAAATACATATTCCGGCGGCTATAGATGAAGCTAAGGAAAAATATCCACACGTAAACTTTGTATACGGACGTCCCATTGGCGTTCATGAAGAAGCTCTTGAAATTTTAAAAACGAGATTACAAGAATCAGGAGAAAATTTAGAAACTCCAGCTGAAGACACGGCTGTTATTGTCTTAGGACGAGGAGGAAGCGATCCTGATGCAAACAGTGATCTATATAAAATTACGCGCCTTCTTTGGGAAAAAACAAACTACAAAATCGTCGAAACTTCTTTTATGGGCGTGACCGCTCCATTGATTGATGAAGGGGTGGAACGATGTTTAAAACTGGGCGCTAAAAAAGTGGTTATTCTCCCGTATTTCTTATTTACAGGAGTATTAATTAAGCGTTTGGAAGAAATGGTGAAGCAGTATAAATTGCAGTATGAAGACATTGAGTTTAAGCTAGCCGGCTATTTCGGCTTTCATCCAAAACTACAGACAATTTTAAAAGAACGTGCTGAAGAAGGATTAGAAGGCGAAGTGAAAATGAACTGCGATACATGTCAATATCGCCTCGGCATTATGGAGCATATTGATCACCATCATCATCACGATCATGATCACGATCACGGGCACCATCACCACGATCACCATCATGACCATCACCACCATGAAGATAAGGTCGGCGAGTTAAAATGATTTTATTGTTAGCGGGAACTAGCGATGCACGTGCATTAGCCGTTCAAGTGAAAAAAGAAGGTTACGACGTTACGGCGACGGTTGTAACCGACAAT
The DNA here is from genome assembly GCF_056836725.1 of Priestia sp. 3CA3. Taxonomy (NCBI): domain Bacteria; kingdom Bacillati; phylum Bacillota; class Bacilli; order Caryophanales; family Bacillaceae; genus Priestia; species Priestia sp. 3CA3. The sequence goes on from NZ_JBXENJ010000004.1 coordinate 118,683, forward strand.
GCAGCAATCGAATTACAGCGAGCAGAAGTGAAAGTGAAAATTGGACGTCTCACACAAGAAGATATGATCGATTTTGTAAACGAACATCGTGTAAAAGCTATTGTGGATGCAAGTCACCCTTTTGCCGAAGAAGCATCTAAAAACGCTATCGGCGCAGCTGCTGAAACATCGATTCCTTACGTACGCTATGAGCGGGCTTCACAGGCTTTCACCTACGACAATATGACGATGGTTTCCACGTACGAAGAAGCAGCTGAAGTAGCGGCTCAGAAAAAAGGAGTTATTATGCTGACAACAGGCAGCAAAACGCTGCAGGTTTTTACAGAAAAGCTCCTTCCTCTTTCAGATGTACGGCTTGTTGCTCGTATGCTTCCAAGGCTGGATAATATGGAAAAGTGTCAGCAGTTAGGATTTCCGCAAAAAAATATTATTGCTATTCAAGGTCCGTTTACAAAAGAGTTTGACCGAGCCCTGTATAAGCAATACGGCGTGACGGTCATGGTCACAAAAGAAAGCGGAAAAGTTGGATCTGTGGATGAAAAAGTAGAAGCAGCCAAAGAGTTAGGCTTAGATATTATTATGATTGGGCGACCAAAAATCGAGTATGGGACCGTGTATTCCACGTTTGAAGAAGTGGTTCATGCTTTAGCAAACCAAACTAGGAGTTGATTGAGATGGATTTTCGTACAGAATTTAAACCGTTAACTGTTCAGCCTCAGCAAATTGAAGGAAAAAGTTTTGAAATGATTACAGAAGAGCTTGGGCCTCACCCGTTTACAGATGAACAGTACCCAATTGTTCAGCGTGTGATTCATGCGTCTGCAGACTTTGAACTTGGACGCAGCATGCTGTTTCATCCGGATGCGATTCAAGCAGGAATTAAAGCCATTCGCAGCGGCAAGCAAGTGGTTGCGGATGTACAAATGGTGCAAGTAGGAACAAACAAGCAGCGAATTGAAAAACACGGCGGTGAAATCAAAGTTTATATTTCAGATCCGGACGTAATGGAAGAAGCAAAGCGCTTAAATACAACGCGTGCAATTATTTCAATGCGAAAAGCAATTAAAGAAGCAGACGGCGGAATTTTTGCAATTGGGAACGCACCGACAGCTTTACTTGAATTAATTCGTTTGATTAAAGAAGGAGAAGCGAAGCCTGGGCTTGTTATTGGTCTGCCGGTAGGATTTGTTTCAGCAGCTGAATCGAAAGAAGAACTTGCAAAACTTGACGTGCCGTTTATTACAAACATCGGGCGAAAAGGCGGCAGTACGGTAACGGTTGCTGCATTAAATGCAATTTCAATTCTTGCAGATCAGGTGTAACGCATGAAGGAAGTACCAAAAGAACCTAAGAAACTCAGAGAAGGCTACACGACGGGCGCTTGTGCAACGGCAGCTACGAGAGCAGCTCTGCTTACGCTAATTTCAGGAGAAGTGCAAGATGAGTCAACGATTTACTTACCTGTCGGCCGCTTTGCTACGTTTCATCTTGAAGAATGCGAGTATCGCACAAGCAGCGCTGTAGCCAGCATCATTAAAGATGCTGGAGATGATCCCGATGCCACGCACGGAGCGCTGATTATTTCTGAAGTTTCGTGGTGTAATGGTGCAGACATTATCATTGATGGAGGAGTGGGAGTAGGGCGTGTGACAAAGCCCGGCCTTCCAGTTCCTGTCGGTGAAGCAGCCATTAACCCTGTGCCAAGAAAGATGCTGAAAGAAACGGCTGAACAGCTTTTAGCTGAATACAACATACAAAAAGGCGTTAAGATTGTCATCTCGGTTCCTGAAGGAGAAGAAATGGCGAAAAAGACATTAAATGCGCGTCTAGGTATTTTAGGAGGCATTTCGATACTGGGGACGCGGGGGATTGTTGTTCCGTTCTCAACAGCTGCTTATAAAGCAAGCATCGTGCAGGCAATCAGCGTGGCTAAAGCGAGTAATTGTGAGCACGTTGTCATTACGACAGGGGGCCGAAGCGAAAAGTATGGAATGAAACAGTTCCCTGAACTTCCGGAAGAAGCATTTATCGAAATGGGAGATTTTGTTGGATTTACTTTAAAACAATGTAAAAAGCAAGGAATGAAAAAAGTGTCGCTCGTAGGCATGATGGGAAAGTTTTCAAAAGTCGCGCAAGGCGTTATGATGGTTCATTCAAAAAGTGCACCTATTGATTTTAATTTTTTAGCAAAAGCAGCTTCTGAGTCAGGCGCTTCTGCTGAACTGGTAGAGGAAATAAAAGGCGCAAACACAGCTTCTCAAGTGGGAGATTTAATGACGCAAAGCGGTCATCATCAGTTTTTCGAAAAACTGTGCGAGTACTGCTGTTTATCAGCATTAAAGGAAGTGGGGGACGGAATCGATGTCGATACGTCTCTTTACACATTAAAAGGAGATTTTTTAGGACAGGCGGTGCAACATGGCAATTAAAATTATTGGAATAGGTGACGACGGAAAATTAAGTTTGCTTCCTATGTATGAACAGTGGATTTATGAAAGCAATGTGCTAATTGGAGGAAAGCGTCATCTTGACTTTTTTCAAGATTTTGAAGGAGAAAAAGTAGCCATTGAAGGAGGTCTTTCTTCTCTTGTTGAACGTTTAAAAAACGAAGAAGGAAATGCGGTTGTGTTAGCCTCAGGCGATCCGTTATTTTACGGAATAGGAAGCTATCTTTCTACGAGGCTAGACGTTGAAATATATCCTTATTTAAGTTCTATTCAACTTGCATTCTCACGTCTAAAAGAGCGATGGCAAGACGCTTATTTTACAAGCGTACACGGCAGAAGTATAAAAGGGCTGGCTCAGCGCATTGATGGCTATAAAACAGTGGCGATTTTAACCGATGAGCAAAATTCTCCTAGTGCTCTGGCAAACTACTTATTATCATTCGGCATGACAGAGTACAAGATGTTTGTGGCAGAGAATCTAGGTGGAGAGGCGGAGCTCTGTCAGCTGCTTTCGCTAGAAGAGGCGGCGAATCAACTCTTCTCTCCGCTTAATGTCGTGATATTAAAGCAGGTAGAAAAAAGCCCAGTTTGGCCTCTTGGAATAGAGGACGATGAATTTATTCAACGCAAGCCGGACAAGGGACTTATTACTAAAAAAGAAGTTCGTACACTTAGTATTAGCGCCCTGCAGCTAAAGAGAGACAGCGTGGTGTGGGATATCGGAACATGTACGGGTTCAGTCGCGATTGAAGCAGCTAAAATTGCGCGTGAAGGACAAATTTTTGCTGTGGAAAAAAACGAAGCAGACTTGGAAAACTGCAGGGGAAATCTAGCGAAATTTCGAGTAGATGCCCATACTGTGCACGGAAAAGCACCGGAAGGGTTAGGTGAGTTTGCTGATCCTGATGCGGTGTTTATTGGAGGGACAGCAGGAGGCATGGAAACCATTTTAGACGTGTGCTGCAGCCGATTAAATTCAGGAGGGCGCATCGTATTAAATGCCGTAACGATTGAAAATTTGGCAGAAGCGATGAAAGCTTTTAAAGAGCGAGGATTTGAGACTGCTGTTACCCTTGCACAAGTTTCAAGAAGCAAGCCAATTTTACACTTAACACGATTTGACGCTTTAAACCCCATTTATATTATTACAGCCAAAAGAGGAGAATGAACATGATTGGAACATTGTACGGACTTGGAGTTGGACCAGGAGATCCAGAGTTGATTACAGTAAAAGCATTTCGTAAATTAAAAGAATCACCCGTTATTGCGTACCCAAAAAAGCAAAAAGGAAGCAAAAGCTACGCCCAAAAAATTATTGATGTCTATTTCAGTGCAAATGAAAAAGACATGCTAGGCCTTGTGTTTCCAATGACAAAAGATCCTGCTATTTTAGAGAAAAAATGGACCGAAACAGTGGAACGAGTATGGGAAAAGCTCCAGGAGGGAAAAGATGTAGCATTTGTGACAGAGGGAGATCCTATGCTTTATAGTACGTTTATTCACATGATGCGCCTGATGCAGGAACGTCACCCTGAAGCTCCGATTCAAGTCATTCCTGGTATTTCATCTATTAACGGGGCTGCGTCTCGTTTAGGTATTCCGTTAGCAGACGGTGATGAACATGTGGCCATTGTTCCTGCTCGTGAAGATTATGAAACAATGAAAAAAGTATTAATGGAAAACGACTGCGTTATTTTTATTAAAGTGGCTAAAGTCATCGATTTTATGGTCGGTCTTTTAAAAGAGCTTGATCTGCTTGAAAAAGCATCGGTGGTAACAAAAGTAACGTCAGATGAAGAAATTATTTGGAAAGCTTCAGAACTAGAAGGAGCCGATTTACAATACTTAACGCTAATGGTGGTGCGAAAATGAAGTTATACATAATCGGAGCTGGACCCGGAGATCCAGATTTAATTACCGTAAAAGGCTTAAAATTACTTCAGCAGGCAGATGTTGTTTTATACGCTGACTCACTAGTAAGTGAAGAGCTAGTTGCTAAGTCTAAACCAGGAGCTGAAGTGTTAAAAACAGCTGGTATGCATTTAGAAGAAATGGTCAGTACGATGCTTGATCGCATGCGTGAAGGAAAAATGGTTGTAAGAGTTCATACCGGAGATCCGGCTATGTACGGAGCCATTATGGAACAAATGGTGCTTTTAAAAAGAGAAGGCGTTGATATTGAAATTGTTCCGGGAGTCAGCTCCGTATTTGCTGCAGCAGCAGCGGCTGAAGCAGAATTAACCATTCCAGATTTGACTCAAACGGTTATTTTAACTCGTGCTGAAGGAAGAACGCCTGTACCTGAGTTTGAAAAATTAACTGATTTAGCAAAACATAAATGTACCATTGCTTTATTTTTAAGTGCGACGCTCACAAAAAAAGTAATGAAAGAATTTATAAGCGCCGGTTGGAGTGAGGACACGCCGGTTGTAGTAGTCTATAAAGCAACGTGGCCAGATGAAAAAATTGTTCGCACGACGGTAAAAGACCTGGATGATGCTATGCGAACAAACGGCATTCGTAAGCAGGCGATGATTTTGGCAGGCTGGGCCCTTGACCCCCACATTCATGACAAAGATTATCGATCAAAACTTTATGATAAAACATTTACCCATGGCTTTCGAAGAGGAGTGAAGTCGGAATGATTCAACTCCAAGAAGGAAAAAAAGCTCCCATTACACAGCGCGGGGATTATGCTGTCGTGGCCATCACGAAGCATGGCGTAGAAATTGCAAGAAATCTAGGCCGCACTTTTCAGCAGTCCGATGTGTATTACATGAGCAAGTTTGAAAAAGGAGACGAAAGAGAACAGAACATTCAGCTGTTTTCAGGAAGCGTGCGGATGCTCTTGCCTTCTCTTTTTGAATCGTATAAAGGACTTATTATTATTATTTCACTGGGAGCAGTTGTACGTATGATTGCCCCTATTTTAAAAGATAAGAAAACGGACCCTGCGGTTGTTGTCATTGATGATAAAGGCGAAAATGTCATCAGCGTGCTTTCAGGTCATATCGGAGGAGCAAATGAGCTAACGCGTGAAGTTGCGGCAGCACTTGAGGCCCATCCTGTTATTACAACAGCATCCGATGTTCAAAAAACGATTCCCGTTGATTTATTTGGTAAGCGCTTTGGATGGGTGTGGGAATCAGCAGAAAAGCTAACCCCTGTCAGCGCTTCTGTAGTAAACGAAGAAGCAATAGCGGTGGTTCAAGAATCAGGTGAAAAGGGCTGGTGGCACTATGAGCACCCTGTTCCAGCTAACATTAAAACGTACTCATCGATTCAGACAGCTCTCGAAGCATCGCCACATGCAGCCTTGGTCGTAACGCATCGCAATTTAAAAAAAGAAGAAGAAGCGATCTTAGAAAACGGTGTTCTTTACCGTCCAAAAGTACTGGCGATTGGGATGGGGTGCAACAGAGGAACAAGCGCAGCGGAAATTGAAACCGTTATTGAAAAAACGCTTGCTGAACTTCAGTTTTCAATGAAAAGTGTAAAAGCATTATGTACAATAGAGTTAAAGAAAGATGAAGAAGGGCTGCTAGAAGTGGCGTCTAAGTACGGCTGGGAGTTTGTCTATTATTCGCCCCAAGAGCTAAACAGCATAAGTATCCAACAGCCTTCAGATACTGTCTTTAAATATACAGGTGCATATGGCGTTAGTGAACCTGCTGCTATGTTATACAGCGGTGCTGATACGCTTGAACTTGTGAAGAAAAAGTCAGGGAATGTCACCATTTCAGTGGCGCTTATTCCATATGACTAAAGGAGAGAACAACATGTCAAACAGAAGACTCGTCATTGCCGGTACCGGAAGTGGCGTAGGGAAAACAACACTTACAATTGGGCTGATGGCGGCATTAAAACAAGCTGGTTATAGAGTTCAAGGGTTTAAATGCGGACCCGATTATATTGATCCAACGTATCATACGGCTGTTACAGAACGAGCGTCTCGTAATATAGACAGCTGGATGCTTGAACACGATATGGTTAGGGAAATTGTAGCTCGAGCTAGTGAAGACGCTGATATTTCCATCATGGAAGGAGTTATGGGATTTTTTGATGGGAAAAATCCGTTAACGAACGAAGGGACAACAGCAGAAATCAGCTTAATCACCAATAGCCCTGTCCTTTTAGTTGTCAATTGTGCTAGTATGGCTAGAAGTGCAGCGGCAATTGTAAAAGGGTTTCAGCAATTTTTACCGGAAGCGAACATTGTCGGTGTAATTGCTAACCGAGTTGGAAGTGAAGGGCATTATAAACTTGTTAAGGCAGCGATTGAGCAGGAATGTCATATCCCTGTAGTAGGCTACTTGAAAAGAAACGATGATCTTACGATTCCTGAACGTCACCTCGGGCTGATCCCGTCGATTGAACGAGGAGAATTAACACCGTTTTTTGAACAGTTAGGGCAGCTTGTTCATGATACAATTGATATTGAAAAAGTATATGAACTGGCTTTAGCTCCTAAAATAGAAATTAATGATCCTATCTTTACAAAGCCGTCCGTACCTCAAGTGAAAATTGCTGTGGCAAGAGATGCCGCTTTTAACTTTTATTATGAAGAAAATTTCGAATTGTTAAAAGCTTACGGAGCAGAGCTTGTAGAATTTTCGCCTTTAAAAGGAGAGACGGTTCCGCAAGATGCTGATGGCCTTTACATAGGAGGCGGATTTCCAGAAGAATTTGCTGAAACGCTGGCTCAGCAAATTGACGTTAAAAATTCTGTTCGAGCAGCCATCGAAAAAGGGATTCCTACACTTGCTGAGTGCGGAGGCTTTATGTTTTTAACAGATGCTATTGTCACAACAGATGATACATGCCATGAAATGGTGGGGCTTATTCCCGGACAAGTAAGAATGCAGACAAAATTGGCTGCTTTAGGGTACCGAGAAGTGACGGGAAAGCCAGGGAATTTTTTATTTAAAGGCGATATACAAGCTAAAGGCCATGAATTTCATTATTCAACCTTTCATTCAGAGAAAGAGTTTTCGCCTGCCTATGATACAAAAGGGATGCGAGGAATGAAAGAAGAAGGCTATATGAACAATAATTTAATTGCCGGCTATACGCACTTTCATTTCGGCTCTTCTACGAAGATGGTAGAAAACTGGGTGGAACAGTGTAAAGCGGTAAAAAAAGAAAGAAGAGATGCCGTGTGACAGTTGGAAAAGTATATTTAGTAGGAGCCGGACCAGGAGATCCGAAGCTAATAACCGTATATGGAATGGAGTGTATTCAAGAGGCGGATGTCATTTTATATGATCGCTTAGCTAATGAACAGTTATTAAACTATGCTAAAAAAGACGCGGAGCTTATTTTTTGCGGGAAATTACCGGGCAAGCACGGAGTCATCCAAGATCGTATTCACGAACTGCTTGTTGAAAAAGCACTTCAAGGAAAAGTAGTGACGCGCTTAAAAGGAGGCGATCCTTTTGTGTTTGGCCGCGGAGCAGAGGAAGCTGAAGTACTTGCTACTCAAGGAATTCCTTACGAAGTCGTGCCTGGTATCACGTCAGGAATTGCAGCTCCAGCTTATGCAGGAATTCCTGTTACCCACAGAGATCATGCCACTTCTTTTGCGATTGTAACGGGGCATGGAAGAGAAGAAAAAGGAAAAGATTATTTAAACTGGTCAGCGCTTGCTCAAGGAATAGATACAATTGCGTTTTATATGGGCGTTGGAAATTTACCTCATATATGCAAGCAGTTGATGGACCATGGACGAGATAAACATACGCCAGTAGCGCTTGTTCAATGGGGAACGACGAAGTATCAGCGCACCGTAACGGGAACGCTTGCCACAATCGAAGAAATAGCAAAAAAAGCAGAAATTGCTCATCCTGCCATCGTGCTTGTAGGTGAAGTAGTGACAATTAGAGAAAAAATAAAATGGTTCGAAGAAAGAGCGGAAAATATTCTGCTTTAACGTTAAAAGGAGGAGACAATATGACGATTATTTCACAGCTAAAAGAACGAAGAGCGGTACGAGATCATGAACCGCGTGAAGTCGAACAAGAGAAAATCGAACAGCTGCTTGAAGCAGCGACGTGGGCTCCAAATGACAGAATGAGAGAGCCCTGGAGCTTTTATGTGATTCAAGGAGAAGCAAAAAAGAAGTATGAAGAACTGGCTGAAGCGTATCTAAAGGAGCGCTTTCCGACAAAGCCTCATTTAGTAGAAAGTTCGTTAAAAGCAGTGAAAAATACACCTGTACATATTGTTGTAACAGCTGATACAGTTGAAGGAGACGAAGAAGCCACGGAAGATAACAAATATGCGGTTTCGTGCGCGATTCATTCCATGTGGCTAGCAGCTAAAGAATTAGGGCTTGGATTCGTTTGGAGAACAAGAGGAGTTGGTCTTGTTCGAGACGAGCGACTGTATGAGTTTATCGGAAAGCCTGCAGGTAAAGTCGTGGTAGGAAACGTATTTTTAGGCTATCCAAATGAAGAGTCTCTTACAAAAATGAAAGAGCCTGCTAGAACATCGTTTACAGAAAAAACAACATGGCTGTAAACTGAAATTCGAAGAAAAAGAGGTTTTTAGATTGAAAGACAAACGGGGTCTTACGTTAATTTATACCGGAGACGGAAAAGGGAAAACAACCGCTGCTTTAGGTCTTGCGTTGCGCGCTACGGGACGCGGACAAAAAGTATTAATGATTCAATTTATTAAATCTCCTCAGCGTACATATGGCGAAAAGCTGATGTTTGACAGAATAGGAATTGAAATGATTCAAACAGGAGTCGGCTTTACGTGGACAAAAACACCGCCTGAACATCGTGAAGCTTTGCAAAAAGCCTGGGCGCTCACGAAGGACAAAGTCTTCTCGAACGAATATGATGTGGTTATTTTAGACGAGTTAAATAATGCACTGGCTATCGAGAAATTTCCTATTGATGATGTGCTACCGCTACACGAAGTAATTGACCTTATTCAAAAGCGCCCTGAGCATATGCATTTGGTCATTACCGGACGTTCTGCCAAAAAAGAAGTGATGGAAGCAGCAGATCTTGTGACGGAAATGAAGCCTCATAAACATTATTACGATGAAGGAATTCCGGCTGTAAAAGGAATTGAATTTTAAAAAGCCCTCACTGAAGAGGGCTTTTTTTATGGAGCAGGGGCATCTACTTTTTCAGCTTGCCAGTAAAATTGGCTAATGACATCAGACAGTGCTTTTGTTGTGTTGGTTAGTTCATCAAAGTTATTGTCAACTCCACCCACTTCGATTAAAATCGCATTTTTGGAAACATCTTGATTATATACACCGTTACCGCTGGATTTGTTTTTGCCAATAACTCCGCGGCTTAATCCGGGATATTTCTTTTCAAGTCCTTCATGAAGCGCTTTTGCCATTTTTAAGTTTTGTTCAAAGTTTTGATTCGCTTTTCCTAAAACAAACACAACTTTTGCATACGATTTATTGTTAATCTTAATGGTTGTATTATCTTTTCGAAGCGAATCTCGGTGCAAATCGATAAAGTAAGTTAAATCTCTATTTTCAGTCATCGCCGTTTCAATGACTGTGCGAGACATGGCGTACGATTGATTGGTGTTCCAACCTTTTTCTTTTAATTTCTGTCCAATATTGGTTTGATCAACTTCTGCCCCAATTCCCTGAGCCTCTAAATCTTTTCCTAGCATATTTGCAACAATATTAATATTTGTTTTGCTATCCACTGCTTTATTAGCATCTGGATCACCTTCAAGTCCTAACAGAGGCAAGTAAGATTCCCAGCTGTGCGTATGATAAATATAAAATACCTTTTTCCCGCCAGTTGTATTATTATTTTGAGCGTTCGTACCATTGTTTTCTTTAGGCTGCTGAACTTTTGTAGTAGAATTTCTTTCTTTTAGCGTTTCATCTAGCGGCGGTGCAGATTCTCTAGGGAAGTTTGTGAAATTTGTGCCTTCACCGGCGATAATGATATTGGAGTCGTAAATACTAAATCCAGGAAGTTCGGAACCAAACAAGCTTCTCGCGTCTTCTGCTCGAATACTTGTTGATAACTCGAGCAGTGTAGAAGAAAGACCGGGAGGTGAGTAGTTTTTATCAAAAGCCGTTGAAAAATGATGGTTTTCTTGGCTCATTAAATAATAAAGACTTTCTGCTTTATGCTTTGATAACGTTTGATAGACAATAGAAGAATTGAACTGTTCTTTAAATGCTGAGTAACTTACTAGAACAATGATAGATGATGTCATTAAAACAACGGATAAAATAACAAGAACCATCTTATATGTTAACACTACAAAATTGGCGCGATTACTAGATTTCAATGGCGAAATCTCCTCTCTATGTCAGCGTCAGGCTAATAGGTATGAAGGACTTTGCTAATCTAGTAATAATTATATGAATGGAATTTTCTAATTATGATAAGCATTTAATAGAGAAAGTAGTCTTCAAAATCAAAAAAGAAGAATCACGTGAGATACAATCTCATATTCTCCGTGATTCTTCTTCAAATAGACCTCGGATGGCTTCTCCTTTTGGAGTGAGGCTGAATCCTTTTTTCTCTTTTTTAAGCAGCTGATAGTTTTGTAATTCTTGTAAATACGTAACAATGCGCTTGCGCTTTACGGAATTTAATAATCCAAATGCGGGTATTTTATCGAGCTCTTTTTGACGAATGCTGTTAGTAGAAACGCCTTCTAAAATTTGTACGTAACTCTGCTGAGTTTCCGTGTTTTTTAAGGTATCTATAAGCGTTAATAACTGTAACATTTGGTTTGAATCGAAAGTTATTTGACCGATTTTTAGCGGAGTCAAAAGCAGGTTCTGACGCTGCTTATGAAGTTCATTTTCTATCTTAGCGCTTATTTCTGTCAGCTTCGTTTCTATTTCGTTTGGACCCATATAACATATAAATTTGTTTGTTTCCTGCAGCAGGGTGACATCTGAAAAATCCCACTGTGAAAACCATTGTATGGAACCAATTTTGAGATTGGCATTCGGTGTTTTTACTTGTAATACGTTTTGAATGAAGGAAAGAAAAGGATCATTTTCCCGTAAAACTTGTTCTTCATTAAGTTGATAAGTGGTTAGGCTGCACAATTTGTCTTGGATTTCTTTGATGTGCACTTCATGATGCTTTAAAAGACTTTTCCACTTAAAAAAGACAAGCAGTTTTTGAATCACTTCTTCATTTTCATCTATAATCTCTTCGAACTGCCGCTGAGTTGTAGCTAATCGTTTGGCTGCTAGCACTACATTATACTCATCACCGAGTGAAATAGCATCATTTGTGACATCATATGTTACAGCGAGACCTCTGTTTTCTGAAGTTAAGCGAATGATCTCGTTTTCTCCGTGAACAGTTAATACCGTATCTTCCGTATCTGCAAATCCTCTCTCAAAGGCGGTGGAAGAAAGAGAGCGAAAAGGTCTCATAATGATTTCAATCCGATTGCGCCAAAAAGCAATTTGCTCAGGGTTTTTCATAATAAAAAGCAAAGGTGATTTTTTTGATTGTTCAATTGCTTCAATCACATCTGCATTTCGGTGATAAAGAGAAATGAGGGGATGTTTGAAAAAACACTTATTAATATGTTGAATCCATTCTTCTTTTGAAGAATCATGTATTCTAGCGCAAAACATGTAATCTTTCATAATGCTTCCGAGATAATTTTCCAACTCATTTTTAGTCAAAACCGTAAAATCTTGAGAATAAAACTCATCATGATGAATAGGAATGCCGCAATTCTTATTATATTCTTTCCATAGAAATGAAATTGGTTTCCAAAAGTAAGGATAAACGTCTTCATTTTTATCAATTGCGACGGGAAAACCGCCCCTATGATTTCCATATAAGAATGTTTGAAAAAGGATGATATCTTCTTGAGGTAACTGATTCATTGCTCGCTCAAAGTAGTCATTTAAACGTCCAAGCAGCCCTTTAGTATGTTTACTTCCTACGGATCGAATCGATTTATTCTTACGTCCGAGCGGAAGGAATGTTAAGTGGTTGTAAGCAGTAAAATCAACAGGCAAATTCTCTGGTAAAGTCATTTATCTAACTCCTTTCATTTATTGAGTATTTTACCCATTAAAGAAAAGAAGAAAAAGTTTTAATGTGTCTTGAACGCAAGAGTAGTTTTTAAAATTTTCTGTTAATTAATCTGCAGAAATAAAGAAAAGGGATTCAAAGTAATTTTGAATGGGTATAGTAATAAAAATTTTGACACATATTATCGAATATATATGAATGTTGTCAAAAAAACCAACAAAAGTGATGATTCATCCAAAGGAGGAAGCTTATGGAGAATAAAGGTCCGTTTAAAAAGACGATATCCCTATTAGATTTAACATTGATTGGATTAGGGGCTATTTTTGGTTCCGCTTGGCTGTTTGCCGTTAGTAATGTCGCTACGCAAGCAGGTCCTGCAGGAAGTTTTTCTTGGGTTATTGGTGGAGTTATTATTTTATTAATAGGCCTTGTATACGCTGAGCTAGGGGCTGCCTTGCCTCGTACAGGAGGAATTATTCGATATCCTGTTTATTCACACGGTCATCTTGTAGGCTATATGATTTCGTTTATTACGATCGTAGCTTACACTAGTTTAATCGCTATCGAAGTAACAGCAGTGAGACAGTATGTGGCCTACTGGTTTCCGGGTTTAACAAAATCTGGATCTGATTCACCGACGATATCTGGATGGATTCTACAATTTGTGTTGCTTTGCTTATTCTTTTTACTCAATTACTGGAGTGTAAAAGCATTTGCCAAATCGAATATTATTATTTCTATTTTTAAATATTTTGTACCGCTTACTGTAATCGTAACGCTGGCATTTTATTTTAAGTCAGGAAACTTTACGATGGGAGAGTTTGCTCCCGGGGGATTTGATGGTATACAGGCCGCCATTGCTACAGGCGGGGTTATGTTTGCTTACTTAGGCCTTCATCCGATTGTATCGGTAGCTGGAGAGGTGAAAAATCCTCAGCGTAATATCCCAATTGCTCTTGTGATTTGTATCATTCTAGCGGCACTTATTTATACCGCTCTACAAGTCTTATTTATCGGGGCCATTCCATCTGATATGATTAAAGGCGGTTGGTCCGGCATTCAAGATAAATTTTCACTGCCGTTTAAAGACATCGCTGTTGTTCTTGGTCTTGGCTGGCTAGCAACACTTGTTATTTTAGACGCTATTTTATCACCGGGTGGTAACGGTAATATTTTTATGAATACAACCTCTAGACTTATCTATGCTTGGTCTCGTAACGGTACGTTATTTAAAACGTTTGCTCATGTGGATAAAAAAACAGGGATTCCACGATCATCTTTATGGCTTTCATTAGGACTTTCGATTTTTTGGACACTGCCATTTCCTTCGTGGAATGCACTCGTAAACGTATGCTCTGTTGCGCTTATTCTATCTTACGCGATTGCACCAATTTCATCAGCGGCCTTTATGGTGAACGCAAAAGATTTGGAAAAGCCTTTTAAATTAAGAGGAATGAGTATAATTGGTCCATTATCCTTTATTTTTGCTTCCTTTATTGTGTACTGGTCAGGATGGAAGACTATTTCGTGGCTGCTAACTTCTCAACTGGTCATGTTTGTTATATATTTGATTTTTGCTAAATATGTGCCTAAAAATGAAGTAAGTCTTCGTCAGCAGATTAAATCAACATGGTGGCTAGTTGCTTATTATATCATCATGCTCTTTATTTCTTATATCGGTTCGTTCGGCGGAGGGAAAGGTTTAATCGATACGCCTGTAGACTTAATTATCATAGCGGTCGTATCTCTTGGGATTTATTATTGGGCTAAATATACGGGCCTTCCAAAAGCGCTTATTGATTACGATCACCATCCTGAACAGGAAGAAAAAGCGCCTGTATAACCTGTAAAGCAGCGACATTCGCTGCTTTTTTCTATGTTATGCAAACATGAATTTCTAAAGTTTATCGTATAATTGAGTAGGAAAGAAGGAATTAGCACATTATTGTTTAATTAATGTAATGTAACCGTTTTAAATCCAACGCTTGGAGGAAGAGTATGATTGAAAAAATAATAAATTCACTTCGAAAGCGGCTGTGGGAAAACAATAATGTTATAGAAGTGTGTAAAAATGAAGGAGAAGTATACAGAACCACTTGTAATTTTTTTGATGGAGTAAGCAAGAACCAACTGCAAGTTTTTGAAGAAGAAATGCATGTATCACTTCCTGAAGACTACAAGCAGTTTTTACAGCTAACAAATGGGTGTAATTTGTTCATTGATGCTGACAAAAAAATAACAGGGAATCTTTATAGCTTAGAAGACGTAAGAGAAACAGCTTATAAAAGTCAGAGTCTTTATATGACAATTGGGTCTGTCGGAGAAGAAGAGATTATCATTGACTCTAAAAAATCAGCGCATCCTGCATATATAATAGTAAAAAAGCAGAACGTATCGTTTCAAGATGCACATGTATTACATATGAATTTTCAGAAATGGCTGGATTGTTTTATAGTGAGTCAAGGGAATTGTTTTTGGCACTGGAATAGGCTTTGTAATAAAGCTCATTCAACGGATAAAAAGACAACGGCTCAATAATATTATCTTCTAATAAATAAACGAGCACACTAGTGTGCTCGTCTATTTATTAGAAGGAAGACGTTCCCAACCGTATGCTTCGTCTTCAACTTTAGTTTCTCCAAATTGACTTGTACGATTCAAGCTTTTTTTGCCGCCTAATTTTTTATAAAACTGAACGGCTTTCTTATTTTTCTTCATGGCCCAAATAATCATAGACGTATAGTGCTGATCAGTAAATTCTTTTACTGAATGAGAAAACAGAAGACGACCAACTCCTTGGTTTTGCACTTCCTTGCAAACGTATAGCGCGTATATTTCAGCAGCGGACAAATGAGGTTTACCTGCTGAAAAGCCGACAATCTCTTCTCGTTCATCGATAGCGAGCAAAATAAAATGAGAAGGCTCGGTAAGAAAAAGGGACCACTTTTCTGCACTTTGTTTATAAGACAAGTTGTTTAAATAAGCATCAGGTACTAACCCTTTGTATGTAATGCGCCAGCTGTCTACGTACAGACGGGCAACAGAAGGGATGTGAGAGGAAGTAGCTTTAATAATTTTCATTAAAAAGTCTCCTTTTTTAAAATATTAAGGCATATAATATACCTTTCAGCCTAAGAATATTATGAAAAATAGATCATAATTTTCCAGTAATTCATAAAATGGTAAAAAAGGTGGTGTTCATTCTCACTCTATCACGGTAAAGTGAGAATATACATTTGTTTTGTTGTTTTAATTTTTACTATATGTATAATGTCTAACGATCTATTTGTTATTCACCTTTACTAGTCTATCAAATAGTTTTGTTAAAGCCAAAGGGGCATAGGGTAAGTCATGTCAATTCAGCTGCGTTTTGTTTTAACGTATATCAGTATTGTGTTTGTTTTTATTATTTTGCTTTTTTTATCGGGCTTTCTTATTTTTTTCTCCATTACTGGAGACGCCGATTTTGTAAGAAAACTGTACAGCCACTCCTATGAGTATAAATTGTTAACGCCAGAAGAAGAAAATGCATTCTTAGATTTAAAGTTATTGAGTGAAAAAAAACCAGAACAGCTGCTGCGGCCGGAGACAGTTAAAAAATATGAATTTGAAAATATTGATATTGTGATTCAAAAAAACACAGAGGTTGTATATGCTTCAGAATCCATTAAAGGAGAAAACCTTCGTAAATACTTGCCAAAGCATCAAAAAAGTAAAGGAAATCATTCGTATCAGCAGGACATGCTGCGCATAGGCAAGCAGTATTTTACATATATCAACCTTGATTTTCCTTTCTCAAATCAAGAAAAAGGAAGCATTTACGTTTTGCGAAAAATCAGCCCTTATGTAGGTATTATTAATCGGATTTTCCCTTTTTTAATCTTTCTACTATTAATTTTAGTCATTGTGATTATTGGATTTTTAAACTATCTTGTTTCAAGAAGCATTATTAAACCCATTCGTGAATTAAAAGAAGCGGCCGAAAAAATAAAACAAGGTGATCTTCACTTTGAGATCTCTGCTAATTCAAAGGATGAAATAGGCGAATTAACGCAAGCTTTTGAAGAAATGAGGCAAAAACTAAAATCTTCTGTTGAACTGCAAATTCAATATGAAGATAATCGAAAGCAGCTGCTTTCAAGTATTTCACACGATTTACGAACTCCCATTACTTCCATTGTAGGATATGTAGAAGGAATTCAAGATGGCGTGGCTAATACGCCAGATAAGCTTTCTAAATATTTGTTAACGATTTCAACGAAAGCAAAAGACATGAATGCGTTAATTGATGAGCTGTTTTTATTTTCTAAATTGGATTTGCACGAAATTCCATTTGTGTTTAAAAAACTTAATATTTCTGCCTTTATGGAAAGTTATGTGCAAGAGCTTCAGTTTGAAATGAGCGAACATGATATTGATGTTTTATTTTCTAATGATTCTCTAACGACACTGTATGCAAAGGCAGATGCTGAGCAGCTGCGAAGAGTTTTAATAAATTTAACAACCAACAGCATTAAATTTATGGATAAAGAAAAAAGAAGAATCGATATCGTTCTTTCTGCTACCGAAAGTGAACTCATTATTGAAGTAAAAGACAACGGCTCTGGGATTTCACCGGAAGCATTAGCGCATATTTTTGACCGGTTTTATCGAGCAGAACAGTCCCGCAATAGCAATACTGGAGGAAGTGGACTTGGACTGGCCATCGCAAAACAAATTGTTGAACGCCACGGGGGAGACATCTGGGCACTAAGTAAGCTTGGCGAAGGAACAAGTATTTTCTTTTCTTTGCAAAAAATGAATGAAAATGGTGATACACATGAAGAAGATATTGTTAATTGAAGATGAAGTAAGTATTGCTGAATTGCAAAGAGATTATTTAGAAATTAACGATTTTGAAATAGACGTTCAATATAGCGGGGATAAGGGATTAGAAAAAGCGTTAAATGAACATTTTGATTTGGTTATTTTGGATATTATGCTCCCTAAAGTGAGTGGATTTGAAGTGTGCAAGCAAATTCGAGCTGCAAAAGATATTCCAATCATTTTAGTTTCAGCTAAAAAAGAAGAAATCGATAAAATTAGAGGGCTCGGGCTAGGTGCAGATGACTATATTACCAAGCCATTCAGCCCTGGGGAGCTGGTCGCAAGAGTCAAAGCGCATTTAGCGAGATATGAAAGACTCTCTGATAAGCAGGAAAAGCGTATGATTCGCATTCATGGTTTAGCCATTGACACGCTCGCTAGAAGAGTATTTGTGAATGACAAAGAAGTGTTTTTTACAGCGAAGGAATTCGATTTGCTAAAGTTTATCGTTTCTCATCCAAATCAAGTATTAAGTAAAGAACATCTATTTGAAAAAATTTGGGGATTTGATTCTTCAGGAGACATTTCAACCGTAACAGTTCACATTCGAAAACTAAGAGAAAAGCTAGAAGAAAACCCAGCAGATCCTCAGTACCTAGAAACGGTTTGGGGAGCAGGGTACCGGTTTAATATTTAAAAAAAGAGATCCGAACGATTAATCGTTCGGATCTCTTTTTTATTACGTAGTAACGATTCTATGACGAGCTTTAATCTTACTCACGGGAGGTTCGGAAGAAAATATATTTTTTTCACCGATTTTATCATATAGACCGGTTGACTTTAACATTTCTTTCGGCTGGTGCTGTAAGCCAGAAATAACGACTTGGCTATGCGAATCTTTCAACCGTTCGACCACCTTTGATAGTAAAGCTTCTCCAGATGTATCAATAAAGGATACTTGGCTCATTCGAAGCAATAAAACTTTCGGTTTCGCTTCGACGATGTTATCAAAAGAATCTTCCAGTACTTCAGCCGATCCAAAGAAAAGAGATCCTTGCATGGTATATTCCATCAACTCAGATTTGTTAGCGTTTTCAGATGTTTCCGCTAAAACCTTTGAAATCTTCAGTGATCCGCTCATTCGTTTCACGAACATGACAATAGCTAAAAGTAGACCCACGCCTACACCTGTTGTTAAATCGATTGAAACTGTTAATAAAAACGTAGCTACAAGTACAAATGAATCAGCTGACTTGGTTTTTAAAATATGCGCAAATTCTTTACGCTCACTCATATTCCAAGCCACAAACATTAAAATAGGTGCCATACTTGCCAGCGGAATGTTTGATGCATAAGGAGCCAGCATCACAAGGACCGATAAAACAACTAAGCCGTGTATGACTCCTGATAACGGAGAAGCCGCCCCGTTTTTAATATTGGTAGCTGTTCTGGCAATGGCACCAGTTGCTGGAATTCCGCCAAATAGAGAGGTAGCAATATTAGCAATTCCTTGACCGACAAGTTCTTTATTGCTATTATGCTTGGTTTTGGCCATATTATCAGCAACAACAGCCGATAGTAAAGATTCAATACCTCCAAGCATCGCGATTACGCAGGCAGCCGGAAATAGCATCACGATGTTATCCCATGTTAAATCTGGGAAGCTAAAAGATGGTAGTTTACTCGGAATGGCACCGTAAGTAGAGCCAATCGTTGCAACTTTTCCTGGGAACAGTGTAATGGCTACAAGTGTGGAGACAAGAAGACCTAGAAGGGCACCTGGAATTTTAGGTAAAAACTTTGGCGTTGTAATAACGATAGCTAAACAAATAGCGGCTATGATAACGCTGTAAATGTTAATCGTTGCAATTTTTCGTAGGATTTCAATCATATTTAAATGAAATTCCTCATGTTTTGCAATTCCTTTTAATCCTAAAAAATTAGCGATCTGACCTGAGAAAATAATAATCGCAATTCCTGCTGTAAATCCAATCGTCACAGGGCGCGGAATAAACTTTATAAATTTCCCTAGCTTAAATACTCCGAGAAGCGTAATCATAATTCCAGCCATAAAGCCGGCAATAATGAGGTTCTCATAACCATATTGCATGACAACTCCAAGCAGCACCGGAACAAATGCACCCGTTGGACCTGCAATTTGAAATTTCGATCCGCCTAATATTGAAACCATAATCCCTGCGATAATGGTTGTATAAATCCCATATTCAGGTCTTACACCAGAAGCGATGGCAAAGGCCATCGCTAAAGGAATAGCAACGACCCCAACAACCAAACCGGCGATAATGTCTTTTTGTAAATGCCCTGCTGAATAGCCTTGAAATCGGTTATCTTTTAGCATTCAATAGGATCCTCCTTCATGAGCTTACGGTTTCAGCTCGGTCTTGGGAATAGCCGTTTACAACGACGTCAAGTTTTCCTGTTGAAGGATGAATAACCATTCCAGAAACAAGCACGTCTTTTGGTAATAGAGGGTGATTTCGAATCATATCCACACTGTTTTCGACACTATCCTCTACACATTCAAACCCAGTCAGCCATGATTCTAAATCAATACCAGCATATTTTAGATTACGAATCTGTTCCGTGCTAATCCCTCTTTGTTCAGCAGAGGCTAAAATAGCTTCAGCTTTCATGCCCGTCATTCCACATTCATGATGACCGATGACACATACTTCATCAGCTTGCAAAGCGTAGACGGCAACTAAGATACTTCTCATGACGCTACCAAAGGGATGGGAGATAACAGCTCCGGCATTTTTCACTATTTTTGCATCTCCATTTTTTAGCCCCATAGCTTTAGGAAGTAATTCTAACAAACGTGTATCCATACAAGTTAAAATGACTATTTTTTTGTTAGGAAATTTGGATGTTTGAAAAGCCTCAAATTGATTATTGGTTACAAATTTTTCATTAAACTTTAAAACTTCAGATAGACAAGTCATTGTTTTCCTCCTGCGTTATTTATTTTTAACTTATTTTTTAGTCTAAAGATAAAGTTTAAAAACGAACTAAATAAAATATTAAAATTTTCTTAAAATATTCAGAAAAAACTTATAAATAAACAGAAATTATATGCGTGAAATTATGTAAGCGCATTCTTTGTTTGTTTTCGTGAAAAATAGGAATTATATGTTAAAATGGTACAAAGTTGGAATTTTATAAAAGAATGGTAGAGAGGAGGAAGGCAAAAGTGAAGGTTCTTATAGTAATAGGCATTATTTTCTGTTGTTTAGTAGGGTGCAGTTCTAATGCCCAAGTCACCAACGACAAAGAAATGGGAGAGAATATTCAGCAATCATTTGAAAAAAAAGGTGTAAGCTCAGTGGATGTATCGAAGTTAAGTGATTTTAAATGGGAAAAAGGATATTTATTCACAAACAAAAGCAAGAAAGCCGACGTAGAAAAACTTGTAAACGCACCGGTTAGTGAAGAAGTGATGAAAAAAATATCTGCTGCTGATCAAATGCTTGTGTTTGTACACGAAGGAGAGGTTGTCCGCTATGTAGAACTACCCCAAGATTTCATAGCGCATGATAAAAACCAACTTGAATTTTCATCTTCTCATTCGGAACTAAAATTTAATAAAAACAGGGAGGGCAAGCCTATAAAAGCAGGAGATAAAACGTTAAGTTCAGAAGATGCTTTAACTGTAGAATCAATTATGAAACAAATTCAATGGAAAAAAGCTGATTACAGCGTCGCTCTTGACCCAGATGTACAGCTTACTTATGAGGGCGCTGTATATAATGTACGATTCACCTCCGATAGTGCGGAACTTACTTCTAAAAAAAGAGGAGTGTACGGTAAAGTAATAGGAGAAACAGCACAGCAGCTATATGACATATTGATGTAACCTATTGATTTTTCAATAGGTTTTTTTGTGCACATATTTTTAAGATTTACATAAAATACCTTAATATTATTGACATTAACGTTAACGTTAATCTATAATGAGTATATGAATTATTAACGTTAACGTTAATGTTAATGAGAGGTGAGGTGAAACATATGTATTTAATCGATGACGTGACGAAAATGACCGGTTTGACCAAGCGAGCTCTTCGGTATTATGAAGAGATTGGACTCATTTTACCCCCGCAGCGCACAAAAGGAAATGCACGAATTTATTCCGAAGAAGAGGTAAAAGAACTAAGAAAAGTAGCAGAAGCAAAAGAAGTTCTCGGTTTTTCTCTACAGGAGCTGCAGCAGTTTATGTCGCTTAAAAGAATGATTGAAGAAAGAAGTGAGCGGCAAGGATTGTCATTGAAAGAGATCACGCAAATAGAAGATTTGCTAGAAAATCAAATCAAGATGATTGATTTTAAAGTCGTAAAAATGCAGGCATTTAAAACAGAATTAAAAGAAATGCGAGAATCTGCTATGGCAATACATGAAAAAACAAAAACAAAAGGAGAGATGAAAGAGTGGAAGGACAGCATTCAAATAACCGATTAGGTCAAATTATTACGGTAGTAGCTACTTTTTTAGCATTTATGGGAATTGGAGTAGTAGATCCGATTTTACCGGAAATTGCTAAGCAAATTGGAGCTTCTCATTGGCAAGTAGAAATGTTATTTACTTCCTATTTGTTAATGATGGCTATTATGATGATTCCAGCAGGCATCCTAGCGTCACGTGTAGGAGACAAGCGCTTAATGGTAACAGGACTTATCATTGTGACGATTTTTGCAGCCCTATGCGGGTTTTCTAACAACATTCCTCAGCTTTCCATTTTCCGAGCAGGTTGGGGACTTGGTAATTCGTTTTTCTTTGCAACAGCTATGACGCTGCTTATTGCATTATCAGGTGAAGTGAAAAAAGCAGTAGGATTATATGAAGCTGCAATTGGTTTGGGGATGGCCGGAGGACCGCTTGTAGGAGGCGTGTTAGGAAATGCTTCTTGGAGATTGCCGTTTTTCGGTACAAGTGCTTTAATTTTTATCGCCTTTATTTTAGTATTAACGATTGTTAAACAGCCTACAAGCACTAAACCTCGTAAAGCAGCAGGTTTTAAAGACATGGTTAAACTTTATAAATTAAAACCATTTACTCAAGGCGCTGTATCAGGCATGCTTTATTACTACGGATTTTTTACAGTGTTAGCTTATACGCCGCTTATTCTATCGATCGGAGCTCTTCAAATTGGTTTTGTTTTCTTTGGATGGGGATTATGTTTAGCTTATGGCTCAGCGGTTTTAGCACATCAGTTAGAAAAAAGATATCAGCCAAAACAAGTGTTACATGTTAGCTTAATTGTTTTTTCACTTATTTTAATTTGTTTATTTGCCTTTGATGCAACATGGTTGCGCATTGTTTTAATTATGGCAGCAGGTCTTGTATCAGGACTTAATAATGCCTTATTTACGAGTCATGTAATGGAAGTATCTCCTTATGAACGAGGAATTACATCTGGAGGATATAATTTCTTAAGATGGTTAGGCGCAGCGTTTGCTCCTTTATTATCAGGAGTTATCGGCAATGCCGTAGCGCCTCAAGCTCCTTTTCTTGTAGCAGCGATTCTTGGATTGCTCGCTTTTGTTATTATGGTTATAAAAGTAAAAACAACTTCTCAAACGAATGAAGCTGTTTCTAAATAAACGTTGAAATAAAAGGCTTTTTCCTGTAAAAAGCCTTTTATTTTGTTTTATGTTATAATAGTAAAAACGTTTTTAATCATAAAAATGAAACTCTTTACCAACTTGTACGTATACTTTATATGTACATAAATTCTTTTTAGGAGCGTGATGCCCATGGCCACCTGTCAAAATTGTAATCATAAATGGAACTGGAGGACAACCTTTAAACAACTGTTAACATTTAGAAACGTTTTAGAATGCCCACACTGTGACAAACAACAGTATATCTCTGCAAAATCCCAAAAGCGATTATCAATCTACTCATTTGCACCCCTTATTATTTGGCTTATTCTCTCACTATTTGACTTTTCCTTTCCATCCATTGTTGTCGCGGAGCTTATTTTCTTCATAGCAGCGGTTGTTATGATGCCACTTTCTTATGAAGTAAGCAGCGAAGAAGAACCCTTGTGGTAATAAAAAAACCTTCCGTTAACACGGAAGGTTTTTTATGCGGCTTTACCGTCTAGCTGCTGTCTGTGATGGCGCTGATAATACACCCACCCAGCATTCAACAGTAGAAGAACACTCGTTGTTAAAAATACGTAAGGAATTCCTTTAGCTCCGGCAATTTGTCCGCCAATCACTGGACCGGCTAAATTCCCGAAGTATTGTGCTGTTTGATTATAGCCAAACATTTTACCTGTAATCGAGTCCGGCACAATTTTCTTCAAATAAGAATTAATAGAAGGTAACAATCCTCCCATTGCAAAACCGAGTAAGAAACGTAGTAAAAATAGCTGCCAAGTACTATGCACAAAGGCCTGCAAGCCGCAAATAACCGCTACGATAAGCAAGCATATTTGAAGCACATTTTGAGGACCCACGCGATCGCTGATTTTGCCAAGTCTGGATGCAGCCAAAATATTTGAAATTCCTGTTGCCGCTACGACAAAGCCTGAAATAAGGGCAAGATGATCGGTATGAGTAGACAGTTGTTTTACATACAGTGTAACGATTGGCTGAATAGCCATAACCGCAAGCTGCAGTAAAAAAGTTGTAACAAATACACCAATCACGGCCTTTGAATTCTTAAGAGAAAGTAACCCAATGTTAGACTCTTTCGTCGTTTTCGCCGTCTCTTTTTTGTCTTCTTGAATTAAATTTACAATTAAAAAAGACAAAAACATAAATGCACCTGTCACGAAAAAGACGTGACGCAATCCAATTGTATCTCCTAAGTAGCCGCCTACTAGCGGTCCTAATAAAGATCCTGATACAGCCCCTGTAGACAACGTCCCTAATGCTTTACCGCTGTGCTCTTTAGGTGTTTGAGTCGCTACTAACGTAATGGCTGCAGAGATGAAGCCGGAAACGGCCCCCATTAAAAAGCGCAGTCCGACAAGCTGATAGACATTTTGTACAAAACCAATAGAAGTCATAACAATTGCCATACCCAAGCTTGCGCGAAGGAGCATCAGCTTTCGACCGTATTTGTCGGCCAAACTTCCCCATAAAGGAGAAACAATAGCGGCCATTAAAAAGGTAGCTCCAAATGCAATACCAGCCCATCTGCTGATGGAGCTTGTATCGTGAACCCCCAGCTTTTCAATATAAAGCGGTAAAAACGGAATAACTAAACTCATCCCGGCTGTGGTGCAAAAAGAACCGAACCAGCAAATGTACAAGTTTCGTTTCCATAATTCCATTCTATTTCCTTCTTTCGTTGTGCCGCATAGCGTAAAAACAACAAAAGAGCGAAACCATACGGCCTGCTCTTTTAGCGTACATGCAGCATCTTTTTATCAGCTTAAATTATACCACATATCAGAAATATTTAAAAATAAAATGATTCACTTAGTGAACTATTAACATGAAATGAAAACAGAAAGATGTGCTGCGGTTACACTCCGCCTAGAACATAAAGTGACCCTTAGTTCACTCATTACCTTATGCTGTAACAGTAGGGGATATGTAAAGAATTTATGCTTCACTGAAAAAAGCGTCAGATAATCTGTCTAAAATATACGTTATATCCACACAGTATTATATTGCGGAAACGAACTTAGCTTACGTAATGAAAGGCAAACAAAATAAAATAGTATCCATGATCCTTAAGGCAGCTCTTTTAGCCACTACTTTGTACGGGTCTATCCGAACAGCTGAAACTGCATGGGCATTAGCAGACATCGGAGTTGGAATAATGGTTTGGCTCAATTTGATTGCAATTTTGATTTTAGCTAAGCCTGCTTTAATAACCTTAAAAGATTATCGCGAGCAGAGAAAACAAGGAATAGATCCTGTCTTTTCTCCTGGGAAATTAGGAATTCAAAACGCTGATTATTGGGACGAGGAATATCAGCATGATCAAGATAAAGAAAATGTTTCATAAACTAAAAAAAGCCAACTGGGGTTGGCTTTTTTTAGTTTGTGAAGAAGCTCTTTCGACCGCTTGAAAATGGTAATGATTCGTTTTTTTCGGGTATAATGTGGCATGAAGCGTCCTCAATTTATTTTCGTTTGAGCATTTATTTATAATAGAAGACATATAAAAGGACGGTGGTATGTGCATGACTAAAAAAGAAAATGAATCTATTTATATTCAGCAGCACTTAGCAAATGAACGAACGTATTTAGCGTGGATTCGAACGTCTATTGCTACACTCGGCATTGGTTTTGTTGCAGGAGGCCTGCATTTCAATTCCGGAAAAAAATTAAGTGAAGCAGCCGATACTCTTATTATTGCTGTTATCATCTTTTCTTTAGCTGCAAGTGCAGGTTTGCTTCTTTTCTCAACCTATCATTATTTTTCAACACGTAAAAAAATTAACAGCCAAACGTATCAATCTTCTCACGCTTTGGTTCTTTTCGTTTCAATGATTATGCTGATGCTGATCGGGGCTCTTATGTTTTACTTTTTTAACATAGCGTAAAAAGTTTAAGGTGTAAGAAAAGAGGGAATACACCCCCAAAGAATTTACGGTTTTATGAAAGAAAAAGAAGATCTATTGATATGGTGGTAATGGCAGATGTAATTATAATAATATCTTCTTTATGAACCGGCTGTATAATTTTACAGGTTAAATTCTTTGTTAACCGCGGATAATGGAAAAGGAAAGCTTTATAAGCCGAAACTTATCCAATCCATGTTGAACATAAAAAATTGAATATGAATTTCACTGTAGGGTGAAGCGAAAGTAAAGGAGAACGCTGTATGATTCAAACATCTAAGACCGTTGCCGCTCGTTTTTTTACGGAGCGTTTCTTTGATCAGGCTGCTCAAACAGCCTACTATTTTTTGTTATCTTTTGTACCGTTTATTATCTTTCTTTTTTCTCTGCTGAGTTTTTTTCCAATTGATACAAACAATTTGCTGATATTTATTGAACCATTTACACCTAAAAGCGCCTACGACGTAATTGAACGGTCAATTGAAACAGTTAACAATAGCGGGAAAAAAGTTTTATCTTTTAGTTTATTGGCGACTTTTTGGCTCGCATCTATGGCTATACAATCTTTGGTTCGTTCGTTAAATGACGCGTATCATATTCAAAGAAAACAAACGTTTTTGCGCGGTTTAATCAATGATTTAATTTTAACTTTTGGTTTTATGGTTGTAGTAGCTATTTCATTATTTGTACCAATTATTGAAGAGGTCATTCGACATTTGGTCCTAACAAAAGTCCATGTTCCTGACATATGGTTTCAAAGCTGGACGACAATTAGATGGGGAATTGGGACATTATTTTTATTAGGCTTTTTTATTCTTTTTTACAAACTGATGCCAAGCGCAAGAGTAACGTGGAAAGATGTACTTCCAGGAGCTGTTTTCTCCACGCTAGGATGGCAAGTTGTATCTACCGGATTTGGATACTATGTCCAGTTTGGAAGCTACTCGCAAATCTATGGTCAGCTTGGAAGTATTATTATTTTAATGGTCTGGTTTTATTTAACGGCCGCTATTTTATTAATTGGCGGTTTAATAAACGGTAATAAGTTCATCAAAGCTCACAAGACAACGTATAGAGACGTGGAAAACGACTAGGGAAACCTAGTCGTTTTTTTTTATATTCAGTTTTACAGTTAAAAGGTTTATTAAAAAAATATCGCGGGTAACTATTGAATATCTCGTTGCCTTTCCTATACACATAACTAAAAAACAGTAGGAGTTCACGTTGAGATGAGGTGGAAAATTGAATAATTTTAATCGGTTTTTAATCGCAGTTATTGGAATTGCAGGACTGATTTGTTCCGGTATGTTAGCACTGATGGTTTATAGGGTTCCTCACCTTTCGAACTGGGTAGAAAAGTGGCAGCATCAGGAGTGGTTTTACTACACGATATTATCAATAAGCGCATTTTTAGCTGTTATTTTTATTATTTTTCTTTTAACAGGCATATTTAGCAGACCGCCTAAAAAGAATTTAGCAATTGTAACAGGCGAAGGCAAAATAACCATTTCTAAAGCCACGATTGAATCTACAGCTTTGCGAGCAATTAGAGGCTTTCAGGGAATACGCTCTCCTGAAGTCCAAGCATCTATTCATTCTCGCAAAGAAAGAGTTAGTCTATATATTAACTGTTCGCTGTTTGGACGAGATGGGCTACCAACACTAGGAAAAGAGATGCAGCTTGAAACAAAACGCGCCGTGGAGGCCTTACTTGAGCTTCCCGTTCACTCCGTTCGTATTGACTTAACAGATACACAAACACGAAAGAAAGAACGTGTTGTGTGATGAAGGAGGGACATAATGGGTACTCCAGATAAATTGATTCCATACCGTGGCCGAGTACTTGGTATTCTGGCAGGTTTAGTGTTGGCAATTTTACTATTAACAATTGGTTTTGGCCCCACGCTGCTAATCGTAGCTTTTATGGGAATTGGTTATGTAATTGGGAAGTGGCGAGACGGTCATTTAGACATACATGCCTGGGTAGGATTCTTTACTAGAGGAAGATAGAAAATCACTTTAAGGGAGATGTTCGTTATGGCAGTTAATGAAACAAATACAGCAGTAAAACCTCAGGAAAATACACATCAAAATACATTAACATTTGAAGATCAAGTCATTAAAAAAATTGCTGGAATTGCAGCTAATGAAATTAAAGGGATTTTATCAATGAGCGGTGGATTTATGAGCGGGTTAACAGATCGCTTCCGCAGCACGGAAGACATCACAAAAGGGATTAACGCTGAAGTTGGAGAAAAGCAAGTTGCTCTTGATTTAAAAGTAATTGTTGAATACGGAAAAAATGTTCCAGCGATTTTCTCCGAAACTGTTCATAACGTGAAAAAATCAGTTCACGATATGACGGGCTTAGAAGTAGTAGAAGTAAATATGCACGTAGAGGACGTAATGACTCGCTCTGAATTTGAAGCAAAAACGGATCGAGACAAAGAGCAGGAGTCAAAGCGTGATCTTGAATAAAATATAAAAGGTAAACACTTCCATTCGTCATATATTCTTTGTATGATGAATGAGAAGTGTTTTTTTATGGGAGGGAGAATTCTGTGATATTGGTTAGTTCTTGCTTAGCAGGTCAAGCTTGCAGATATAATGGAAGCAGTGCCTTAGTTAAGGAAATGGAAGCGCTCGTTGAAAATAAAGAAGCGGTGATGATATGTCCGGAACTGTTAGGTGGATTTCACACGCCTAGAGAACCGGCAGAAATTATAAAAGGAACGGGAATAGACGTAATAAACGGAAATGCGCGAGTTATTGAACGATCGGGAAAAGACGTGACAGATATATACATAGACGGGGCCTATAAGGCACTGAACATCGCAAAAGAAATAAAAGCTACTGTTATTGTACTAAAAGAAAACAGTCCTTCATGCGGAAGTGAACATATATATAACGGAGCATTTCTAGGTGTTAAAATAGCCGGTGAAGGGGTAACGACTGCGTTGTTAAGAAAGCATGGTTTTATCGTTATATCCGAATCTCAATTTGCAGCTAAAATGTATTAAGAGCAATCACAATGACAAGAGGATGGGACAGAACGAAATGAATCCAACTCAAAGACAAACAATTTGGATGCATGATCTGGACTGCTTGCTCGACCGCTGTTGATTTCCGTGCAAGGCTTCGCTTTCCGCGGGCGGCCGATGAGCCTCCTCGTCGCTTCGCTCCTGCGGGGTCTCATCTGTTTCGCTGTTCCCGCAGGAGTCTTCACCTTGTCCTCCAACCAACAGCTATAAGTACCTGCGTTCACCATGATTATAAAAAAACACGAACTATTTATCCATTTTTGATAGATAGTTCGTGTTTCACTTTTATGAAATTATTTTTATCCAATCTCTTTTTGTAAAAGCTTATTTACTGTGAAGCGTATCTGCTGTGCTTTCTGTTCGTGTTACCGCATAAAGAGAGAAGCAAAGACCAAGCAATACAAAAATAGACCCGACCCAGCCGTTATAAATAACAGAGTATTGATTAACGACAATTCCTCCGACATAGGAGCCGATCGCAATTCCTACGTGTGAAATCGCTGCATTGGTGCTGATTAAAATGTCCGACGTGTCGCGTGCACTATGAATAATTAAATTGCTTTGAGCCGGTGAGACCGCCCAGCTGAGCGCACTCCAAATAATCATAAGAAGCAGGAACACAACGAATGGCAAATGAACGCCAAAAGGCATAGCAATCATGCTAACAAAAAAGAGAGCAATCATGGTGATAACAGACGAAGAAGGGTTCCATCTATCAGAAACAGCTCCTCCAAGTCCTCCTCCTGCCACTGCAGCAAGACCGAAAATACCATAAATAATGGTCACCATCGTTGTATTTAATCCTAGCGTTTCTTGTAAAAATGGCGTGAAGTACGCATAAAGCGTTAAATGACCCGCCAGTACAAACAATGTTGCTAGGTGAATAGCAAGCATTTTTTTATTGCGTAAAGCTTTTACCTGAGTCTTTAAAGGTACAATTGGAGCGGGAGCTAGACGTTCCATTGTAAACCAAACGGTAATCATAATAATAGCAGTTAAGATTGCAATCATAACAAATACTTGACGCCAGCCAAGCGCATTTCCAATCAAAATACCAAGAGGAATACCCAAAACAAGTGAGCCGCTGATTCCCATAAACACAACGCCAATTGCTCTGCCTTGATATTCAGGCTTTACCATTCTAGAGGCCATTGTGGTAGATAGGACAATAATAAAAGAGCCGCTCGCAGCAGCGAGGATACGCCCGATTAATAGCATATAATAACCTGAACTGTAGGCTGAAAATACATTGCTCAATAAGAAAATAAATAATGTCCACATATAAACTTTTTTCCGCTCTATCTTAGCCGTCACATTTAGTAAAATCGGCGCAGACAAAGCATAAACAAACGAATAAATAGAGATTAAATAACCTGCTTTTGCTAGTGATACATGAAATGCATCGGCAATTAAGTCCAAGATGCCTCCTAGAATTAATTCGACCGTTCCAACAACAAAAGAAGCAATCGCAAGTATGTAAACTTTTTTATTCATCAAAAAACCCCCTCTTTAAAAAGTTACAACTAGAATAGTAACCTTTTTTAGAGTGGATTTCAATAGGTAATATTAAAAAGGTTACTAATGAATTAGTAACCTTTTTAATATCGCAGTCGAGTAAGCAGCTCCATGATCTCAGAATCCTGAAGAAGCTGCTCTTGATATTTCTTTGTAATATGGGTAAGTGCGACATCATGATAAAAGAAATCAGCAAAAACTTTTACAAGCGGCTGCGACATGGTTTTTATTGCTTTCCATGTCTCATGTTCAATGCCGGCAAATAAAAGGTAGGCATCGTCAACAATAATCAACTGCGACGGCTCAAGGTTTTTATGATCGTCTATTGGATTTAATGTATGTAAATGTTTGAGGGCAGTCTGCAAGTTTCCTATGGTTAAGACCTCGACGTTTACGCCTTGTTTCTCTTTTTCTTCTAGCAATGAGCGATAATGTTCCAACTCATCATTCCAAGCCGATAAAATAATAGAAGATTCCGCTTCTTGAATCAACTGTTCAATGTGAGCAGAAATAGAGGATTTATCTTTTAAACTCCAAACATGATCATCTGTAAACGTTCTTTTAATTTTATATGTTTTTAATTCATTAATGTCATTTTCAAAATCAGCAGTAAGTTTTTGAATGACGGTTTGAAGGGCTACCGCTGAATAAAGTTTCTTTTTCCCGGACAATGTATTTACTACAATGCCTTTATCAATTAAACGATTAAGTACTTCATAAATCTTTGCTTTTGGAACATGCGAATACGTGACAATCGAACTAGCATCCAGCGGACCTTCATTCGCAAGCAGCGCTTCATATACTTGACTTTCATACTGAGAAAAACCAAATTTTTGCAGCATAATTCTCTATTCATCATCCTTTCTTTTTTTTTAGTATATCACGGTTTGTAAAAGTATTACTAATTGTAACTATATCTTATTAAACTATGTTCTAAATAATCAAAAAAGATAAAAAATAGGCTATTAAAGGGTCTTTACTACGATAAAACTATTTTTAATCATGTGCTTTTCATACTAAAACACTCATCATCGGGTAAAGAAAAGAAAGAGGTGAAAAAAATGAAGAAAAATGAAAAACTACTGTTGAAAAAAATGAACATGAAACAGCAAAGAGAAGTGGCTGCTCAGCTTGAAGACGTACTGGATTCCTTACTGTCTCTTGAAGAAAAATTATGCTCAGCACCTGATAATAGCGAGTGGCTGTCTTTACAAGCTCAGCTTGAAAAAAGAGAACATGAGCTGAAATTCAAGCATAAAATGCTGTGTGAGGAATGGACAGCGCTATAAAAGACAGGCATTTTGTCTGTCTTTTATGGCATCTAAATTTTCATGATCCGGATAGGACTCACCATCAAAATGGCTAAAATAATCATAAGATAAGGATTCACATAATAAAACATGCCGAGCAGTGCGATAATTAGAGCTGGAAAAGGAATAGGCAGCCCTATAAAATAACCTACGGTTGGATTTGCGCTAAATTTAGCTAATCTCAATGCACCCATGCTTGGATAAATCATAAAAGCGAGTACCGTTAGCCAAGAGTGGGGAGAAAGAGTATGAAATAGCATTGCAGGCGCTACGCCAAAGCTTATAATATCAGCCAAAGAATCTAGCTCTACACCAAACTCACTGTTAACTTTTAGCTTTCTGGCAATTTTGCCGTCAAATAAATCGAAAAAAGCGGCTAAAAAAATAAAAAGAGCAGCTAAGCGTTCGTAGCTGTTCATATTAAAGGCTATGGAAAATACGCCGCTTAGCAAATTTCCAATCGTAAAGAGATTCGGAACCCATTTTAACAGTCGAAGAATCAATGTCATACAACCGCCTTTCACAGTGTGTACAATTAGTGTAACTGTTAAATCGTATTATTATGTGAGATGCAAGATAAAAAGAAAGGAGTATTGAAAACGTGCTGTCGTTTCTGTAATATATATCGTATAATACGATAATAACTAAAAATACGATATAAAGGAGCAGGATCATGAAAGTAGAGGAGTTAAACAGCTATTGGACGTCTATTTATTATCATTTGCACTATACGCATCAAGAGAAAATTACGCACCAAACCATACGTCTTTTGCAGCATATCGACAAATCATCTTCGGTTGGAATAAGAGAAATCGCAGATTATTTAACTATTTCACATAATACGGCATCTGAACATGTAAAGAGAAGCATCAAGAAAGGATATGTGTATAAAAATAGAGATATACAGGATGAAAGAAAAGTAATTCTGCATTTAACAGAAGCAGGAAAAGACATCTTAAAACGGAATTCAAGCTTGGATGAAGAAAAAGTATCAGCTATTTTACGCGAAATGACAGCATCTGAAAAACAGCTGATTCAACAGGCTTTTCAGTTATTGAGCGAGCGTGCAGAACATGTATAGTATCATCAAAATTTTAATGTCGGCTCTTATTATTGCAGGGGTAACAGAAATGGCCAAAAGATTTCCGGCATACGGTGGAATCGTGGCTGCTCTTCCAATTGTGAGCTTACTAAGTATTATATGGTTGTCAGTGCAAGGAGAAAAAAAGGAAGTGGTCAGTCAGTTTACACTTGGCGTTCTTTATGGACTCCCAGGCACTATTTTATTACTTGCTGTCGTCTATATTTGTGTAAAAAACTCCCTTCATTTGTTTGTGAGTTTATCCATAGGACTTATGTGTTGGGCCTTGTTTTTAGTGCTTCAAAAGATGGTGATTAACCTAATTACTACATAAACTATTGGAATTTAATCCAATTTTCTGTAAAATAAAGGTCTAAGTAAAAAATAGGAGCTGAGTAGAGTTGAGTTTAGCAGAGAAAAAGTTAGGAATTGACCGAGTTGTTTTTATCGGCAGAACGTTTGAAGAGTATAGAGCTATGTTTAATTTGAATGACAAGCGTTTAAAAGGAAAAAAAGTGTTAGATTGTGCTAGCGGAGCCTGTTCTTTTACTGCTCATGCCTTGCAGCAAGGTACGAAGGCTACTAGCTGTGATATTGCCTATAAATTTACGGCAGAAGAGCTTGAAAAGAAGGGAAGCCTGGATTTAATTCATACGATGAATCAAATGCAGCACGTACAGGAGCAATATGTGTGGAA
Source organism: Priestia sp. 3CA3 (assembly GCF_056836725.1). Classification (NCBI taxonomy): domain Bacteria; kingdom Bacillati; phylum Bacillota; class Bacilli; order Caryophanales; family Bacillaceae; genus Priestia; species Priestia sp. 3CA3. The sequence goes on from NZ_JBXENJ010000004.1 coordinate 152,138, forward strand.
ATATTTTTCATCTATTGATAATTTAACTGAACATCGAAAAAGAGCATTAAAAGATTGTATTGCTCATATGAAAAAGAGCCCCGAAGCCTATCAGTACGGAGCGCTTCCTAATTTGCCGTTTCAAAAGAACGAGTTTGATTTAACGCTTTGTGCAAACTTTTTATTTATGTACAGCGACCGGTTAGATTATACGTTTCATTTAGAGGCTTTAAAAGAACTGATACGCGTTACAAAAGAGGAAGTGCGCTTGTTTCCTTTAACGGACCTGAGCGGCAAGATTTCTACCTATTTGCCGCAGCTTTTAGAAGAGATTGCGCCTCTAGTAAAAGGAACAGAAATAGCAGATGTCCCGTATGAATTTCAAAAAGGTGCCAATCAAATGCTGAAAATATATGTATAACAAGTGTAATGAAGAGGCTGAGGAAAAAGTATTTTAGCCCAAGTGAAAAACGAACCCTTGATCAAACATGTTAATCAAGGGTTCGTTTTTTTTCTTTTGTTAGGGTGAACGTATGTTTCATCTGTGCCATTCCTTTTAGCAGTTGATTGGAGGGCAAGGCGAAGACTCCTGCGGGAACAGCGGAACAGGTGAGACCCCGCAGGAGCGGAAGCGACGAGGAGGCTCACTGGCCGCCCGCGGAAAGCGAAGCCTTGCATGGAAATCAACTGCGGCGTCACAAGCGGTTCAGCTCATGTATCCCATTTGTTCGTCTTTAGATTGGATTCATTTCGTCATGTCTTAACCTCTTTTAACATTCAAACGTTTTTTAGCAGTTTGAGTATGCTTCGTTATGGTTTCACATCCAAGCGCTTTAGCTAAGCCGAACGAAGGCATATTCACATATACTGATTCATAATTTCCTGCAGGAATGACGTACGTTTCATGATAAATGCCAACTGCATTCGTTTTTGAAGCCTGTTTATAAAAAGAATTCCAAGCTTTTAAGTGCTGAGGACCTTTGGCATAGGAGGTCAATTGATCAACTGACTCCCAATATTGAATCAGCGTAATGGTTCTTAAATTAAACGATCCTTGCAAAGATAAAAAGCCAAGATTTTTGTTTGCATACAACTCTCGAATCATAGGAGGCATTGCTTTAAATACAGGGAGCCATTTGTGTACGGCTGTCCATTTATTAATACGCATTCCTATAACAAAGACGACCAGATCCTGACCGGGCTTAGCCATTACACGATTGGAATGAATCATAAATTCTGGGCCTCCTCATCATATAATTTATTAATCGTATCTTTGCACCATTCTATCGAAGCACGAGTTGTTCGTTTACCGTAGTCTAGGGTAATAAGCCAATACGTTCTGTCAGGAGAAGGGCTTTTAGAAATGCTGTCTTCGATTCCGCAATACATGTGATAGCGTTCAGTTAGTTTCTGCTGAGCGTTTTTTAACTGCGAAATTGTAAAGTCCTTTTCTTGGTGACTACTAAAAAATAGTTTTAACAAAAGTTCATTTCGTTCTGAGGGGAGCTGCTTAATAGGTTCACGCAGCCAATCTTGCAGAACTTCTTTTCCTTTAGTTGTTATTGCGTACACTTTTTTATCCGGTTTATCAGTTTGAGCAACGGAATTTACCGTTGCTAGTTCTTCATTCACAAGCTTTTGTAAAGTGGGATAAATTTGACCATAGCTAATTTTCCAAAAATGATTTAAACTTCGATCCATTAACCGCTTAATTTCATAACCAGTTCTGCATTCAGTGGTAAGCAGTCCTAAAATCGCATATGTTGTTTGATTTTCCTTCATTTACTTTCCTCACCTATATCTTTTTGATATATATATATTACCATAAACAGGATATTATTCAATAAAAAAACGCGAGAGTTATGCACTCTCGCGTCTAAAAAAAGGTTTGTATTGCTGAACCATCATTTGCGAAGCAGCAATAAATAAAAAGATAAAGCCTCCACACATTAACAACATGACAGCACCTATTCTCCATAAAAGCTTTGGCATCAGCATATCTCCTTTTTTGAAGTTATTACCTATAGTGTAAAGAATAGCTTGCAAAAATTCTAGTTATAACTAAATATAATTTTATAACTTTTTTAGACTGACTCTTCCTTTGGATCATCTTCATCAAAAATAGGAACTTCTGTATACGCTTCTTCTTTTTCGAAAGCGGAAGAAGAATTCTCTTTATCCTCTTGTGCAGGCTTCGTTTTACCAGAAGAAATATCTGATTTAGCGTTTTTTAACTCTTCCATATCTTTTTGGATTTGGTCCGTGAAATCCTTTGGTATAGCTCCGCTTCCGTATGTAGCTCCGATGTTTAAAGCACCGCCGAGCTCCTTAATGCCCACTTGGCCAATATTGTTGTTTTGTTCGTATCTATCAAGAAAAAATTTATCAATATGAATAGGCGGAGGAGCATTTTCTAAAAGTGCCGCTTTTTGATGAATCAATCTTACTTCTTCTTGAAGAGAAGACGTACGTTTTAGCATGTCCACCTGTACTTCAGTTAAAAGCGACATGCTTTGCTCTAATGCTGAAACTCTGTTATCTAGTTCGGTCATTTTTTCGACATAAGGAGCCATTTGTTTCTCTACAGATTGTTCTACTAAGCTAGCTATATCCGGATAAGGCACAGCTTCTTTCTTTTTATCGCGAGGATTTTGCGTGGAGATGATTTGTTCCAATTGCGCTACTTTTTCTTTTAAAAAATGAAGCTGCCTAGCAGTCTCTTGCATGTCTTTTGTATATGATTGTTCAGTGTTTTTGTGAGCATCTCTTTGTGAAGATGAAGAATCGTTGGAAAGCACTGGCTGAGCCTCCAGCTTTTTTTTGAACATTATGAGAGAACCCATTTGCGGTTCGAGTTTTAAAAAACGGTTCATGTGAACTTCAAGCGTGTTAATACGCTTGATTTGATGTTTGAAGTCCGCTAGCTCAGTTTGAAGATGTTGGTTAGTCTGTTTGGGGTTAAAAAATCCTTTCATAGACATTTCGCTTCTCCTCATCTTGGGCTTATTTCCTCTGTAATCACAGTTAGATAAATAAATATTGATTCAGTTTGGGAGTTAATATTAAATTTTTTGCATTTATAAATGCTTATGTGCAGCATTACATTTCATTCGTAAAACTACTAAACCTTATTCAATATGAATACGCTCTTCTTGAAAAAACTGCCTGTGATAAGAAAGAATAAGCAGTCCATTTTCAAATTTTGCACGCAGATGATGCGCATCTGTAGGCTCAGGCAATTCGATAATTCGGTTGAAATCTCCAGAAGGTCGTTCTTGTACAACAGGCTGCCCTGTAATGAAAGGGTGGGGCGAGCCTTTTAATAGAAGCCGGCTGCCTGAAACAGAAACGTGCAAGTTTTCTTTTAGATAACCAGGCAGGTCAGCGATAACAATGATCTCGTGAGGAGTAACATAAATGTCGATAGGTGGAAAATTACTTCTAGGAGGTTGAGGAGCCTGATGCGAATCCTGAGCAGTCATATCCATATTTTCTTTCATAAATTCGTTAAAAGCAGTTTGATCAAAAACACCGTTCCAAAAGTCGTTTGTTTGATATTTTTTAGCGAATTCCATCCACTGCATAAGTTTATCAAAGTCCATATGGTTTCCTCCTTACCACACATCATAAAAAGATGGAATTTGAATATAGTTTGAAAAGGGGGTGGTTTAAATGTCAGGTGCATCTATAAATATTAATATTTTAATGCTAAAGATAAATTCCTTTGAAAATGCGTCTGCGGTAAATATCGGACAGAATTTACTAGCAGACTGGAATAATTCAGATAAAAAAACACAGGGGTTTGGGCAAAATTTCGGTGATGATAGCGGGTTTATAGGAACGAGAAGCTGTGTTGATGATCGTGATCAAATTGATAGCCCATCGTCTTTTCAAAAAGTACCCATTTCATAGAAAGAGCCTAATAAATATAGCCAGTTCAGACGCAGGTTATATTTATTAGGCATCAGGTTGAATACTAGTAGACGAATAGATGAAGGTATGCTGCTAGTCATGCTCGTTAGAGGCGGTGTAGAAGCTTAAATTACGCTGTTTTTAACTGAGTTTGAATCGTTTACGTCTGAATCTATAATCCATGAGAACGGAGTTACGTTTGGAGAAAAATCTCCGTTTGATTCTCCTAGTCCTTGATTACGTTTATAAGATACGAACACGTCAAGCTGCTGATTAGGTCCTATGCTTAAAACGGATGAATTATCCAGAACGTTCACTTTGAAGGCTTGTAAGTTAATGACCATAGGTGAAAAAATCATATGTTTTCCTCCTTATTTATCATTTTTTGTTGCAAATGCATCCACATAATCATTATCTACAGTTTTGTAAGCAGATCCTGCTGAAAAACATTGATCAGCGAGCTGCTGTCCGAAGGCCTGATTTTTCTTTGCTGTGACATACCTTGTAACTTTTGACGTATTTCCAATAGAAATACTGCTTGCTTGATCAGCACTGCGAACGTTCAATTTTCCTAAGTTGATTTTTGTTGAGTCAAATAGCATACTATTCTCCTTTCAAACGACAGTTCTTCTAAGTCTTTAAAAGCTTATTGTAACTTCGTTGAAAATATGAATAATACATGGATTCATTCCGAGAGTAGAAGTAGTCTACTGTAGCGTATTTTAGTTCTCCACAAAACGTGAAAAGATTTTAAAAAATCAGTAGTAAAAGGAGGAAATAATAAAAATGCACGACATTTTACATACTGTAGAAAAATCAACAGTAAAAAGCGTGTTGGCAACGATTATTCATGTAGAAGGATCCTCTTATTTAAAAGAAGGAACGTCCATGCTGTTTCAAGAAAACGGGGAGAACATTGGGATGTTAAGCGCTGGTTGTGTGGAAGCAGATCTTGCTGAGCGCGTAAAAGAGTTGTTCGACACTGAGCACGTATTAACCGTTACGTACAATTTAAAAGAAGGAGGTGATGCGGGGTGGGGACAAGGAGCAGGCTGCAATGGAATTCTCTATATTCTCCTAGAGCCTGTAACTGCGAAGACGAAGCAAGATCTTTTGCGGGTAAAACGCCATTTAGATAACCGAAATCCTGTTTTGCATATTAAAAAATTAGAAAAAGACTTTGTTCAAACAACCTCTTTTTATGTAGAAAAGACGGGCCAAACATTTGGTGCAAATAGCGACGAATCATCTTTTGCAACAGATGATTGGAATGGGAGAAAGAGCGGCATTCAACTTTCAAATTGCTCTCTGCTCACATATGCTCATCTATATAAACCGAAGCCTCGTCTAATTATATGGGGAGCAGGTGCTGATGCAAAATATTTAGTATCACTTGCTGCCAATACGGGGTTTTTTGTTACTTTATGCGACTGGAGACCGGCTTTATGTAATAAGGAACATTTTCCGCTAGCAGAGGAAATACAGATTGGATTCCCGGAGGAAGTAGAGAAACACTTGTCCGTTCAGAGCGATGATTTTGTTGTGATTATGACGCATAATTTTTATCGCGATCAAGAAATTCTCTCGCTATTAAAATCAAGTCCTGTGAAGTATATAGGAGTTTTAGGGTCTAAAAAGCGAACGCTTCGATTATTGAATACCGATATTCCTTCCCATATTCATTCGCCCGTGGGACTTTCTATAGGAGCGGTAGGACCGCAGGAAATTGCGGTTAGTATTCTTGCTGAATTAATTGAGATCCTCCGAATGTATGATGAAAAAAAGGGGTGAAAATGTCCGGGTTAAATATTGTTGCTGTTTATCTTGCCGCGGGAGCTAGTAAAAGGATGGGCAGCAATAAGCTGCTGCTGCCTTTAGGGAATGGATGTTTAGGGAGTAAAGCTTTACGAACAGCGGTTTGTTCAAAAGTAAATCATACGATAGTAGTCACAAAGAAAGGAGATTCTCTTGAGTGGATTGACCCTATTCTTTTTTCAGAAGCATATCAGCAGAAGTGGAGTCATACTTCTTGTAGTAGCGCCTTAAAAGGTCAGTCTGCGTCTTTAAAATGCGGATTAAAAAAAGCAAAAGAATTAAGCGCTGATGCTATTATTGTGCTGCTGGCAGATCAGCCTCTTATAAGTATCGTGCTGATAGATACATTTGTTTCTCTGTTTGAGAACCATTCCTCTGCTCCGTTTATTTCTTCTTTTTATCAAGGAATTGCCAGAGCACCGGTTTTATTTTCAAAACAAATGTTTTCAAGCTTGGATAAGCTGCAAGGAGATCAAGGAGCAAGAAAAATCATAAGACAAAACGGACCTGGAGATGGAATGTCTTATGAATGTACCGACGCTTCTCTTTTCATGGATGTTGATACAAAACAAGCGTATGAACGCATTAAAAAGATATATAAAGAGAAATGTAGACGGGTTTGATTGACGGAGGTGAAAAGAGTGGATGTTATTGGGAAAAGCGTGATTCGAAAAGATGCGTTAGAAAAAGTGACGGGAACAGCTCGGTACACGAATGATTACAGTTTTAAAGGTTCCCTTCACGCCAAAATAGTAGTCAGTCCTTACGCTCATGCAAGAATTCAAGCAATAGACATTCAAGCAGTGATCGCTACTCACGGTGTTCATGCAGTTGTGACGGGTGAGCATTTGCCGTTAACCGGAGAGGGAGTTCGTGACCGGCGACCGCTTGCGTTTGAAAAAGTGCGGTATCACGGAGAAGCCGTAGTCCTTATAGTAGCAGAGACTCCTGCACTCGCTGAGCGTGCGGCGAGTGCTGTTCATATTCAATATGAGCCGTTACCTGTCGTTCATTCTCCTAGCGCCGCTATTGAGCCGGATTCTCCTTTAGTGCATGAACATATGCACATCTACAAGCATGATGAAACGGTGTATCCAGAGCCCGGCACCAACGTAGCAAACAGAGTCAAAATACGAAAAGGCAATATGGAAGAAGGTTGGCAAAAAAGTGAGTTAATAGTTGAAGAAACGTTTTCTCTATCTCCTTCAGATCACGCGGCAATGGAAACAAGAAGTGCCGCTGCTGAAATTCTTCCGAATGGATTAGTTAAAATTATCACTTCTTCTCAAGCTCCTTTTATGGTGAAAAAATTAATCAGTGAGTACTTTGAAATTGAAGCGGGAAAAGTGATCGTTGAAACACCGCTAGTAGGAGGAGGCTACGGAGGAAAAGCAGCTGTCCAGCTGGAGTTGCTTGCATATATAGCTTCAAAAGCTGTTGGTGGAAGACTGGTTAAAATATTAAATACAAGAGAAGAAGATATGCTCACTTCGCCTGCTCACATAGGTCTAGATGCCAAAATTAAGTTAGGTTGTTCCAAAGAGGGACTCTTGCAGGCTGCTGACATTCTTTATTTGTTTGACAGCGGTGCTTATGCAGATAAAGGAACGGACCTGAGTAAAGCTGCAGCAGCTGACTGTACAGGACCTTATCGTCTTGAACATATTTTTTGTGATTCATTATGTGTATATACAAATCACCCTTATGCTTCTCCTTTTCGAGGATTCAGCCACTCAGAACTATTATTTGCGTTCGAGCGCACGATGGACATCCTTGCTAAAAAAGCAGGTATAGATCCTTTGGAGTTTAGAGAAAAAAATGCTATTTTGCCGGGCGATACTACGCCTACGCAAGTACGTTTAACGTCTAGCAGCGTGGGTAACTTACCAGAATGTATTCGTCGCTTGAAGCAGCTGATCAAATGGGAGGAAGGACAGAGAACGGTGCATGAAAACGGCCTTATTACTGCTAAGGGGATTAGCTGCGTCTGGAAAACCTCTACCATTGAAACAAACGCAGGTTCCGGTGTTATTCTCACATTCAATCCGGATGGAAGCGTGAATTTAATGTCTGGCGTTATTGAATTAGGCACGGGAACGAAAACCGTGCTCGCGCAAATACTGGCTGAAAAATTGCAGATGCGCGTGGAACGCATTCATGTGCGAATGGAAGTAGATACTCAAACGACTCCTGAACATTGGAAAACGGTGGCTAGCAGAGGCACTTTTATGGCAGGAAGAGCGGTTTTAGAAGCCGCTGAAGATGTGATTAATCAATTAAAAAAGATAGCTTCTTGTATATTTCGAGCTTCTGAGGAAGATATCGAAATAAAAAATGAGAAAGTTTTTTTACGGGATGAGCCTGAAACATCCTTGGCCTTTAAAGAAATTGTATATGGCTATAAATATCCGAACGGAAATGCAATTGGAGGGCAAATTATAGGGAGAGGCAACTATATTTTAAGAGGGATGACCTACTTGGATAAAGAAACGGGAGCTGGGCGTCCGGGGCCTGAATGGACGGTAGCAGCTGAAGGAGTTGAAGTGGAATATAATCCTAGAACGTATAGATATCGTATTGTAAAAGCTGTCTCTGTTATTGATATAGGAACCGTGCTAAACGAGAAAATGGCACGCGGGCAAGTCATGGGTGCGATGAGTATGGGGCTATCGTTTGCAGGCAGAGAAACATTTTGGTTTGATTCAAATGGCCGTATTTTAAATCCTCAGCTTCGGAAATATCGTCCTCTTCGCTACGGAGAGCATCCGGAGTACGTAGTAGATTTTATTCATACGCCTCAATTAGATGCGGCGTACGGAGCTAGAGGAGTCGGAGAACACGGGCTGCTTGGTATGCCGGCTTCTTTAGGAAACAGCTTAACGGTGGCGGCAGAAACAGAATTAAACCAACTTCCGCTTATTCCAGAATTGATTTGGAGAATGAAAGAAGGGAATGCTGATGATTTCATTTGACTTTGAATATCACAAACCTGGAACTGTTTCAGAAGCAGTTGCCTTGTTTCAAGAGTTAGAGAATCAAGGCAAACAGCCGCGGTATTATGCTGGCGGTACCGAAATTCTGACATTAGGCAGATTGGGTTTGTTTGTTACCCATGCTGTTATTGATATAAAAAATATACCTGAATTTCAACAAACCGAAGCTAATGAAGATTGGATGATTTTTGGTGCAGGAGTAACGTTAACTGAACTGGAAGATAAAAATTTGTTTCCTTTATTAAGTAAGTCTGCTAGCGAAGTGGCTGATCACACGGCTCGAAATAAAATAACGCTAGGAGGAAATATTTGTGGGCATATTTTTTATCGAGAAGCGGTATTGCCGCTGCTTTTAACAGATAGTCAACTTGCAGTGGCAGGTCCGGCTGGAACCAATATCTATTCGATTCACGACCTTTTTAACCGGCGTTTGCAGCTGGAAAACGGAGAACTTCTTGTTCAGGTGTTTGTTGAAAAGAAGTACGCTGCCCTGCCATATATGAGTATAAAAGAACGCCAGCAGTGGGATACAGGATATCCATTAGTGACAATAGCAGCGTTAAAAACAGAAGGAACCATCCGAGTAGCTTTCAGCGGAGTATGTTCGTTTCCTTTTCGCTCAGCAGAAATAGAAGAAGTGCTAAATCATAAAGAAACGCCATTAGAAGCTCGAATTCAAAATGCTCTTGATTATATACCGGCTCCAATTTTAAATGATGGGGAAGGGTCGAATCGCTATCGCAAATTTGTGATTAAAAATCTATTGTTTGATATTTTCACAGAGCTGGGAGGAACGTAACGTGCTAAAAGATGAACGGTATAGAATAACAATTAAGCTAAAGGTTAACGGTGAAGAAAAAATGGTTGATATCCGAACAGCAGATACGTTGCTTTACGTATTAAGAGAAAAGCTGGGCCTTACCGGAGCAAAACCAGGCTGTTTAAACGGGGACTGTGGGGCTTGTACAGTAGGGATAAATCAGCGGCCAATGAAATCTTGTCTCATGTTAGCGGCAGAAACAGAAGAGAAAGAAATAATGACTATAGAAGGGCTGAAGAGTTCACCTATGCAAAAAGCTTTTATTGAACACTTTGCTTTTCAGTGCGGTTATTGCACATCGGGTTTTATCATGAATGCTCATTTGCTTTCCAAACACCATCCTTCAGGCAGTGACAATATTATAAAGGAGTGGCTTGCTTCCAATATATGCAGATGTACAGGGTATAAAGAAATTGAAGACGCAGTAAAATCTGTTTTACACTTTTCGGAGCGGGAGTGAGACGGGAAAAAGAAAAAATAGAATAACATTTACACGTGTTTAGAATAGTATGTGCTAAGGGTGTGGAGAATGTGGAATGGAAAAGCGGCTTTGACAAAGAAAGGGAACTGATCTTTGCCATTCAACGAAATCTGGATGTAGTAACAGCTATATTATTATTAACTGGCCAAATAACAATTATAGGCGTATTTGTGACACCCGGAGCTTTTCGTATTTCAGTAGGGGGACCTATTACAGGAACTAGCCGAATAGAAGGAAAAGACGGAGATGCGGGAATTAATATCATTATTGATATGATTGATGTGATTCTTGCGGCGTTGCTGCTTAATAACCAGATCAATGTGTCGGGCGCCTTTATTTCTTCTGGAAGGTTTACCATTAATGTAAGTGGACCTATTTTTGGCGTTCCTAAAACAGAACCTGCATTAAGTGAACTAAATCAATCCTCTCAGTTTTTTCATCGTACCGTATCAAAACATTTTTATGTAAATCCTGACTTAGTTGAAAAATTTACAAAGGACTGATTAAGATGTCATTAACGGATATACCTACAGTAAGACCTTCAGAGACGAGTATTTTTCTTATCGCGCTACCGCTGATTATTTTTATTTTTTTCTTTACTCAGCCAAAAGCATCAGACATCAAATAATCATGTAGCATAATGGCGATTGTATCACTGTGTACAGAAGCTGCCTATTTTTCTGTTCGTATCATTACCTCTTCATTCATTAAGCCCCTAACGCTTTTCTTTTCGGTCATGTTTCATTAAAATGAACATAAACATATATGTAGAGAAAAGAATAATGTAGTGTTTTCTAACGTTATAAAATAGCTTACGATACGAAGAAAGCGTCTATAATAAAAGAAACGAAACTTTTGCGTGGTCAACTGACGATGCTTTTTATTTTTACAAACTGCAGTGAAGGCAGAAAGGAGAGAATTCGATGAGTTTGCGCGATCGGCTGCTTTATGTAGCTGAACATTATAAACAAATGGGTGGAGACGTACTTGTAAAACACGAAGTAGAAAATATGCTTACACGCCGGCTTCCGATTTCTCTTTATCGATTGGAGCATATAAATCGAGAAGAAATGCGTATATCGGGCCACCACGCTGAAACATTTCCTTACGTGACTCTTGCTAATAAGAATATAGAGAGTGATGTGATAGTAGCATATTTATTCAGTGAAGACGGTCAGCGCATTTACTTAGTCATGATGAAAGGAGATGCAGGGGAAGGAACTGATCTGAAAGACATTCGTTTTTTTACTCCTGAACATGCCCGCGTATTGAAAGATAATCATATTGTCATTGGTACAAGCATGGAAGCGAAAAGCTTTGAGGATAGAGTAGCTCTTTACCTTCCTTACAATATAGCAGACTTACCTAATAATGATCAGCTTCAAGATGATTTGCATTTACTGCTGAGTATGCATGAACAGTATATAAAAACATACGGAATGAGCAAAGAGATGATTGGCGATAAAGACGCCATCGTCCACATTCATGAGTATATTAAGAAATCTGGATTTACATACGAACGACAAGATATAGCCAACGCCTACTTTGCTTTAAAGACCAAGCCTTTTATTGTTTTATCAGGAATGAGCGGGACGGGAAAAACAAAGCTTGCGCAGCTCTTAGCAGATAGTATCGGTGCCACGATTGAAAATGGCAGACAAGTGCTTATTCCAGTTCGGCCCGATTGGCACGATAGTTCAGATTTATTAGGGTATATTGATTTAAGAGGAGATTTTCGCAGAGGATCGTTTCTGTCAATTATGCAGCAAGCCATTCAGCATCCAGCTTACACATATGTTGCCATATTGGATGAAATGAACTTAGCTCGAGTTGAACATTATTTTAGCGATATTTTAAGCGTGATGGAAAGCAGAAGCTGGTCAAAAGGGAAAATCAAAACGGCTCCGTTATTTCCTGGACATAAGATGTTCCGAGATATTTATTTGCCATCTAACCTTCTCATTATCGGTACCATTAATATGGATGAAACAACTCATGGGTTTAGTCAAAAGTTGTTAGATCGTACCAACACCATTGAGCTGAATAAGATTCAGCTAGATTCTTTTGATTTTTTAGATGATAGAGATCCATCTCGGCACAGTATTGAAAATGTACAAATTCAAAGTCAATACGTTCACTTAAAAGATGCGTATGTTGAACATGCTGAGCTCATTCACGAAGTAACAAATGAACTGCTAACCGTCAACGAGATGCTTACAGAAGTCGATTTGCAAATAGGTTACCGCGTACGCGACGAAATATGCTTTTATCTAATTTACGCAGTGAAAAGCGGAGTGTTTACATTTGATCAGGCGTTTGATTTTCAGATATTGCAAAAAGTTTTGCCTCGTATTTCAGGAAGCGATGCTTACACATTTGACCTATTAAAAAATCTTTATTATTACTGTACAAATACGCTGCTCGATGATGAATTTGAGACAGCTGTTGTCAACGCAGACGGGATGAGATTTCCTAAAAGTGCACGCAAAATAATGGAGATGATGAGACGTTTTGAAGTATACGGATACACGTCATTTTGGATTAATACCGTACGTTGAAATTGAAACCGATACGTGTACGGTGGTTATAAAAGGAAAGAATAAGAAAAAAATAAAATCTGCAGAAGAAGTGATGTTTTTTTCTTGTACGGGAAAAGGAATCACACATGTAAAAGTACTAAATCAAACAAAAGGCATGATGACTTCCAAACCGCCGCTTGAGCCTTTATTTTTTGAAAATGAAACCTATCAAATTACAGTTGTTTCAAAAAATGAAACAAGTCTGTTTGTTAATCACGACTCAAAAGCAGTTGAACAAAGTTTTCAAACCGTAGGATTTCCCTACATTTTAACAGGAAATATAAGCTTTCAAAATGAGGTAGGGTATTCTACGTTTCATGTCTACAGTGAAATAGAAAAAGAGCTGTCTTTTACTCTTGAAATTTTCCCATCAAAGATGAGCTACAAGACAGATTATGTACGCATGGTTGATGAAGTGAACGGATACATTCATGATTTGGCATACGATATGCTCCGTAAAACGTATATTGAAGCAAAATCGGTTTGGTCTAAACAAGCAACATGGACGGAATTTTATCATGTGCTCTCTCACTATATGAAACCCTTTCTTCATTCTGTTCGTCAGATTGAGAATCAGCCGTTTCAATCGGTAAAAGTTGAACATGAGCTCATGAGAGGAGATCAAATAAAAAAACAAGATAGCCAGGCTATATCATTTGTCCGAACACACCCTACCTATCTTGCATCTTCAAGCAGAGGAATTAAAATTAATCGGCATATAAAAGTAGTACCTACAAAAGCAATTGGCACAAGACATGTAGCTATCTATGATAATTTGGAAAATCAAAGTGTTAAATGGATGATGACGCAGCTGTATCACAAGCTAACTACACTAATTGACAAATTGATAGAAGATAGATATGTAAAAAAAGAAGCGGTGTCGGCTCTAGAAACCAATCATACCGAATTAAAAAGGCTGCTAAACAATGTGTTCTGGCAAAGAGTGAAGACCATACAAGTTTCAACTCTTCCTTCTACACTCCGTACGGCACCCCGCTACCGGGAAGCAAGCAGATACTTTATGTTCTTAACGCGAGGGTTGGCTCTTAACGGAGAGTTTTACCACCTTTCATTAAAAGATATCGCAACTCTCTATGAATACTGGACGTATGTTAGTCTTTTAAAGAAGTTGCAAATTTACGGCAAACGAATAGAACAAAACATCATGACAACGACAGAACAAGGGTTGAATGTCAGAGTGCAGGCCTCTTACCATCGTTTTCAGGTGGGAAAAGCAGAAGTAACGCTATGGTATCAAAAAGAATACCATCATACTCATACTGTTATCCAAAAGCCGGACTTGCTGCTTGAAGTAAAGCAAGGGGAGAAAAAAAGTGTATATCTTTTTGACGCTAAGTATCGTATCAAACCAAATCACGATACGCCCTCTCCTAGAGAAGAAGATATTAATACCATGCACCGTTACCGAGACGCTATTGTAGAGGAAAATGGAATAAAACCGGTACAAACAGCGGTTGTGCTGTTTCCAGGGAAAGCAGAAGGCTATAAGCAGCATCATTTTTATAAAAGTATTGAACGCGTTGGAGTGGGTGCGCTGCCTTTTTTGCCGGGAGAGGAAGGGCTAGTAGAAGAATTTATTAGAACTATTTGTACGGAAGAACCAAATCTTTTCAGCGCTGATTAGGTAAATAGGTAGAACGTGAACAAGCCCTTTTTTTATGCGTTGACATAGTGTTAAGTTTTTTATGTTTTGATGACATTTCGAGATTTTAGTTGTATTTTCCTGTTGAATTTTCTAGAATAGTAGAGAATAAAACCGTATCGAAAAGAAGTCGTATCATGTGCAGAGAACGTATCAGGAGGACAACGAAGTGAAAAAGATTCTACTATTCACGTTAGTAGCGCTATTGGCAACTTTTTTTATTGACAGGGTATACAGCGAACGCAACCAAGCGCAACTTCAGCAAACCGTAATTAATGAAATTAAAAAAACAAATCAAAGTAAAGAAGAAGCTTCCATCCTTGATTTTAATGAATTATGTGATTTTAGATGGGATAAAGTATATGTTTTTGGACCGGAAACGACCCGCAGTGAGGTAAATGAAAAGCTGGGCTTCAATTGGTCTGAAGCAAAAGCAAAAGGTATTGGAAAAGATAAAAAAGATAACTTTATTGTTTTTGTGGAAAATGATCAAGTAACGCAATATTTAAAAATACCGGCGTCATATGGAGCTATTGTTCCTAAGACTTCTGTTGCAAATGAAAGCTAACGAACTTCTTCGTTAGCTTTTTTATGCTTTCTTTTTTAAGGATGACGTTTTTTTCTCTGCTGTTGATTTTTTCGGCTGTAAAGTAGAAGGATCTATGCTCACCTTTAACATTTCCATTAAATGTCGAATATCTCGTTCTTCGCTTCCGCTGCCTTTTGTAACTTCGCCTTGATTTATTTTTTGCTGAATGACGTTTTGTAAGGCATCTCGGTAGTTGTTTTTGTAAATAGATGGATTAAAAGAAGTAGATAGCTTATCAATTAATTCCACCGTCACTTGTGTATCACTTTCATTAACAGAAGAAGTAGTAGATAAGTTAGGCACATCTGTGACTGAACGAAGTTCTTCTTCAAAATGCATCGTGTGAAGAACGAGAGAGCCGCCCACGGAACGAATAATGGCGATTTGCTGTTTGGAATATAAAAATACATTGGCAATACCGACTTTGTTCGTTAGTTCAAGTGCATTTAATAACGTATAATAAGCTTTTAGGCTCGTTTCTCCAGGAGAAATATAGTAGGGCTTATCAAAAAACAGGGGATCAATGTCATCTAACGAAACAAAGTGTAACAATTCAACGGCTTTGTTCGCTGAAAAAGGCTCTTTGATACTGTCAATTTCCTGTTGCGAAAGCACAACAAACTGACCGGTCGCGGTTTCGTATCCTTTAACCAGTTCATCGGATTCTACTTCTCGTCCACACGTTTGGCAATGTTTTTCTTGATGAATGGGTGTATGGCAAACGGAGTGCAGTGTGCGCAGCTTTACATCTTTTTCTTCAATTGCTCCGTGCAGTTTAATAGGGATGTCAATTAATCCAAAGCTGATTTTACCTTTCCAAGCAGTATGAAGCATAAATGTTCTCCTTTTACTCTTTTTTAGTAGTGTGCCGTAAAACAAATGAGATATCCAATTGTTTTGAAAAGGAAAACTTTCTAAAAAAACTATGTGCTAAATAAACAATTAAATAGTTCCAATAAAGCTGCAGATGTTGTCTCTGCAGCTTTATTGGAACTCAATAGGAACTATTGGCTGATTAGATTCATTTGTCTCATGTTTGGAAATCGTAATTTCAAGGATTTCGTTACTAAATGTAGCGGTAATCTTTTTATTCAATAATGAAAATGGAAAGTCAATTGTACGTTCAACGCTTTCTTCCATTTGTTCTCTTGCAAGCGTTCCTTGCTTTTCATCATGAAATTCTCTAAGGCAGTATTTCTTGGCTGTCAGCTGTAAGTGGTCAGCTTGTATCTGAACGATAATATCCTTAGGGTGATACCCTAATAATTCAGCTTCGACAATAAATGATTGTTCTGTTTCAAATAAATCTATACGAACGGAATCATAATCTAAATAACTCATAAAGGGATTTGAAAGCATGACTTCTAACAACTCTTGAAAGCCTTTTACAAACATTTGGTCTGCTGGCAGACGCTTGTTTTTCATTTCTACGTTCCTCCATTATTTAAACTGTTTCACTTTACTATCATATGCGCGTTTATGTACTTAGTGAACTCCTGTGCAAAGAATAAGCTTGAAGTACTAGCTGCCTTTTCTATGCATAAAAAAGCAAGCTCTGTAGAGAGCTTGCCGCTGTTTTACATATCATGTCCGCTATTGTGTTTTTGGCGAGAATGCTTACGGTTCTTTACTTTATGAGATCCACTTAGCGGTTCGGTCTGTCCAGAATTGCTTTTTGGCGCATTTCTTCTGATGTCTTTGCTGCTGTTTTTGTTCATAGTTAAACCCTCCCTTTCATTTATTAGGGTAGGATAGTGACAGAGAATTTATCCGATGAAAAATTCCCCTTTCTAAAAATAGGTTTAGCAAAAACAGGAAATGGGAACAGAAAAAAAGCGCCATATATAATGACGCCTTCTCGTTAGATTTCATGGAGTTAAACGATTTTGCTTTTCTAACTAGTGATTAGTATATCCAATAAGAGAATGTTTTATTGATTTTTTTTGCGTTTTTTATTATTTTGTTTCTGTTGTTCGGTTAATGGTTCATTTGAAAATTCTTCATTATAACCCGCTCCTTTTCCTTGAGCGCTAGCCGCGTTAGCTCCAGGAATGACGTGGTTTGACTTGCGTTTAGCCATGTTGAATCACCTCCGTTTCTAGCATGCGTAAAAATCAATGAAATATGAATTATTAGAAAAATAAAAGGGAGATGGAAGAAGGTTATAAGTGAAACTTATGTTAATTAATAACATTCTTTTTATTTACTTATGTATAATATTATATTAAGATAGATGGTGAAGGGAATAGAGGATGGGGTAAGTAAATCCTTTATACATAGAATTTTAAGGGGGTAAAAGCAATGACTAAAAAAGACGTTTTTAACGCTCGTTCGTCATTCGATCTTAATGGCAGCACATATAATTATTACCGCTTACAAGCTTTAGAGGAAGCAGGTTTAGGTAACGTATCTAAGCTGCCGTATTCAATTAAAGTATTATTAGAATCTGTTCTTCGTCAGGTAGATGGCCGTGTTATTACAAAAGAACACGTCGAAAACCTTGCAAAATGGGGAACAAAAGATATCAAAGATATCGATGTTCCTTTCAAACCATCTCGTGTTATTCTTCAAGATTTCACTGGAGTTCCAGCGGTTGTAGACTTAGCGTCACTTCGTAAAGCAATGGCTGATTTAGGAGGAGATCCTGACAAAATCAATCCAGAAATTCCAGTAGACCTCGTTGTCGACCACTCCGTACAAGTTGATAAAGCAGGTACAGCTGACTCATTACGAATTAATATGGACCTTGAGTTTCAACGTAATACAGAGCGCTATAATTTCTTAAGCTGGGCTCAAAAATCATTTAATAACTATCGTGCAGTTCCGCCAGCTACTGGTATCGTGCATCAAGTAAATTTAGAATATTTAGCAAACGTTGTTCATGCTGTTGAAGAAGATGGCGAATTCGTAGCTTTCCCTGATTCTCTAGTAGGTACTGACTCTCATACAACGATGATTAATGGTATCGGTGTTTTAGGATGGGGTGTTGGCGGTATTGAAGCGGAAGCGGGCATGCTTGGTCAACCTTCTTATTTCCCAGTTCCTGAAGTAATCGGTGTTAAACTTGTTGGTGAATTACCAAACGGTACTACAGCTACAGACTTAGCGTTAAAAGTTACGCAAGTGCTTCGTCAAAAAGGAGTAGTCGGAAAATTCGTTGAATTCTTCGGTCCTGGCGTAGCTGAACTTCCATTAGCTGACCGTGCAACAATTGCTAATATGGCTCCTGAATACGGTGCAACATGCGGGTTCTTCCCAGTTGACGCAGAGGCATTAGCATACATGCGTTTAACAGGAAGAGATGAAAAAGACATTCAGGTTGTCGAACAATATACAAAAGCAAACGGTTTATTCTTTACACCAGAAAATGAAGATCCAATTTTCACTGATGTTGTTGAGATTAATCTTGCTGAGATTGAAGCAAATCTTTCAGGTCCAAAGCGTCCGCAAGATTTAATTCCACTTTCTCAAATGCAAACAGAATTCAAGAAAGCTTTAACAGCTCCTGTTAGCAATCAAAGCTTCGGACTTGATGCTAAAGACGTGGATAAAGAAGTTACGTTTAAGCTTGCAGACGGTTCAGAAACAACAATGAAAACAGGTGCCATCGCTATTGCGGCTATCACAAGCTGTACGAACACATCAAATCCTTACGTATTGGTAGCAGCTGGTTTAGTTGCGAAAAAAGCGGTAGAAAAAGGATTGGATGTTCCAGCTTACGTGAAAACTTCTTTAGCACCAGGTTCAAAAGTAGTAACGGCTTATCTTCAAAATTCAGGATTGCTTCCATACTTAGATAAAATCGGCTTTAACATCGTAGGCTATGGCTGTACGACTTGTATCGGTAACTCTGGTCCACTTGAAGCTGAAATTGAAGCAGCGATTGCAGACAGCGACTTGCTTGTAACGTCTGTTCTTTCAGGAAACCGTAACTTTGAAGGACGTATTCACCAATTAGTAAAGGGTAACTACCTTGCTTCTCCACCGCTTGTTGTAGCATATGCACTGGCTGGAACGGTAGATGTAGATTTACAAAAAGATCCAATCGGCATTGATACAGACGGCAATGAAGTATTCTTTAGCGACATCTGGCCTTCTCAAGATGAAATTAAAGAAGTTGTTAGCCGTACCGTAACGCCTGAATTATTCCGTAACGAGTATGAGCGTGTATTCGATGACAATGAGCGCTGGAATGAAATTAAAACGAGCGAAGATGCTCTTTATACGTGGGAGAATGATTCAACATACATTCAAAATCCACCGTTCTTTGAAGGCTTATCAGAAGAGCCAGGTGAAGTAGAACCGTTAAATGATCTTCGCGTAGTAGCGAAATTTGGTGACTCAGTGACAACGGATCACATTTCACCAGCGGGTTCAATTGCAAAAACATCACCTGCAGGTCTTTACCTTCAAGAAAACGGTGTAGAACCAAAAGACTTTAACTCATACGGTTCTCGTCGTGGTAACCATGAAGTGATGATGCGCGGTACGTTTGCAAACATCCGCATTAAAAACCAAGTAGCTCCTGGTACAGAAGGCGGCTGGACAACGTACTGGCCAACAAATGACGTAATGAGCATTTATGATGCTTGTATGAAATACAAAGAGCAAGGTACAGGTCTTGTTGTACTTGCAGGTAAAGATTACGGCATGGGAAGTTCTCGTGACTGGGCAGCAAAAGGCACAAATCTTTTAGGTATTAAAACAGTAATCGCTGAAAGCTTTGAGCGTATTCACCGTTCAAACCTAGTATTAATGGGTGTTTTACCTCTTCAATTTAAAGATGGTGAAAGCGCGGATACATTAGGTTTAACTGGAAAAGAAACAATTGCAGTAGCAGTTGATGAAACAGTAAAACCACGTGATCTTGTAAAAGTAACAGCAACTGATGAAGCTGGAAACAAAAAAGAATTTGAAGTACTGGTTCGTTTCGATAGTGAAGTTGAAATTGATTACTATCGTCACGGTGGTATCCTTCAAATGGTGCTTCGTGATAAATTACAGTCTAAAACACATGCGTAAGGTATAAAGAAAAAGAGCGGTTCTCGTGAGCCGCTCTTTTTTTATGCAAACGCACCGTTTTCGACAAAAAGTGAGAGGGAAATATGCTATATTATAAAAGAAAATGCCCGATAAAAGGATTATTTTAGTAGATATTGCACATATCTATTAGTACATAGATTATCACTTTTTAGAAGAAATAAAGGAGCCGATCATATGGTTAAAAAAATAATTGCGGTCTTGCTTCTAGTAGGCTTTCTTAGCTACGCACTTTGGGAAGGGCTTTCTCCAAATGAAGCATCCGATAATTCTAACTTAAGCGAATACAAGGATTTAAATATTAAAAAAGGCGATAGTGCTCGTCAGGCTTCTGGTCAAGCTTATGGGTTAGAACCAAAAGATACAGCACCTCCGTTTACACTTTCAGATACGAACGGAAAAACTGTTCAATTATCGGACTTTAAAGGAAAAAAAGTTATTTTAAATTTTTGGGCCACATGGTGTCCGCCGTGTCAAAAAGAAATGCCCGATATGCAAGCATTTTATAAGAAATATGGAAACGACGTACAGCTGCTTGCGGTTAATTTAACTTCATCAGAAGGTAGTAAACAGGCAGTATCTAAGTTTCTGAGAGAAAAACAGTTTACGTTTCATGTATTATTGGACGACCAAGATACTGTGGGAAGTAAAAAATACCGGGTGTCCACCATTCCGACATCTTACTTTATAGATGAAGAAGGGAAAATTGTTCAGCGAGTGAATGGTCCAATGACGCTTAAACAAATGGAAAACTTTGCTCAACAAGCAGCGAATTAACTTCGCTGCTTGTTTTATTAAAAATGAAACTTATTTACTTTACCATCGTATATATAGATAAGTCAGTAAATATGTCAAACTTTCTTACAACTTTTCAAAAAGTATGTTTACTTATCTGACAAATTGGTTACAATATAGATAGTTATATGATATCAGTTTCTTTTGATTTTTCAGATTTTTCATAAAAATTACATAAAGTAGGTGTTGGAATCATGAGAAAATTACGCAAACGTTCATTTGAAGAGTTAGTGCAAGAAAATAAAACGCAGCTGTTAAAAGATCAGTCAGAAATTGAACGCATTGAATTGGAAATTGAAAAGCGGTTAGAAGATCGTATGCTTGAAAGAGCTGAATAACTTTAAAGTAAGTTGGTTAGAGTAACGGTGAGGAGGGGATAAGCATGGGAAATCCTAAAAAACAAAGCAAAAGTTTTGTTCCGAATCACATCGGCACTCAACCGAGAGAAGCTGGTGGAAATAACGGAAAACAAATGCAAGATACATCCGGCAAGCATCCTCAAGTTATTCAAACCAAAGGTGAATGAATAAAAAGTCGCTGAATTCAGCGACTTTTTATTATTTGAATTCTACTGTGAATAAATAAACGTAAGGGTTGCTCGAAATAAGCTCTTTAACAACTTCTCCGTCATCGGTTGAAAGCGGAGCAACTCGTATGCCACTGCCATCGTCACCAAATAAAGCAGCAACTGGATATGGTTTATTCATTTTCACTTTTTGTTTTTTCTCTAATCCAGTAAAGGAATAGCCGTTCATTTTCTTTGGCTTTTCCGCTTCTATCCCTAGGTTTGTATCGTTGCTTCCCACATTAAACATTACTTTGTGAGTATCATCATCGATTTTATATGTAATAGCAAACATGTCAAATTCTTTTGAAACAGTCAACCCTCCTGAGAATAAAGGTTGTTTGGCTTTTCCCTTTTCATAATAAGTAGCTTTTACATAAGCTTCTTTTGCTCCATTAGGAGCTTTAACATCGTATGCCATGATATTGCTTTTGTAGTCTAAGTTTGTCACGGCTAACATTTTTTCTTCATGTTTTGAGTAATGGTGAGGCTTGATAGAGGCACTTATTGTCAATTTTGATGCCAATGAAGTTTGCGACATAAAAAATACGGCAAGCACTGCAATAAAGATGACGCTTAGTAATGTTATCATTCGTTTGGTCATAGCGATTCCCCCTTTGTATGTATATATTACCATATTATGTATGTTTTATATATACATTTTAACTTAATTATAATTATATTATGTAAACTAAAATCATTTTTTTCCACTTATAGAGATGAACAAATCCGGCATACTACAATTGTAACAAAGTTATTTTGAGGAGGAAGATACAATGGCATGGAATAAACCGAATCCAGACGATCGCAGTGATAACGTTGAAAAATTACAAACAATGGTACAAAATACAATGAAAAACATTGAAGAAGCAGAAGAAGCTGCTGCATGCAGCACTGAAGAAGAACGTCAGCGCATTCAGCAAAAAAATCACAATCGCGAAGTAAGCATTGAAGCAATGCGCAGCGAAATAAAAGATGAATCAGAAGCTCGTCAAAATGGTTACGAAGGTACGATTTAATAAGTAAAACAGCGACAATAAGCAGCTAAAAATAAACGGTTTTAGCTGCTTTCTTTCTATATTTTTTTAGTAAGGTGAATAATAATATAAACTAGCGAAGAGGTTTATGTAGGTGAAAAAGCACGTGAAAAAGAAAATAGTAAGGATTTTGGTCAGTTTACTTGTCGTTTTGATTATTGTGGGCTCTTATCACACGCATAAGCCCTTGCCAAAAGGAGTTTCATACGAAAGTAGGCCTCACAAAGTAGAAGATGTATTTCTTTTATCGGACCTAACGTATCAAGACCAGCAGACGTCGGTTTCCGAACAACATATTTTTCAAGCAGTTACGAATGCGATTGATGACGCAAAAGCTTTTATTATTATGGATATGTTTCTATTTAATGGCTACTATAACCAAGGTGAAACGTTTCCTCACCTTAGTGATACGCTTGCAAGTAAGCTGATTGAAAAGAAACGAAAACATCCTACTATCGAAATCGTCTTTATTACAGATGAAATCAATACAACCTACGGCTCACATGATTCAAAGTGGTTAGATTCACTGCGGCTAAACGGAATCAAAGTGGTGCAAACCAATTTATCTAAGCTCAGAGACTCCATTCCACTATATTCTTCAGTGTGGAGAACTTTTGTTCAGTGGTTTGGTGAAAAAGGAACTGGATGGATCACGAATCCTTTCGGAAATAATGCGCCTAACGTGACGGCCCGTGCTTATTTTAAGTTGTTAAATGTAAAAGCTAATCACAGAAAAGTAGTAGCAACCGATCAAAGCGTTATTATCTCCTCTGCCAATCCTCATGATGCAAGCTTTTATAATTCCAACATGGCCTTTGAAGTAAAAGGGAATATCATTGGAGATGTTGTAAAAAGCGAACAAGCCGTGTCTGATTTTTCTTACGGAGGAGATTTACCTCGGTATAAGAAGAAAGAAAAAGAAAAGGGAGACCTCTATGTTCAGCTGTTAACAGAAGGCAAAATCTATAAGCACGTATTAAATGATTTACGTCATGCTAAAAAAGGCGACGAGGTGTGGCTTGGCATGTTTTATCTTGGAGATCGAGGCGTAATAAAGGCGCTTTTGAAAGCTTCCGAACAAGGGGCAAACGTACGATTAATTTTAGACCCTAATGAAAATGCGTTCGGAAGAAAAAAGTTCGGACTGCCTAACCGTCCAGTCGCAGCAGAACTTGTGAAAAAATCTAAAGGCGATATTAAAGTTCGCTGGTATCATACGGGAAAAGAGCAGTATCATCCTAAAACTTTATTTATTCGAAACAAAAGAAAGGCAATGATTATTGCAGGAGCAGCAAATTTCACAAAACGAAATTTGGATGATTTGAACTTAGAAACGGATATTAAAGTATCAGGACCTCCTAACAAAAAGGTTATGACGGAACTAAACGCTTATTTTGACCGCCTATGGACAAATAAAGACTACACATACACACTTCCTTATAAAAGGTATGAAAATAAGATGACGAGGCTGGAAACACTGATATATCGTATTCAAGATGCGCTTAGTCTTACAACATATTGAGTAATAACCAAACTAGTAGGAGTATATTCTCCTTATATGGTAAGATAAAACAGGAACAGTGCAAGAGGAGGTAGAATCATGCTAGTATCGAAGAAAGAAATCGAAGTGCGCTATGCAGAAACCGATCAGATGGGCGTTGTGTATCATGCTAACTATTTAGTATGGATGGAAATAGGCCGAACACAGTTTATCAGTGATTTAGGTTTTAGCTATGCACAAATGGAAAGAGACGGTGTGCTGTCGCCAGTTATTGATATACAGGCATCATATAAAAAGCCGCTTCATTATGGCGAGACAGCTGTGGTACATACTTGGGTTGAGAACTATGACGGTCTACGCGTTGTGTACGGATACGAAATTTTTAATTCAAATGAAGAACTTGCGTTAACAGGAACATCGTCACACGTATGTGTAAAAAAAGAAAACTTTAAGCCTATTTCGATTCGCCGTAATTATCCGGAATGGCATAAAGCCTATGAAGACGCCAAAAAGCAGGGTTAAGCGTAAGAATAAAAAGCATCGATAAATCGATGCTTTTTTTCTTACGCTTCGTAATGAAAGTCAGGTTCTTTTGTTTCTTCATTATAATTTACGGTCAAATCATGACCATCAAAGTACCAAAGGTCTTCATCTTCTACGAAAAATGTTAAACCGTCAACTTTTGTTTCAACGCCAACGTTTTTAGGAGAATCTGTGTTTACACCTAAAGAAAAACCTTTTTGAACGTTGCTGCATCCGCCGTAGCGAACAAAAAAGCGAATTGTTTCGTTTCCTTCTAGCATCATTTCGTCTTTGTACCACGTAGCTGCTGCTTCTGTTACTGTTAATTTCATTAATTATGCTCCTTCCAATACTGCGGATACATTTATTATAGTAGAAAGATAGATAAATTACCAATATATACGAATCCAGCTAGGAAGGAATAAGATAAAATAAAATAAAACGATTTAATATAGAGGCGAATGCTTCATTTCTATATTAAATCGTTTCATTCTTTCATTTAAAATCATATTGTTTTCCAATGGTTTCCCAGCAGTGAACGCAGTAGCGGCTTCCTTCTAGCTGTGAATCCATTTTCTTATTACGTTTGCAAATGGGACATTTTTTCTTCACATTATTCACCTCCTTATTTTAGTATCAGTATAACTAATAAACAAGAAATGTATTCGCTTACAAAGCGGTTATAAAAAAAGAAATAAGAGGAAGATCCTCTTATTTCTTTTTACCTGATAAAAATGTGACTTTCGGTTCTGTTTTGTTAAGAATTCGCGTAATATTTGCGCGGTGTCTGTAAATGACAAAGGCTACAATTACACCAATAATCATAATAAGCATGTAGTCTTGTTTAAATAGCGTGTAGATAAAGGTTAATACCCCAGTAACCATTGATGACAGTGATACATACTTCGTTATGTATAAGCAGATAAAAAAACATAATAGCACGAAAACAAATAAAAGAGGTTCATAACATAAAATCACTCCGGCGGATGTGGCAACAGCTTTCCCGCCTTTAAATTTTGCGAAAATAGGAAAAATATGACCAATGACAGCAAATAAACCAATGAAGAGAATGTTTTGATTTGTATCAAATAAAAGCGGTAAAGAAGCTGCTAGGGTGCCTTTTAGAATGTCTCCAAGCGTAACGATAATTCCGGCTTTTACACCCAATGTACGAAATGAGTTGGTGCCGCCTAAATTGCCACTTCCATGCTCTCGTATATCGATGCCGTATCCTAGTTTTCCAACAACTAGTCCAAAAGGAATAGAGCCCAAGATATAGGCAAGAATAGGTAATAAATAATTCATGTTTGAAAGCTCCTTTATTTCTATATCGTTTCTATTTTACCATGAGATACTTAAAAAAACATAGTTAGTTTTGGGTGAGAGACAATTATTTTTAAAAAAGAAGACGTTTACAAAAATAGAGAAAACGGGTACTATATGCAGGAAATCAACTGTAAATCGCGAATGTTGTTCAGTACATATTATATAGCTAAGAGAGGTAATAGACATGTCCATTAAAATTCCTTCCCGTCAAGAGCTTGGTAAAATATTGAAAAAAAGCAAGCGCATTGCTGTAGTAGGTTTATCAGATAATCCTCATCGAACGTCTTATATGGTTTCAGAAGCCATGCAGCAGCAAGGTTACGAGATAATTCCGGTGAACCCAACAATCAACTCAGCGCTCGGCGTAAAAGCCGTATCTTCATTAAAAGAAATTGAAGGGCATATTGATATCGTTAATGTATTTCGTCGCTCTGAGCATTTGCTTGAAGTTGCAGAAGAGTTTTTAAAAGTAGATGCAGACGTATTTTGGGCACAATCTGGTTTAATTAATGAAGAAGCATATGACCTGCTCGCTAAAAAAGGGTATACTGTAGTTATGGATCGTTGTATAAAAGTCGAGCATGCTTTAACAAAGTAAGATCTATAAGCAGAACAACCAACCCATGCACACTGCTTGCATGGGTTTCACCATGCGTTGAAATAGTAAGAGAGTTTCCGCTACAATAGACGTTAGACAGCTAGCTTTATAAGGCTTATAATCCATGAATACACAAGATATTGCTTTTATAATACGGAAATTTGTGCTAAAATCTTGTAAGTACGCAAAAATAGAAACATACGTTCTGTTGATGCGAACACTATAAAATTAAAAGATAGGATACATGATCATTTATTCTTAGACACGAAGCGCAAACGTTTGTGTTTCATACATAATGTAGTAATGTTCGTTGTGATGAAAGGGGTAGTATGAATGGCTCGGAAACAACAATTTAATTATAATGAAGATGCAATTCAAGTACTAGAAGGATTAGATGCCGTTCGTAAACGTCCTGGTATGTATATTGGAAGTACGGATACACGAGGTCTGCATCATTTAGTATATGAAATCGTCGACAACTCTGTCGATGAAGCTCTAGCAGGCTACGGAGAAGAAATTATTGTAACCATTCACAAAGATAATTCAATTTCTGTACAAGATAAAGGTCGAGGTATGCCAACGGGCATGCATAAACTAGGAAAACCAACGCCTGAAGTTATTTTAACCATCTTGCATGCAGGAGGTAAATTCGGACAGGGTGGATATAAAACAAGCGGAGGCTTACACGGAGTAGGTGCATCTGTTGTAAATGCGCTGTCTGAATGGTTGACTGTAACTATTCATAGAGATGGATTTATTTATGAACAGCGTTTTGAAAATGGAGGAAAGCCGGTTACGACGCTAGAAAAAATAGGGAAAACAAAAAAAACGGGAACAACGATTCATTTCAAACCGGATGCCACGATTTTTTCAACAACCGTGTACAATTATGATACGCTTTGTGAACGGCTCCGCGAATCGGCTTTTCTGTTAAAAGGATTCAAAATAGAGTTAATCGATAAAAGGCATGATCGTCAAGATATCTTTCATTATGAAACAGGTATTCAAGCCTTCGTTTCATATTTAAATGAAGAAAAAGATTCACTTCATCCAGTCGTCTTTTTTGAAGGGATTCATCATAATATTGAAGTTGAATTTGCATTTCAATTTAACGATGGTTATTCTGAAACCATTTTATCATTTGTTAATAATGTTCGTACCAAAGACGGGGGAACGCATGAGTCCGGTGCAAAAAGCGCTATGACGCGTGCGTTTAATGAATACGCCCGTAAAGTAAGCCTGCTAAAAGAAAAAGACAAAAACTTAGAAGGAACGGATATACGAGAAGGATTAGGAGCCATCGTTTCCGTTAGAATACCTGAAGAGTTGCTTCAGTTTGAAGGACAAACCAAAGGAAAGTTAGGTACAAGTGAAGCTCGTTCGTCGGTAGATGCAGTTATTTCTGAAAAACTTGCCTATTTCCTAGAAGAAAATCCAGACGTAAGCTCTCTTCTTGTAAAAAAAGCAATCAAAGCTGCTCAAGCGCGTGAAGCGGCACGTAAGGCGAGAGAAGACGCAAGAAACGGAAAAAAACGAAAGCGTCAAGAAACTGTTCTAAGCGGGAAGTTAACGCCTGCGCAATCAAGAAATCCTCAGCGAAACGAACTGTACCTAGTCGAAGGGGATTCCGCCGGAGGTTCAGCAAAACAAGGAAGGGATCGCCGCTTTCAAGCTGTGCTGCCGCTGCGAGGGAAAGTTATCAATACCGAAAAAGCCAAACTTCAAGATATTTTTAAAAACGAAGAAATTAGTACGATCATTCACGCGATAGGCGGAGGAGTAGGCGCAGATTTTACAATCGATGATATTAACTACGATAAAATAGTCATCATGACCGATGCGGATACGGATGGGGCTCATATTCAAGTGCTTCTTCTAACGTTTTTCTACCGCTATATGAAACCGCTTGTGGAAGCAGGAAAAGTGTTTATTGCTCTTCCACCGCTCTACAAAGTAAGTAAAGGGTCAGGTAAAAAAGAAGTGGTTGAATATTCATGGAGTGACGAAGAGTTGCAAGGTGCTATCGATAAGGTAGGAAGAGGGTATATGATTCAACGCTATAAAGGTCTCGGTGAAATGAACGCAGATCAGCTTTGGGAAACAACAATGAACCCAGAGACGCGTACGCTGATTCGTGTTCGTATTGATGATGCTGCTCGCGCTGATCGTCGTGTGACCACTTTGATGGGCGATAAAGTAGAACCACGCAGAAAATGGATTGAAAGCAACGTAGCGTTTGGATTAGAAGAAGATCCAAATATTTTAGATAATGAAAATGTATTAACGGTCGCAGAGGAGGACGTACAATGACACAAACAGAACGCTTTTTAGATTTACCTCTTGAGGATGTACTAGGCGACCGTTTTGGTCGATACAGTAAATATATTATTCAAGAGCGTGCACTGCCGGATGCAAGAGACGGGTTAAAACCCGTTCAGCGTCGTATTTTATATGCAATGCACGTAGATGGAAATACAGCAGAAAAAGGGTTTCGTAAGTCAGCCAAAACTGTAGGGAACGTAATTGGTAACTATCACCCTCATGGTGATTCATCTGTATATGATGCCATGGTTCGAATGAGTCAAGAATGGAAAGTTAGAAATGTATTAATCGAAATGCACGGAAACAACGGAAGTATTGATGGAGATCCCCCAGCAGCAATGCGTTATACAGAAGCTCGCCTTTCATCGATTGCTGCAGAACTTCTACGAGATATTGACAAACAAACGGTTGAGTTTGTGTCTAACTTCGATGATACAAGCAGCGAACCAACTGTGTTACCAGCTATGTTTCCTAACTTGCTAGTGAATGGATCCACGGGTATTTCAGCTGGTTATGCTACAGAACTTCCTCCTCATCATTTAGGTGAAGTAATTGACGCAACGATCATGCGAATTGATAAACCAACGTGTACAATTGAAGAATTAATGACGGCTATCCAAGGTCCTGATTTTCCTACAGGGGGAATCATTCAAGGTGTAGACGGGATTAAGAAAGCCTACGAGACAGGTAAAGGGAAAATTATTATTCGCGGAAAAACGGAAGTGGAGTCCATTCGCGGCGGAAAACAGCAAATTGTCATTACGGAAATTCCGTTTGAAGTAAACAAAGCCAACCTTGTGAAGAAAATGGATGAGCTTCGTTTAGATAAAAAAGTGGAAGGTATTGCTGAAGTTCGCGATGAAACGGATCGTACGGGTCTGCGCATCGTAGTAGAATTAAAAAAAGACGCAAATGCTCAAGGAGTACTTCACTTCCTTTATAAAAATACGGATCTGCAAGTACCGTATAATTTTAACATGGTTGCCATTGCTAAAAAACGACCAAAGCTTATGAGTTTGGCTAACATTCTTGATGCTTATATTGATCATCAAAAAGAAGTAGTAACAAATCGTTCTAAATACGAACTGCAAAAAGCACGTGAACGTGAACATATTGTAGCGGGATTGATTAAGGCACTGTCGATTTTAGATGAAGTTATTGCGACGATTAGAGCTTCTAAAGATAAGCGCGACGCTAAAAATAATTTAATTGGCAAATATGAATTTACAGAACCTCAAGCAGAAGCGATTGTGTCGCTTCAATTATACCGTTTGACAAACACGGACATTACAGCTCTACAAGCGGAAGCTGAAGAGCTAGGTGCTAAAATTAACGAGTTAGAAGAAATCTTACATAGCGAGAAAAAACTTTTTAATGTAATCAAAAAAGAATTACGCCGTGTAAAAAAGCAATACAGTACAGAACGCCGCTCAAAAATTGAAGCGGAAATCGAAGAGATTAAAATTAATCTAGAAGTGATGGTTCCATCTGAAGAAGTGATGGTAACAGTCACAAAAGACGGATATGTAAAACGAACAAGTCTTCGTTCTTACGCCGCGTCTAACGGGCAAGACTTCGGTATGAAAGATACGGACCGAATTTTAGCGAAGTATGAAATTAATACAACCGAAACGCTGCTCATCTTCACAAACAAAGGGAATTATTTATATATGCCAGTGCACGAACTTCCTGATATCAGGTGGAAAGACATGGGTCAGCATATCATGAACATTGTTCCAATTGATAAAGAAGAGCAGATTGTACGAGCGATACCGGTAAAAGAATTTAAAGAAAATCAGTATCTGCTTTTCTTTACGAAAAATGGTATGGTCAAAAAATCAGAATTACTTCAATATAAAGCACAGCGCTACTCCAAAGCTCTTGTCGCCGTTAATTTAAAAGGCGATGATGAAGTAGTGGACGTATATCAAACGGATGGTAAAAAACAAGTGTTTATTGCCACTCGCTCTGGCTACGGACTGCGTTTCCGGGAAGAAGAAATTAATATTGTAGGAACTCGCGCTTCTGGTGTAAAAGGAATTAACTTAAAAGACGATGATTATGTTGTAAGCGGCGTTATCTTCGATGAAGATGAAGCTCTATCAACTGAATTATTTATCGCCACGCAGCGAGGAGCTGTGAAAAAGACAAAAATTGCTGAGTTTGAAGAATCAGCACGAGCAAAACGAGGGCTAGTGATGGTCCGAGAACTAAAATCTAATCCGCATCAAATTGCAAAAGTAAAAGTAATCTCTAAAGAGCATTACATGATAGTGGAATCATCTAAAGGTCAAATCGAGCAGGTTGATCCATCTACAATGCGAGCTAGTGACCGATACAGCAACGGTTCATTCGTATTGGACCAAAGCGAAGCTGGCAATTTAGTTGATATGTGGCTGGAAGAAAAATAACAAAAAAGTAGTAAAGTTTTTAAAGCTTTACTACTTTTTTGTACCCAATATTTTTAAATTAAACTATGTTCTAAATAAACAATATAAAATGATTTTCCTACTCCTCATTCCAAATAAACATCATGCATCTCCTACACAAGCCTCTAAGAAACTTTTGAATGTTCAAATTGTCCAAAACATATATATATAAGAACATCTAGGAGGTGTTATATATGAACTATTTTATTCACGTAACTCCTAAGACTAAACTTTTTGTTCGGGATATTGGAAAAGGGGAACCCGTTCTTTTCCTTCACGGGTGGCCTGTTAACGCTAAAATGTACGAATACCAATTTACAACGCTGCCGGCCTGCGGTATTCGGTGTATTGCTCCTGATCTTCGGGGGTTTGGAAAATCAGATACGCCTTTCACCGGCTATTCTTACAATCAATTAGCGGATGATATTCGTATGTTAGTAGAAAAATTAGGACTTAAAAATTATACGCTAGTAGGCTTTTCTATGGGGGGAGCCATTGCCATTCGATATATGAGTAGACACTTAGGATATGGCGTGAAGAAGTTAATTTTATTAGGGGCAGCGGCTCCAAGCTTTATTCAAAAAACTGATTTTCCATACGGACTTCCTTCTGAAGAAGTAAATACAATTATTCAAAATACGTATAGAGATCGTCCTAACATGCTTGAAGACTTTGGGAAAAAATTTTTTAATCAGCCTGTCAGCGCAGCTTTTAGAGGATGGTTTCAAGATTTAGGTTTAGAGGCATCTGGCCATGGAACGATTAAAACTGCGGTGTCTTTACGAGACGAAGACTTACGGGAAGATTTGAGTCAAATTTTCGCTGAGACATATATATTACACGGAAAAAAAGATCAAATTTGTCCATTTGATCTTGCAAAAGTAATGAATCGCCACATTTCATTTTCTACACTGATCCCATTTGAAAATAGTGGACACGGTCTTTTTTATGATGAACGTGAGAAAGTAAATGACACCCTTATTGAACTCATCAATAAAAGCTCAGCCGATAAGTAAGGATACACATTTAAAACCGAATTGGCAGCCAAATAAAAAAAGTAAAAAACCAGCACCTAACGTAATGAGGCGAAAAAGCTTAGGCGTGATAAATTTTCTTGTAAAATGAATGCTGCTCGCAATATTTAAATTCCAAAGAATGATGCCAAAAATAATAAAGAAGCTATGAAAAAAGACGGATAGCCACGTTTGACTTTGAAGGCTTTCGCTTAAGCTTGATCCAAATACACCAAACCAAAACACAATATTTAAAGGGTTCATAAGAGCAATAAAAAAACCTGTAAAAAACGACTTATCTTTTTTAGCAAAAGGGTTATTTACATCTACTGAAAAGGAACGAGAGACAGCTTGTTTCATACTTTGAAAGCCAACAAATGTGAGCATGACAAAACCCGTTGCATACAGGACAACCGTAACAGCCTGCATCTGAACAAAAGGGGTTAACCCTATTAAAATGAGAAGCATAAATAAGATATCGGCTGTCATTCCTCCTAAACCAACTAGCCAAGAAGCCCAAAATCCTTTTGTCAGACCTCTTTTAATCATCTCTATATTAATTGGACCTACCGGTGCTGCGAGACTAATACCTAGAATTATTTGTTTTATAGCAATCAAAAACCACTCCACAAACACAGCCTCCTTTCTAACTTGTCCAATAGTAGCTTATATATATATAGATTAGAATTTTATAATTTAGAAGCGAGATTTAGTTAAAAATACTCATAAACTTTCTTTTTTTTAATACACATGTAACGTTGAGTTCCATAAGGAGGGTTTTAATGGCATCAAAAATGCTTTTTCGAGCTAATGAGATTTTAGAGTCAACGCATGTCCCGTTCTGGGGGAAAGATGCTTTTCAATATTTCCAAAGCGATATATTATCAGAAGAAAATCCATTTCCCTGTATATTAGGGGTAGAAGGCTTTAAAAAAGATTTACTGCGTTTTTCATTTGTGACGACTCCTTATAACTATCAAGATATTAAACATGCAGCGGCGGCACTTAGAGAATACATAGATACATTTAAGACCATAGGTCGCTATACATCCTTTGTGTTATTCTTTAAGCCTGAACATAAAGAACGGTCAATGGAAGAGTACGAAACGATGTTCTGGGATACGCTGACGTTTCTTCATCAAATTGATCAAAAGAAATGGCCGCAAGATATTCCGAAAGACCCAAAAGATGCATTATGGGAATTTTGTTTTCACGGAGAACCTATTTTTGTCGTCTGTAATACGCCTGCTCATTCTCTACGTAAAAGCCGTAAGAGCAGAGGATTTATGATTACATTTCAGCCGCGGTGGGTGTTTGAAGGTATGACAGGAGATTCAAAAATAGGGAAGCATGTACAAAAAGTCGTCCGCGATCGGTTAAAAACATATGATGACGTATCAGCTCACCCTGAGTTAGGCTGGTATGGACAGCAGGAAAACAGAGAGTGGAAGCAATATTTTTTACACGATGATAATAACCATACTACCGGACAGTGTCCATTTAAATTAAAAAGGAGTGAGCAGCATGGACGTAAAAAAAGCCTCTATTAAAAAAGGAGTTGGCGGAAAGTTTGAAGAAGTAATTAAAGAGCTGCTTCCGGCGTATACTGGATACGTTGAAGTACAGCACGATATTGCTTTTCAAACACATCCGTCTCATACGCATCCAACTGATGAAATTCTTCATATCCTTGAAGGATCTATTTACTTTACAGTTGAACGTGATACGGTTCTATGTCAGGCCGGAGATCGGATACATTTACCGAAACAAACGGTTCATTCTTCAAAAGCCGGTCCTGATGGATGCACATACGTTATTTCCATTTTAAAATAAAGACGAAAGAAGATGATGCTTATGCTACGTTCCCGGCCAGTGTTGCTACTTATCGATGTACAAGAAGGGTTTTATTCACCCCAGTGGGGAGAAAGAAACAATTTAGATGCAGAAAAGAATATGCTGACGCTACTGCAAGCATGGAGGCGCCAAGACTATCCTGTCATTCACGTGCAGCATGCATCAGAAAATCCAGACTCTCCTTTACATCCAAGTTCAAAGGGGTTTCAGTTCAAAGAAGGATTTGGTCCACAAGAAGACGAATACTTAATTCGCAAGCACGTGAACAGCTGTTTCATTGGAACAGAGCTAGATAGCTATTTAAAAGCAAATGGCTATGATACGCTTATCTTAATAGGACTAACTACTAATCACTGCGTCTCTACGACTGCGCGCATGGCTGGAAATCTAGGGTATAGGACGTATGTTGTGAACGATGCAACGGCCTGTTTTGATTGTATGTCCTACGATGGAAAAACCAGACTTCTTGCAGAAGATGTACATACATTCGCACTGTCTTCCTTGCACGGAGAGTTTGCAACGGTCGTTTCTACAAAAGAGACTCTTCAAGTCCTTCAAACCTTTCAATATGCCCAAAACCAATAACCGATGTGCATACGCACATCGGTTTTTTATGTAGATTATGTTTCTTAAAAGAAGTAAAATAAAGATAATTCTATACTATAAGGAGTTTGTACATATGATCATTCGTTATGCTAAAGAAGAAGATTTACCTATGCTTGTTGAAATTTATAATCAGTCCGTTCAAACAAGTGCTGCTACTTTTGACTTAACGCCTGTAACAGTAGAACAAAGAAGGGGCTGGTTTAATAATCATATTAGCAATGAACTTTTTCCACTTATTGTCGCGGAAAAAGATGGAGTAGTAGCGGGCTATGCTTCGCTTTCCTCGTATCGAGATAAAGAAGCGTACATTCAAACAGTAGAGCTATCGATTTATATTGATAAAAATCAACAAGGGCATGGTATTGGGAAACAGCTTATGAAGCGCATTTTGGAATTAGCTAAAGAGCTCGACCATCACGTTGTCATTTCAGGAATTACAAAAGGGAATGATATCAGTATCAAAATGCATGAGCAATTTAATTTTACATTTTGCGGAGAGTTTAAAGAAGTGGGCTGGAAATTTGATCAGTGGCAAGATGTACTTTTTTATCAGCTTATTTTATAAGATGTATGACACCTTTACACATTGTAACGTTTTAGTTTCATGTGTAAAGGTTATTAAAATAATAAGTTGTTTTATTATTTTAATACGAAAGGTGTTAGCTATCATGAGTACACATTTTCAATATCAACATCTAAGAGCTGTGCCGAAAAGATGGTCCCAAAAAGAACTGCATATCCAGCTGAATAGAATCAAACACAATTCTGAACTATCTACTATAGCAGCAGATCCGCTTTTTCATCTGTTAGAATGTACCCGTTCAGGCCTTCAAACTAAACAAGAAATCATAGACTACATCCAAACCATTCCTAATCACCAACTTCCATCTTTTGCAACTCATTTAAGCAGGTTAATTCAGCGTATTTATTATATCGAAGCTGCTGATTACTATAACCGTCCCCTCAAAGGTTATATGCTTGTTATGAAAAACCAACCCGCTTATATATCTCTTCATTTTGCCGATCAGCTCATATAAAAAAAGCTCTCTATTCAAAAGAATAGAGAGCTTTTTTTATTCGTATTTTTTCACTGTTACTTGACATTCTTTTAACGGGATAAGCTTCGATTTTTTCGTCCATTTGTATCCTAACCACACAATTAAGAATAAAGGAAGTCCGATATAAGAAACAAGTACACCGTACCAGTCAATCGAGTCACCCATAAACGCCGAATAGTTTTGGCCTAAAATAACAACGGCACATAAAATAAAGGCAAAGATAGGGCCAAATGGGAAAAGTTTTGCATGATATGGAAGTTCACTCAAATCATGACCTTGAGCAACAAATGCTCTTCTAAAACGATAGTGGCTGATCGCAATTCCTAACCAAGCAATAAAACCAGACATACCAGAAGCGTTAAGTAACCACGTATATACCGCACCGTCTCCAAAAAATGAAGCACCAAATGCAAGTGTACCGACAAGTGCCGTTGCGATTAAGGCATTAACTGGAACGCCTCGTTTATTCACTTTTGCTAAGAACCTTGGTGCTTTTCCATCTTTCGCTAAGTTCCACAGCATACGCGTAGAAGCATACATGCCTGAGTTACCAGCAGATAAAACAGCTGTTAAAATAACGGCATTAATCGCTGATGCTGCAAACGCCAGACCTGCTCGTTCGAATATCAAAGTAAACGGACTTACTCGCACGTCATCACTTGCTAATGAATTCGCTGTGTATGGAATAAGCATTCCAATAACAAAAATAGCTAAAATATAAAATAACAAGATGCGCCAGAAGACTTGTTTAACTGCGCGAGGAACCGTTTTTTCCGGATCTTCACTTTCTCCAGCTGCGACTCCAAGCAACTCTGTTCCTTGGAATGAAAAACCAGCTGCCATAAAGATACCTAGTACAGTGAAGAATCCACCGTGAATCGGTCCATCACCAAGCGTGAAGTTTTTAAAACCTGGTGCTTCATTGTTAAAGATACCAAAAATCATCATAATACCAATAACTAAAAAGATAATAACCGTTACTACTTTAATTAAAGAAAACCAAAATTCAGATTCACCAAATCCTTTTACAGAAAGGTAGTTAAGCCCAAACATAATTAATAAAAACAGGGCACTCCATAAAATAGAAGAAGAGTTCGGGAACCAAAATTTCATAATAAGGGCTCCAGCAGATAATTCAGCTGCAATCGTAATAGCCCAGTTATACCAGTAGTTCCAGCCGAGAGCGAAACCAAAGGATGGATCTACAAAACGAGACGCATACGTACTAAATGAACCAGCTTCAGGCATATAAGCTGCTAGCTCTGCTAGGCTGGTCATCAAAAAGTAAACCATTACGCCAATAATAGCGTAAGCTAAAAGCGCTCCCCCAGGTCCTGCTGTGTGAATTGCTCCACCACTTGCTAGGAATAAGCCGGTTCCGATGGCTCCTCCTAATGAAATCATCGTTAAGTGGCGAGATTTCAACCCACGTTTTAATTCTTGCTGCTCTTGCATAGATAAATACTCCTTTCGAATGTACGGAAAGAGACGGGATAACATAAAAAAAGCCCGCAGTATATGTGCGCGCTTTTAAATCTGAAAACCGCGTCAACCTTCCGTGAAGATAGCTCTTCACATCACTCGCATGATGTGACAGTTCTGTTCCTGTTCGGAGACAGCCCCAGCTTAAATCAACCGAGAAGTGATTTAAACTTCGGCAATTTTTCCTTTCAAGCAACATCCTCAATGTTCTCTGCATTTCCGTTACTTTACTATTAAAAACTGCGACCTCTACCTCATCGATTAGGATGAGGGTTTTTTATATTCAATTGACATAAAAGAAGTATAACAAATACTAAAACGATTGTCATTATAAAAAATAGATTCAGAAAATAGAAACATCTTTGAAATCTCTCGAATCTATTTTGTTACGTATGGTATAATAAACATTGTCT
Source organism: Priestia sp. 3CA3 (assembly GCF_056836725.1). Taxonomy (NCBI): domain Bacteria; kingdom Bacillati; phylum Bacillota; class Bacilli; order Caryophanales; family Bacillaceae; genus Priestia; species Priestia sp. 3CA3. Next base: position 189,530 of record NZ_JBXENJ010000004.1, read on the forward strand.
TTATACTACATAAATATCCAAACGTACCACAGGGGGAGCCGCCGTGCTGAGAGTGAACGAAATGTTCAGACCCTTCGAACCTGTTAGTTAACGCTAGCGTAGGAATGTGGGAATAGTAGCATATATTTGCTTACTCCTGTGTAAACCGTTTGATATGAATGATTCAAAAACAGGAGTGAGAAACGTGAATAAAGCATTACCTTTACAGGCTAAAATTGAAATAGCTATTTTTGCAGCATTGGCACTTCTACTTGACCTTTTGCCTTCAATTAAAATTGCGACGGCTGTGAGCATTTCGTTCTCCATGGTGCCCATTTTTATTATGTGCTTTCGCTGGGGAGTAAAAGGCGGGGCTCTATCTGGTCTATTATGGGGGCTTTTGCAGTTAGCCACAGGAACAGCTTATATTTTAACAGCGCTACAAACATTTATTGAATATATTGTAGCTTTTGCTTTTATAGGTTTTGGAGGTATTTTTTCACAATCTATTAAAACAAATTTAGCTACCAATAACAGATCAAAAGCTTTTGTTTTAATTGTTTTATCCCTTATTATCGGCAGCTTCGCACGTTATTTCTGGCACTTTATTGCTGGTATTATTTTCTGGGGATCGTACGCACCAAAGGGTATGTCCGCTCTGTGGTATTCTTTTTCAATGAACGGTATTTCAATGGTAGGGTCACTAATAGCCTGCTTAGTCATTCTTTCATTGTTAATTCCATCGGCATCAAGAATGATTGTAACTAAATCACACTCATCATAAGAAAAAAGACTAAATCTGCCAAGATTTAGTCTTTTTTCTTATTTGTCACCTTTGTTTACACAAAAGTGTGTCAGGTTTGATAACATAGTTAGTGAAATATTCAAAAAACTGTTTTATGATAGTCAACATATTCAAACGAGATAAAGGATTGATCGTATGCTACAGAAATGGATCACGAGCATAGGTTTAGATATTGGAACAAGCACAACAAAACTGATTGTAAGCAAACTGTTAATAGCAAATCAACAAAATCAGTTTACGCTGCCAGGCTGTCAAATTATTGATCGTCGCGTAACGTATGCAAGTTCCATCTATACAACACCTATGGTAAACGAGGTTGAAATCGATGTTCGAAGGTTAACGCTATTACTAGAAAAAGAGTACAAAAAAGCAGGGATCTCCTTAGATCAAGTGGAGGCGGGTGCTGTGATCATCACAGGAGAAACGGCTCGGAAGCAAAATGCAGAGAGTATCGTTCACTATCTAGCTGAACACGCTGGGAATTTTGTTGTTGCAACAGCTGGTGCTGACTTAGAAGGAATGTTAGCGGCAAAAGGATCGGGAGCAATCGAACATTCTGCTGAAACCAATAAAGTGATTGCCAATATTGATGTAGGTGGAGGCACTGCTAACATCGCCTTATGTCAAAATGGAAAAGTGATTGAAACGTTTACCCTGCATGTAGGCGGAAGATTAATTCGACTAAACGAAGATGGTATTGTTACCTACGTTTCGTCTTATTTAACTGAATTTTTAAAAAATAATTCTCTGATGCTTCAAGAAGGCGAAAAAGCAACATTTGAAAAACTCTCGTCTATTTGCAAATTGCTAGCTAAAGAAACCGTGGATTATGTGAGCGCACTGAAGCAAACCTCTTTGCTGCTCGTTTCCCCTCATACAAGATCTTCTACTCGGCCAGAGACAATCATGGTCTCGGGAGGAGTAGGAGCCATGATAGAGAAGGAGAAACCAAAAACAGTGAAGGAAGTGGCCATACACGGAGACATTGGTCCGCTGCTAGCTTATCAGTTTCAAGCCATACAGGTATCTCAAGCCGCTGAAACAACGCGAGCCACTGTCATTGGAGCTGGTATGCAAAATACAGAAGTTAGCGGATCAACCGTATACATTAAATCAAAGCGGCTGCCACTAAAAAATATTCCGATTATAGAGATACCCGTACAGCAAGAGGAGGAGTGGAATCCGCAGCTGTTTCAAGAAAGAGCTCGAACGGCATGTATGCAGGCTTCAACTGTTTTCAGCGCAGAAGATCCTCCCGTTGCTATTGCTTTATCTCATTTCCCTTACTGCAGCTATATAATGCTGCAAGAATTAGCAAAAGTAATAAGCGCTGAATTTGGTGCTTGTTTTAAAGGAGCTAAGTGCCTCGTTGTTTTATGCGAGCAGGATATTGCTAAAGCTTTAGGACAAGCACTAGCCAAACAGGAGAAAGAATTAGAAATTATTTGTTTAGATCAAATTGACTTTACCCACGGAGATTATATCGATCTAGGGTTACCCGTAGCTGGAGAGGCAATCTCTGTTTCGATTAAAACACTCGCTTTTTCATCATAATCAACTGAACATACAAGGAGGAAACGATGTTTAAAACTACCCGGTTGTTAGGAGAAACATTTTCATTTTATAGCTTGAAAGAAATTATGGCCAAAGCAAACGAAGAACGTTCTGGAGATCAGCTCGCAGGAGTTAGCGCTGAGTCAATGAAAGAACGAATGGCAGCCAAACAAGTGCTAGCTGATATCACACTTGCTGATATTCGAAATTACCCGCTGCTAAGCGCAGATGAAGACAACGTCTCGGCATTAATCGAAAGTCAGATTGATTCATCGGTTTACGACATTATTAAAAATTGGACAGTAGGGGAGTTAAGAGAATACATCTTATCTGATGAGCATACCGGAGAAGACCTTCTTGCGCTTAGCAAAGGATTAAACAGCGAAATGATTGCGGCAGCTACTAAAATTATGTCCAATTTAGATTTAATTCAAGGAGCTGCCAAGATAGAAGTGCAAACTACTTGTCAAACGACTATCGGTCAAAAAGGCGTATTGGCTTCAAGAGCCCAGCCTAATCATCCTTCAGATAACTTAAAAGGAATGAGAGCATCTCTCTACGAAGCGTTAAGCTATGGAATTGGAGATGCGGTTATCGGAATTAACCCTGTTATTGATACAACGGATAATATCTACGCGCTTTTAAATGAAACAAAAAATATAATCAACGAATGGTCAATTCCTACTCAAAACTGTGTATTATCACATGTGACGAGTCAAATGAGAGCAATCGAAAAAGGAGCAGCTGCTGACTTGATTTTCCAAAGTTTAGCAGGCACAGAAGCCGGTAATGATTCATTTGGGATTTCACTGTCTATGCTCGATGAAGCGACAGCGTTAATTCATGAAAAAGGGACAGCAAAAGGTCCGAACCGCTGGTATTTTGAAACAGGACAAGGTTCTGAACTGTCAGCAGAAGCCCACTATAATATTGATCAAGTAACGCTCGAAGCTAGATGCTACGGCTTAGCTCGCCACTACAAGCCTTTCTTAGTTAACACGGTTGTTGGATTTATTGGACCTGAATATTTATATAACAGCAAACAAGTCCTGCGAGCTGGGCTAGAAGATCACTTTATGGGCAAAATGCACGGCTTGCCTATGGGAGTAGACGTATGTTACACCAACCACATGGATGCTGATCAAAACGATATGGATAATTTAAGTATGCTTCTAGGAACAGCTGGGGTGAACTTTGTAATAGGAGTGCCCATGGCTGATGACTGCATGCTAAACTATCAGTCTCTTAGTTATCATGATATCGCAACCGTGCGCAATGTACTCGGCCGTACCCCAACGCCGTTATTTCAAAAATGGCTTGAAGATCAGCGTATTATGGAAAACGGACGCTTCACATCAAGAGCTGGAGACCCAACTATTTTTATGAATTTGATTTAAGGAAGGTGCTTACTATGATACCAAAGTCAAATCGCGATCCGCTTGAAACACTTAAACAATTTACCCCTGCCCGCATAGGTGTTGGTCGTACGGGAACAAGGCCGCTAACAAAAGACGTTTTATCTTTTCGCACAGATCATGCCGCAGCCGTAGACTCTGTATACGGCTCAGTTTCAGAAGATATTCTATCTGAGTTTAACCTTTTTTCTGTGAATACACGCGCGGAGTCAAAAGAACATTATTTAAAACGGCCGGATCAAGGGAGGTTATTAGCAGATGACGCTAAGAAAGAGATTTTAAAAAACTGCGTGCCACAGCCTGATGTACAAGTAGTGGTATCAGATGGACTGAGCGCTAAGGCAATTGAAGAAAACATGAGCGACGTGTATCCTGCTTTAATTGATTCACTGGAGTCATATGGACTTCGTATCGGGACTTCGTTTTTTGTAAAAGGAGGACGAGTTGCATGTATGGATGAAATTGGTGAAATCATAAAGCCAAAAGCACTTGTGCTATTGATTGGAGAGCGACCTGGGCTGGTCAGTGCTGAATCCATGAGTGCTTACATGTGCTATGAACCTAGCAAAGGCAAAAAAGAGTCTGATCGTATGGTTATTTCTAATATTCATAAAAGAGGTACGCCTCCTATTGAGGCAGCCGCACATATCGGTACCATGATTGACAAAATGATTAAGCAGCAAACAAGCGGTGTACATCTTATTGTCTAAACATCAAAAGGAGGAGAACGTATGGCGTTACAAAAACAATTAAAACCTATTCATTTATGGGCTATTTCAGTTGGTATGGTTATTTCAGGACAATACTTTGGGTGGAACTACGGGTTTGAACAAGGCGGGATTATCGGACTTGCAATTGCAACCTTAATTGTAACCGTGTTTTACACAACGTTTATGTTCAGCTATGCAGAGCTTTCAACATCTATCCCGCAAGCTGGTGGACCTTCAGCTTATGCAAGAAGAGCACTTGGACCTTTTGGCGGATATATCGCCGGAATTGCATGCTTGCTTGAATTTATTTTTGCTCCTCCTGCTATTGCGGTATCAACAGGAGCATACCTGCACTTTCTTATCCCAGCCGTTAACCCTGTATATGCAACGGTAGGTGCCTTTATTTTCTTTGTTTTACTAAATTTAATCGGGGTAAAAGAAGTAGCGGTGATTGAGCTTACAGCTACCATTGTTGCACTAATTGGTTTATCTATTTTTTATGTAGCTGGTTTGCCTCATGTACAAACATCAAATATTTTTAACGATCATTCATTTATTAACGGGCCAACAGGGGTACTAGCGGCTATTCCATTCGCTGTTTGGTTCTATCTTGCAATAGAAGGCGGAGCAATGGCAGCGGAAGAAGTGGAAAACCCTAAGAAAAACATTCCTAAAGGATTTATTGGAGCGATTATTACTCTTGCAACCGCAACGTTGTTTACGCTATTTGTAACAGCAGGACTTGGCGGAGGAAGCGGGAAGCTAGCCGATTATCCACTTCCGCAGGCACTGTCTTCTGTATACGGAAACGGCATTTCAACCGTTGTTGCTATTATCGGGCTATTCGGATTGATTGCTAGTTTAAATGGAATCATCATGGGATTTTCAAGACAAACCTATGCGCTTGCACGAGATGGTTACTTCCCTAAATTTCTTGCTAAAACGAATAAAAAAGGAGTTCCTGTCGGCGGTTTGTTGATTCCGGGAGCAATCGGTGTGATTTGTGCTGGATCTGCCACGTTTGCCAATGCCCTTATTATCTTATCTGTATTCGGAGCAATGATGATGTACTGCATCAGTTTAGTTTCTCTTTTTATTTTACGCAAAAAAGAACCTAACTTGTCTCGTCCTTTTAAAGTAAATTACCCGGTAGTGCCAAGCGTTGCTTTAGTATTAGGGATTCTGTGCTTATACAGCATTATAAAATACAGTGTGCTTACAACAAGTTTAATGCTGTTTGGTGTTTCTCTACCTTTAATGTATGTGATTCTTGGCATTTTCCTTCTTTCAATTATTTACTATGTTTTTTATGGTTCAAGACAGCTTAAAAAAGAGGCATCCAATTCATATCAAGAAGCATCTATTAAATAAGAAGAAAAACGGCTGCTGTAAGAGCAAGCCGTTTTTCTTGTGAAATTAAAGGGTTGAGCGTTTTTTTGTAGAATGATATACTAGGTCTGTTTGTTGGAAGAATATACATACATTTATATTAGATAAAGAAGGGGCAATTATGATGAACAAACGTAATACAATCATTATCACGGTTGTTTCATCTATTCTGTTATCAGCCTGTCAGCAAGAAGAGACAATAAAAGACGGAAATACAATGATAGTAGAAAAAGATGCAAAAAAAGTACTAAATGAACCAAAAACACAGGTAGAAAGCATTCAATCAATTGATTTGAATAAAGAAGCAATGAGCGGAAAATTTATCACAGCCTGGATGACTGATTATTTTTCAGCGTTCGGAAAAGCAGTTGATGACAACTCTTTTAATGATCTAAAAGCTTTTTTGAAAGCGGACAGTTCTTTTTATAAAGAGCAGAACCTTCTTGTTGAAAATTTCACACGACAAGGCATCGAGCAGAAGAAGCAAACGTTTCATATTGTCAATTGGTATGAAGAACCTAACCATGTGTTCAAAATACAAACCCACGAGGAAAGCTTATTAAAACAGCCCGGCAAAGATCCTTACAGCAAAGTTTGTGACCGCCTTTATACAGCTGTTTACCAAAACGATACGTTAAAGCTATCGAGTGTAGAACCATTCGACTTTTCATCTAAACCAAATACACACACTGAAACTCCCACTACACAAACAACAGATTTACACGACTACGATGGAAAATGGACCACTGGTAATGATAACGGATCTCCTATCATTCAATTTCTTGCTACATCCAACTCGGAAGCGACGATTAAAATAAATTCGTACCAGCCACCTAGCAAAATCCGCGTGTCAACCGTTGAACAAAAAAATATTCGCTTTGAAAATAACCAAGCCGCCATTGAATATGAAAATGATGGGCAAGGAAATAAAGGAACCATTGTCATTACGCTTAAAGAAAACTCCATTTCGTTACTTGCTAAAACAGTTCAACATAAAAAGGCAAAATGGGGAATTCCAAGCGGTGATTACGTACTCGATACGTTCGAAAATTAAAGATCCTTTTAAGAACAGACTAAATTCGGCATTGAGGAGGACACCTTATGCATAAAAAATGGACGATTGCATTCGTTCTACTGCTGCTAATGGTTTTGACGGCCTGTGAAGAAAAAGAAACAGTTAAGTTATCCAAACCAACCGAACCTTCCTCAGATGAAGTGATCCCAAAAGATCAAGCTAAGTCATCTATCAAGCCTGATCTTGTATCAGAAAAAAAAGCAGAAAAAACTGCAGTTGAGACGATGAATAAAATTTCAAGCACCTATAAAGAATTAGGTGAAGAGTATGAATGGGATAATGAATCTAACCCTGCTGATTATGAAACGTTAAAAAAAGCGCTAACGCCATATGCAACATCATCTTTAATTGCAACAAAGTTAAAAAGTATCTCCACTAACTATTACTGTAAAGAATGTAATATGAGCTTTTTCCCTGATGTTAATCATCTTATTCGATTTGAACTTATTAACAATCACGCCGGGCAATTTTCGGTGTCAGCCATTGAACCAATTAGTAAAGAAGGAAGCGGCGGACTGACCATTTACATGAATTTTAAATACGTTAATAAGCAATGGAAGTTAAATGAATGGGATGAAGTTACCTATCATCAAAAATACCTCAACATTACGGCTGATGAATATATGGAATACGTGAAGTCAATTAATCCTTCTAGTGATATTTCATACCAAGGCGAAACAACCCGCACAAATGAAAAAGGGGAAAAGGAAGAAATCATGGTTTTCAAAGAGAACCATACAAAGTATGCCATCAGCAAAAACAGCTCTCAGCGAATCGACGACTTTAAAGAAGATGAAAAAGAAAAAGAAGAGAAGGAAGAAAAAGAGTTTAATTTAAAAAATATCCCAAAAGTTGATCAAGAAACAGCAGATATTTTTATTGAACATTATTTGCGAGATTTAACAAAGTCCATTAACACAAATAAATTCGAACACGTACAGCCTTATATCCAGCGTGACAGTGTTTTGTGGAATGATCAAAAGCAGCTTGTGAAAATGCTGTATGAAAGAGACATTCGAGAAGAACTCGTTGATTATTCAGTATTAGACGTTGAACCTGTGAGTGAAGAAGAAGATGATGATGAAACGGTCTATACAATCCAAACAAAAGAAGTTATTTCCATTACAACGAACGGTCAAAGTCAAGAAAAAGAGTATTACCGAACGTATACCGTTTCTTACAGCAACAAACAGTTGTATCTGACAAAAATTGAATCACTTTAAAAAACATCACGCTTTGCGTGATGTTTTTATGTATACACAATTTGTGTAATTCCTATCATGATAGATTTTAACGTTCCACCATAAAAAGCAAATCTTTAGAAAGAGCATTTTAAAAAATACTTTACTATACTAACGCAAGATAACTCTTCCTTATCAAGCGTTCATATGATAAAGTAGAGTAATAAGCAGAAAATAGAATTTATTTTACATATAATGGATGTTTTTATTAAAATCTTAAAAAAACGGCTTTCTAAATTGAGTTTTGAGAGGTTTTTGAAAAATTTTAATGGTATTTGTTGCAGTTTGATAAAAATTCGTTATATACAATTTTGGATCATTTAAAAGGTATTCATTTGTTTGTGGTAATTAGGAGGGTTAAAATGGAAGAATTTGAATTATCGCCTGCGGAAAATTCGTTTCGCCAGCTAAAAGAGCAGTGGGAAGAGGCAGAGCTCTTAGATGAAGATAACAACTTGAATTTAAAGCACGTTTCAGATGAAGAATTTATTCAGCTCTTTTTTTCAATGCGTATTATCAAAAAATCACTTTCTCCTCATACGATCAGATCTTACAATCAAGACATGAAAACGATTCTGTCTTTTTTCTATGAACGAGAGATTACATTAAAATCGATTGGATTTATGGAAGTCAAATTATTTAATGAAGAAATGATAAATCAATATGCCAATCGCACTGCTGCAAGAAAACTAGAATTTTTTAGAAGAATGCTAGAGTTTGGACACGCTACTCATTTTTATCCTTCGCTGTATACGACGTGGATTGAAAAACCATCTATCGCAAAAGGACATTACAGTGATAAGGAAAAACAAAATCGTACCGAATACCGAGAGCTAACCGATCGCGAAGCCCAGGTGATTGTAAATGCGTTAGAATCCGTCGTGCGCATTCGCCAGCATGAAAAGGAATTCAAAGCGCGCAATCGCTTAATGGGAATGCTGTTGTATATGAGTGGAATGCGTTCAAGTGAACTGCTAAGTTTAAATTGGGGAAGCTTCCGCGAAGACCGCCGCGGAAATTTGGTTGTAGATGTGATTGGTAAAGGAAAAAAAGAACGCACTATTCCCGTGTTTGATGATGTGAAAGAAACGCTTTTCACTTATCGGCAAGCGTTAAATGAAAGCACCGAACTAAGTCCTTTTGACACTGAACCGCTTTTTTACTCCATTAAAGAGTATTATCGTACCAGCGAAAAAAAGCGATTATCCTATACAACGTTGTATCGAACGATTAAATCAGCTGTTTATAAAGTAAAAGGAAACGCGTCTATTTCTCCTCATTGGTTTCGTCATACCTTTATTACAAATAGTTTAGCTAATGACGTTCCGCTTGCGGTTGTGAAACAAGTAGTAGGGCATTCTTCTATTGCTACAACGAACGTTTATCTTGAAAAACTTCAAGAGGATACGGTATACGACGCGTTTCGAAAGTCGGGCTATCGCTAATCACTTATAATATTTTTATGTAAACTAAAAAATATATATTTTCATTTTTACTGCTTATGGGTATGAAATAAGTTGTATAAATGAATAAGTTACTTTTCCTACAATATAATGGTAGAAAGTCGATAAAGGAGGGAGCTACCTATGACGGCTAAACATCCGCTTCACTACCATTTCGGAGAAGTAACGGAGCTTTTTCATTACATATACGAAGTTTGTGAAACAGCAGGTATTTATATTGACTGGAGCGGAACAGCCCAAACCGTTCAGCTATATCGAAGTAAAGAATCTTTTTTATCCGGAGAACGCTACATCGGAGCGATTCAATATGAAGGGAGCAATCAGTTTCAAAAAAGATGGCCTTCTACCGTCAGTTTGAGATTTCGACGTGCAAACTTGTCGTTTATTTTAAAATATTGTTTAGAACAAATTGAAGACTACCGCAAAGACACAAATAAAGAACCCTTCATTAATCCAAATGCAGAATCCATCGCGTTTAAATTCACCTCTTTAACAGATGAAACCAAACAAGTGATTTCAAAAATTAAAGAAGTATTATGTATTGCCAACTACGTATAAAACCCCGCAGAATGTTACCTGTGGGGTTTTGGGTATTTAACGCAGGTTTTCTGCGTCTTGAAGCAATTGTTCGGCGCGGAATTCAAGTTTTTGTAAAGTGTCGGTATAAATCTTTACCTGCTGCTCGTTTAGCTGGGACGTTAATTCGGAAAATACCTGTTCTACAGCAGGCGTCACTTCTGTTTTTAAACGCAGGCCGTCTTCTGTTATTTGAATAAAAAACGAGCGGCGATCTTCTGGATTTCTAACACGCTGAATCCAATTTTGTTTTTCTAGTAAATCTAAAATTTTAGTCAGCGTCGCTTGATCTTTATCTGCTCGCTCAGCTAATTGCTTCTGTGTACTATATTCAGCTTCTGATACGCGCTTTAAAACGGTCCATTGTTCTGGCGTAATCCCAAAAGGACGTAAGTGTGCGGCAACGACTCTGCTTAAGCGCTTACTTGTACGAACGGTGGGAATGCCGAATATTTCTTCTAACGATTCCATATAAAACCTCCTGCATATATACCTGCTGTGATTATATCAGCTGTTTTTATTTCTGTAAATTTGTTTGTAAAGGTGATCCTTTATAAAAATAAATTTACACAATAAATTGCAAATACACTAGACTTATTGTGTGTATCCTTGTAATCTAGTGTAAGAATAGTTAAACTTTTTCAAAAACAGTAGGGGGTACACACATCCATGATTAAAGCGGTTTTTTTCGACCTAGATGACACGCTACTTTGGGATCAAAAAAGCGTAAAAGAAGCATTCGTTGCAACATGTACATATGCAAGTGAAAAATATAATCTAAAACCTGAAGAACTAGAAGAAGCGGTGCGTAAGGAAGCAAGAGAATTATATGCTTCGTATGAAACCTATGAATTTACGCAAATGATTGGCATTAATCCATTTGAAGGGTTATGGGGAAATTTTCTAGACGATCATGATCAATTCCGAAAAATGAAAGATATTGTTCCTACTTATCGCAAAGAAGCTTGGACTCGAGGCCTTCGTGCTCTAGGAATTCACGACGATGCTTTTGGAGCGGAATTAGCTGAACGTTTTCCATTAGAGCGCCGCAAAACACCTTTTGTATACGAAGAAACGTTTGAAGTGCTTGATCAATTAAAAGGAAAGTACAAGCTGCTGCTGTTAACAAACGGTTCACCTGACTTACAAAATACCAAATTAGATATTACATCAGAACTAGTTCCATATTTTGATGAGATTGTGATTTCAGGGGCATTTGGCCGGGGTAAGCCTGATCCATCTATTTTCGACCATGCTTTATCACTTATGGATTTAAAGAAAGATGAAGCGATCATGGTTGGAGATAATTTAATGACAGATATACTGGGTTCTTCTCGCGTTGGAATGAAATCTGTATGGATTAATCGTCACGATAAAGAGCGAAATGAAGTCATTCCTACTTATGAAATTACCCATTTAAGTGAACTGCATTCAATTTTAGATGAACTAAATTCGTAATACGAACAAACAAAAAGAGGCGTAAATCGTCTCTTTTTTTGTTGTAAAAACAAGTACAAAAGTCTCTGAAAGTCCTATATCCGTTCCAAATCTCACTGACTTCAGTCACTTTTTCTTCTTCCTGCATAGTAAACCAATCTTATCCTTGATTCCCAGATAAATACCATGTAGCATAGTATATAGACTAGTCATTGGAGGAATAACATGAAGAAAATAGTTACCAGAAGCCTTGTAGCGGCTGTTTTGTTCACAAGTCTCGCCGCTTGTGAAGACAAACAAGGCGATACGCACGTCACTTACAAAAACCCTCAACCTAAACATGCCCCTGGAGCAGACACCATTTCAGCAACAGATGAAACGATGGCGCCTGTAAGTCGGGTAGCGACAGAAGATGAAACCGATGATCGATTAGCGTTTGGAGAACGATCAAAACACGGTCAATATTATGTTTCCACAACGGATGCACAATTTTATCCTGTTAAAGGAGCTAAACAAGTAAACACTCAGTACGTTGTCGTATCCGTTCAGTTTCAGCGAACACCTAATGAACATTCGACTGTAGTATTAAACGACACAACGTTTACATTACAAGACACAACAACTTATCAAATCTACGAACCGTCTGATGGAGGAAATTTATCGACAGAAACCCCGCACACCTTGTGGACAGCTTTTTCATCACCGTCATTATCTGACGACGAACCACTTAACCTCGACGTTGCATTTAAAATTCCAAAAAAGGCCAACCATACGTATAACCTGTTAATTACACAGCAATCAGAACGAGCAGATGTATTCAAGTTTGAAGAAGCCAAACAAGATTATTAATTACATACAGAAAAAAACGCCTATCTTTTGTTGTATAGAAAAAGAAGGCGTTTTTTTGTAAAACTATCTTGTTTCTCATAGAAAGAGCAAACGATAGACATAAAAAGAAAAAGAGAATAGACATAAAACGCGTTAGTGTAGTCAAGTTCAAAAAGAACGTGTATCATTGTAACTGCTGGTACCAAAAGATAGACATAAAATATAAATAAAAAAGTTATGAGAAAGGAAAAGGTGCGTACATCACGTTAAAGACATATGAATCATAAACATACAAAAACAACTACTGAATTTAGTAATAAAAAAATAAACATACATTTAAATAGAAAGCTATCAGCCGCCATTATAGCTGCGTTTCTTTTTACTTTACTTTTTTGTTTTATGCCAGGTATAAAAGAATCAATTCCTAATTTTTCTATTAAAAAAACCAGTCCGAATTTCATTGATTTATTTCCTTTATACCTTTTATTTTTTACACCCTTCTTTTTAATAATGGGGACGTTAGGCACGGTTATCGTTGATTTATTAGTCAGCGCTTTTGTAAAAGACCGTGGTAAAAAAATTGATTTTATCATGTCATTCATATTTCACGCCATTTTTGGGTTATTAATGTTTGAATTCGGAATGTTGGGCGTCATTCTTATTTTTATTGTGGATCGCCTTCTTTCAATCCGTAAAGAAAACTATTCTTATTTATATCCACTGGGTTGCTTAGTACTGTCGGCCATTATTGGAACTCTCGTCTACTTCATTTTTACTATCGTTTAATAAAAAAATAATAAAAAAGAGACCCAATTGTTAGACTATATCTAACTTTTCAGGGTCTCTTTTTTGTTTTTTCTTGAAAGTTTGATTTATTTACTATGCGAATGTTTGGTAAATCAAAAAGATATTTAAACAAATAACTAATGCTGCTATCACCCAAGCTACAGCCGTTGTAGCTTTATGATTAACCAATCCGCCCATGATTTTTTTGTTGCTTGTAAACATGATAAGAGGAACGAGCGCAAATGCAATTCCGAACGATAAAATAACTTGACTGACAACTAGTGCACTTGTTGGATTTACGCCAAGTCCGATAATCAAAAGCGGCGGAATAATTGTAATGAAACGACGAAGATATAAAGGAATTCTGCGTTTAATAAATCCTTGCATGATGACATCTCCAGACATTGTTCCGACCGAAGAACTTGAAAGTCCTGAAGATAATAATCCAACACCGAACGCAATAGCTGCAAAAGGACCAATTAAATGTTCAAATTGTGTAAAAGCCACGTCCAAATCTTGCACGTTTAATCCGTTTTTAAAGAATAGAGCGGCTGCGACAATCAGCATGCTTGCATTAATTGCACCAGCGATAATCATGGCAATCACAATATCGATAAATTCAAAGCGGAAAATCGCTTTTTTCTCCGATTCTGTAGTTCCTACCACGCGGCGCTGAGTAAGAGCTGAGTGCAAATAAATCGCGTGCGGCATAACTGTAGCACCTAAAATCCCAGAAGCTAACAGCACGCTGTCTGTCCCGTGAAACTGAGGGACAAATAAGCCGTGGACAACACTTGCGCCGTCTGGATGCGCAAGAAACATTTGAGTCCCAAAAGCTAATACCACAATAAAAACCATTGCCGCAATCGCTGCTTCTAGCAGTCGAACACCTCGTCTTTGTAACTCTAAAATAGCAAAAGAACCTACCGCTGCGATGAGTGCAGCTGGGAACAAAGGAATATGAAATAATAAATAAATTCCAAGAGCAGCCCCAATAAATTCTGCTAAATCCGTCGCCATAATGACTAATTCCCCTTGGATCCAAAGCCCAAAAGAAACGAAGGACGGGAAGTGTTCTTGTGCTATCTCGGGTAAATTCAAGCCTGTTGCAATACCTAATTTAGCTGATAACGATTGAATTAAGACAGCCATTAAGTTAGAAATTAATACAACCCAAAGCAACATGTATCCGTATTGAGAGCCTGCTGCGATGTTAGTAGCAAAATTACCTGGGTCAATATAAGCAACCGCTGCGATAAAGGCAGGCCCTAAGAAAGGTAATAATCGCTTAATTCCTTTTGTTTTACCCGACAATACGTCTTGAGCACTTAGCTGCATAGCTGATAATGCTTTACTGCCGTTTTGATCTTTCATGTCTAGTGCTCCTTTCTTTGATGAACGATAAATAGCCCAAGCTAATTTTTTTAAATGAAGTATAAAATGTTTCCTTAATGCAAATTATATGCTAGCAAAGGTTCTTTTGACAATAAAAAAGTTTAGCAAAAAATATAAATCATCTTCAGCTGTTTTTTATCCCGTTTGGCACAATTCTTTAAATGCACACCCGTGACAGGAGGAAGGCGTATCTGCTTGAGGGAAATGCTCAAGCGGAAGAGGCTGATTTACCTCTGAGTGTTCCAAAAAAGTTTTCATATAGTCAATGCTTGTATCGATTTGCCGAAGAACAGCTTCAATTTCGTGAAGAGTAAGCTGATACGTACGCGCACTGCCTGAAAGCAAGTATTCGTTTCGGACTTTTATCTGATCAACGGAAATATTATATTCAGCTAGCACGTAGAGAGCGTAAATTGCCAGTTGAAACAAATCATCTTTTGTTTGTTTACTTGTTTTCCAATCAACAATCGTAAATTCGTCTGTGACTGGATTTTTAAAAAGGGAATGAAAAGGCGCATATACTTTATGATCATACACATTTATAGAACGAAACGACTGAGGAGAATCTACTTCTAAAGAAGGTGAAGACACCACGTCGCAAAACGATTTACTTTGTAAAAAGTTATGCACACAAATGTGTACCCGCTTTTGCATGTCTTTAAGATCTTTTTTAGAAATATAGCCGTTTTCGTAGAATTCTAAAAGCATCTTATACTGAGCAGGCTTATGATACCAAAGCTCTCCATAGTCAGTAGAATCACGCAGTGCGTTATTTAGTAGCTGCTGTACTTTCTTAACTAAATTTTGTTCACCCGGGACAATCTGTGTAGATGTATAGTCAGAAATGGCTTCTGTAATCACCTGACGGACGGCTTGTCCTGCGTACATAGATAAAGTAGAAACCTTTTTTAAACGATAAGCGCTTTGAGACTGTGCAGAAGCGCTGTCAAGCCATCCGTTGTGTGAGACATAATAATGATATGTATACTTTCGTTTGCACTGTGTGATCATTTTATGCCTGGAATAGGACCATGAAAATTCAGGGAAATCAGTGATTTGAAACAAGCTATTCACATCCTTTTTCAAAAACTGCGCATAGGTTGGTCTATTAGTGTATTCGTATATGAGTTAAAATAGACTAAAAGTGTAGAGAGTGAATAGCTACGCATGCATATTATTTTGTGGATTCTTGCGAAATATGTATAAATAGAAAAAACTATTTAAAAATTGGTTGCTTTTTTCTATGGCAGATGTTATATTAATAAAGCGATGAGCTAATTTGTGTAAGTCGAAGGACATGCTTTCGAGCTAAACGTGTGAATGTGGTCACACGGTCCCCGCCACAAACGCATCAAAGACGTCCTGCGTGGACGTCTTTTTCATTTTATAAAAAAGAGAGCATATTGCTCTCTTTTTTTGTGGTAACTTTTTGATCCCTTCTATAATTTCTGACCCTTTTATTTACTGCAGCCAAACTTACTGTATTTGCACATTTGCCGCATATTGCATTGTTCCTCTTGTAGAGTTAATCACGATATCTACAACGTAAAAACCTTGATTTTCAGGAATCTTAAATTCATTATTTTTGACAAACAGCTTGGTTTTTTCACCGTTATTTTTCCATATATGCACGCTCACGCCGCGAATATAAGCGCCGTCTAGGTTGGAAAAATGGAGCTTAACCAATTGTTGCTGCTTTAAAGGGATACTTTTTTGCTGCGATATGTATGTATATAAATCATATACATTTATTTCTTTTTTTGTTGTTGAACGTCCGTTTGACCAGTTAATAGAACCTTTGTGAAGGTGATAGGTATGTTCGTTGACCCCAAGCGCAGCTTCAGGTTTGTTTTGGTCGTATTCTTCCTCTAGAAAGAAAGCACTGTTCTTAAGTAAAAGTAAGAAGAACACCGTAACAGCTCCTAGACCGCTTAAGACATATACACCACATTTTGCGGGTTGTACTTTCATAATAATTTCCTTTCACAGACCAATAATTAAGGAGGATAGGTACATAAAATTTCCACTTTTTCTATTCTAAACGATTACAAGTGAAATTACATTTATTGCTTTCTTTCTTCACAAAAAACAGGATAATAGTCATGTGTTTTCTATAAAAGGTCTCCTTATATCCAATTCAAACCTATATAAAAGGAAGATAAATGGAAATTAAAAGAGGGAATCTAAAAAATTTACAGAAGTTGATAAGTGATTTAAAATTATACAGAGGAAAAAAGGATTTCAAAAAAAGGGAGATTAGTAGGTTTTTCGTTCTACTGCAGCTACTTAAAAAGCCGTATTTTTCGTAAGAAACTGTAAAGCTATATTTTATAAAGGTGAACCAATACATATACAAACAAAAGGGACACACAAAAAGGGGGATCAGCATGGAAATTAGAGAACTAGAATTACATGATGCTGCAAACTTTGTAGATTTGCTTAAACAGATTGAAGAAGAAAGTAAGTTTATGCTGTTCGAAAGCGGAGAGCGAAAGCTGAGTACAGATCAGCAGGAGAAAAACATCGAAATCTTTAAGCAGCAGCCAAACTCTACGATTATTGTAGCAGAAGAAAACGAGATGCTTGTGGGATATATAGCTGCAACAGGGGGCGAAGCTAACCGAAACGCTCACATCGCTTCTTTGACATTAGGTATTCGAAAGACGTTTCAAAATCAAGGAATTGGGACGGCTTTAATCGGTGCACTTGAAGAATGGGCGAGAGAACACCATATTCATCGTCTTGAACTGACAGTCGCTATACAGCATGAAAAGGCTCTTTCTTTATATGATAAAGTAGGATTTGGAATCGAAGGAACAAAGAAACATTCACTGCGAATTGGCGGTTTGTTTATTGATGAGTACTATATGTCTAAATTGCTCAACTAAAAAAAGAAACGACGTTTAAAGACGCCGTTTCTTTTTTAACTTCCTCTATAAATTTGGTACCCCCATGGTGACACAAGCAAAGGGATGTGATAATGTTCTTGTTCAGAAGACAATCCGACTCGAACAGAAACTTGATTTAAAAAGGGCGGATTTGTTGTTTGGACTTCTTGTTTTTTATAGTATTCCCCAATATGGAACAAAAGTTCATAATCTCCTGATTCAAACGCTTCAGAAGAGAAGAGCGGGTTTGCTAATCTTCCGTCTTCATTTGTAGTACCACGAGAAAGCTTTATTCGTTTACTTTCTGACTGGATGTGATAGAAATCAACTTTGACAAAAGCAGCCGGACATCCGTGAGTGAGGTCTAAAATATGCGTTGTAATTTTAGTCATGCTCGTTTCTTTGTCTCCTTATCTTCAGTAATTTTATCAGTTAAACGAAAGAAAGCAATTTTATATACTTCTTCTAAAGCTGTAGCAAACTCCGTTTGTTTGGTATTCTGTAAGCGACTTTGCATTGCCTCGTAAATATCTTCTTTTTGTTTACCTCGTACTGCCAAAATAAAAGGGAAAGGAAACTTTTCCATATACATTCCATTAAGAGAAGAAAACTGTTCATACTCATTTTGTGTTAAGTTTTGTAAGCCTGCTTTTGTTTGTTCTTCAGTAGAAGCAGATGTCATAGCGATATTTTCACCTAGATTTGGATGAGCTTGCAGCAGCTTTAGCTGTTTTTCTACAGATGCTTGCGCTACAATTTCTTTCATCATGCCATGAAGTTGTTCAACGGAAGAGAAAGGGCCTTTAAAATAAGCCTCTTCTGCAACCCAAGGTGAATGTTCAAATATATCACCAACTAGTGAAACAAAATGCTTCTTGCTAAGCTGATTTACATACTGCACGGATACGTTATTCATACTACACCTCTTTATTTTATTTCCGAATAATCTGTCTTCTCTAAAGAGACAGAAGGTACTTTTCGTTCAATTGATGCGTTAAAAAAGAGATTTAATAAAATGGCAGCCAAGCTTCCCGTAATAACTCCATCACTTACAATTACGCGCAAAGCACTTGGGAGCTGAGCGAATAAATCAGGTACCACCGTTACACCAAGGCCAAGTGAAAGAGAGCACGCAATAATCAGCAAATTTTCTTGTTTGGCCAAATCGACAGCACTTAGCATTTTGATGCCTGATGAAATAACTAAACCAAACAACACGACCATTGCTCCTCCTAAAACAGGAGTAGGAATAATGGTTGTAAAAGCAGCTATTTTAGGAACAAGTCCCAATAATACGAGAATAAAGCCGGCTACTACCACTACATTTTTTGTTTTTACTTTCGATAATTGAACCAGTCCTACATTCTGAGCGAATGTATTGTAAGGAAAAGCATTAAATAGCCCTCCAAGAACAATGGCGATTCCTTCGGCACGGTAGCCTTTTGTAAAATCTTTTTCAGTTAATTCCTGATCACACAGTTTTCCTAACGCTAAAAATACGCCTGTAGACTCAATAATAATGACTAAGCATACGAGAATCATCGTTAAAATCGGTCCAATTTCAAAAGTGGGCATCCCAAAATAAAAAGGAGTGGGAATGTGCAGCCAAGAAGCTTCATTAAAGTTAGTGAAATTAACTTTTCCCATTAATACAGCGGCTATTGTTCCGGCTACAATTCCAATCAACACAGAAAGAGAACGAAGAAAACCGCTGAAAAATCGATTTAAAATTAAAATAAGCGCTAGAACACCAAAAGATAAAAGAAGATTAGAAAGAGAACCAAAATCTTTACTTCCTACTCCTCCTGCCATATTTCGGACAGCGGATGGTACAAGTGATAAACCAATCATCGTCACAACCGTTCCTGTGACAACTGGAGGAAAAAATTTAATAATTTTGCCTAAAAAACTTGCTGCCAGTACGATGAAAATACCACCGGCAATAATCGCTCCGTAAACAGCGCTAATTCCATATTGAGTTCCAATCGCAATCATAGGAGTCACCGCTACAAATGAACTTCCAAGTACAACAGGAAGACCAATCCCAAACCACCTGTTCGTCCAAGCCTGCAGCAGCGTAGCTAGTCCGCAGGTCAGTAAATCGATGGCTACGAGATAGGCTAAGTCATGTGCATTTAAATTTAATGCGCGTCCTACCATCAGCGGAACGAGAATGGCACCCGCATACATAGCGAGTACGTGCTGTAATCCCAATGAAGCTAGTTGAAACGGTCGATTTTGGTTATTCACCTAAAAACCTCCTTTAATTATATCACATGTAATGTTAATAAATATTACATTTAGAATGATACATTAATAGTAAAATGTTTTTTAAGGGATGTCATTAGTCAAGTTGACCAAAAACAGAGGTTTCAATATCTCCTTTTTTACAATATATATAGAAGTAGGTAAGCTACCGTGTAAAAATATGTTACATTCCTTTTTTTGGTACCAACTCTTAATATCAAGTGATATAATTTTTGTATATATTTTCAACTAATAGAGAGAAGAGGAAACACTTATGTATAATATTGCGGCTCACACATGTAAATTTTTATTAAAAAGAAGGGGGAAGTTTCAGGTAAGGAACAGAGAGTATCTGCCAGCGGATACAGGCTTTGTGATCGCTTGTTCGCATAAAGGATGGGTAGACGTCGTAGCGCTTGGTGCGGCTATTTTGCCTCACCAAATTCATTTTATGGCAAAAAAGGAGCTTTTTAATCATATACTCACTAGTAATGTATTAAAAAAACTTAACGCATTCCCAGTAGATCGTAACAACCCGGGACCCAGCAGCATTAAAACACCTATTAAATTGGCAAAACAAGGACATATCGTCGGGATTTTCCCTAGCGGCACGCGAACAGGGGAAGACGTTCCTCTGAAAAGAGGGGCAGTCACTATAGCGAGCATGGCAAAGGTTCCTATTGTACCCGCAGTGTACAAAGGACCTGCAAATGTAAAAGAACTATTTTCGAAGGATCCTATTGTTATCTCCTTTGGAAAACCTATCTACCTTGGGGAAGATAAACTGACAAAGGATCGCCTTGAGGACGTGTCAAACCATTTAACAGCTTCAATTCGTGCGTTAGAGGAAACAGCAAGATAACTTCATAGCGGAGGTGCACCATGAAGGATTGGGTACAGAGAAAGCTAAACGATGTAATTAGTGATGATGTGCAGGCAAAAATGAAAGAAAAGATGGCTGAAAGCGGGGTAACCGTTCCTATATCCGCTTCTATGCTCATGCGGATTTTTCAAAAGCAAATGACAAAGCAAGATCAAATTCAGCAATTTTCTATTTCATTTCAAGACTCCTATATTCACGTGAATGGAATTATTAAAAAATTTCTGGTGAGAATTCCATTTTCCATTGTGCTAGAACCTCTTGAGGCAAAAGAACGTACGCTTCTATTCAAAATCCATGAAATGAAACCTCTTAATCAAAATTGGATCAACTATCGAATTTTTCATAAGTCGCCTGTTACTACGTATGAAGAAAAACAAATTCATATCAATCTCAATGAAATTGAAAAAATAAAGGTCATTCCAGTAGGGAAAATTAAACAATTTTCAATACAAGATGAAAAGCTTCGAGTGAAAATTGGTTTATAAATGGTTGTAAATAAAATGTAGAAATAGTTTTTTTAGAAAGAAAACCTTTTCAATTCAGCACTTAATTCGATTAGGTGCTATTTCTTTATAATTTTTATAAAATTTTTAGAATTTTTCGTCTCTAACTATTGTGACACGCTTCCCTAAAGTTGTACAATGTAACTTATATAGAGGTTTAAGCGAAAAACCCGTAAATATAAAGAGCAAGGAGAAACAACTATGACAACTTATTCAATCGATGTAACACTAAGTCAAACAAAAAAAGAAAAGCCGCAATCTGATCAATTGCAATTCGGGAAAATCTTCACGGACCATATGTTCATTATGGATTATACAGAAGGCCAAGGATGGCACGATGCTCGTATTGTACCTTATCAACCTATCACATTAGATCCGGCATCCATGATCTTTCATTACGGGCAGTCTGTTTTTGAAGGACTAAAAGCATATGTAACAAAAAAAGAGCAAGTATTATTATTTAGACCAAATGAGAACTTCAAACGTTTAAATAAATCAAACGATCGTCTTTGTATTCCTCATGTTGATGAAGACTTAGCATTAGAAGCGTTAAAGCAGCTGATTAAAATTGACCGCGAATGGATTCCTACTGCTGAAGGTACATCACTATACATTCGTCCATTTGTCATCGCGACAGAGCCTTACTTAGGAGTAGCGCCATCTGACCGCTACCAATTTATCATTATTCTATCTCCAGTTGGCTCATATTATAAAGAAGGAATTGCTCCTGTAAAAATTGCGGTTGAAAGCGAATTTGTTCGTGCTGTAGCCGGAGGGACAGGGACTGCTAAAACAGGCGGAAACTATGCTTCAAGCTTAAAAGCTCAGCAGCTTTCTGACTCAAAAGGCTATTCACAAGTACTGTGGTTAGACGGAGTTGAACGCAAGTACATTGAAGAAGTAGGAAGCATGAATATTTTCTTCAAAATTGATGGAGAAGTAGTAACGCCATCTGTGAACGGAAGCATTTTAGAAGGAATTACGCGTAAATCCATCATTGAGCTGCTAAAACACTGGGATATGCCTGTAACTGAGCGCCGTATTTCTATGGAAGAAATTAAGCAAGCTTATTCGGAAGGCAAACTAGAAGAGGCATTTGGAACAGGTACAGCTGCAGTTATTTCTCCGATTGGCGAGCTATTTTGGAATAACGAGAAAATGGGCATCAACGGTGGAAACACAGGAGAAGTATCACAAAAACTGTATGACACTCTAACAGGTATTCAAAATGGTACAGTGGAAGATCCATTCGGCTGGGCAGTGGAAGTAGAATAAATTTCGGTAATCGAATATCTTTTTACGTAAAAGAAGCGGGACAGCTCCCGCTTCTTTTTTTGTTTGCTGTGGAATAGTCCAAAAGAAATAAGTTATTTTTTGAATATTTAGAACTATTTATATACTTTAATTGTAAAATAAAATATAATTATCCTTATAAAAACAATACGTTGTCTTTATTGAAATTATTGAAATTCACAGCATTACTTATTCGTTATATAAGGGGGAGAACAAAATGCTTTTTTTATCACATGATGAAAAAATTAAACAGCTGGCTTCACACTTAGCTGAACGACTCGAATGGGAATTAAACCAAGAAACCTCAGATGAACAAATGCACGTACTCATCGGCTACTTATTTGCTTCTCATTTAATCGAGCACCGTCCTACAGGTTATTACGTAAGGTCTCAATACCCTGAGCAGCTAAAAGATTTATATGAAACTTTACACGTCCACCAATAAATTATCTCTTCCTCTTTTGTCCTATATCGTGTAGAATTTTAGAAAATATATGATTTTCTAGTTGATGGCAGAGCTAGGATATAGCGTGGTGTGGCATTTACCTTTAAATGATTAAGTAATGGCTTTAGAGGTGAATAATGTTAGCGCAGATTAAAGAAATGAGTTTAGATAAAAATCGTCGTAATCCACATTACCGCGTGTTGTTGCAGTGTCCAGACGGGAGTGAACTATTCATTCACTTTAATTATACGTACCGATCAAAAACATATTGGTCAAGAGATGTATATTACAACAATGTTCATAAAAAATCTCAGCTTGCTTGGTATACCCAAAGCGTAGAGGAAATGACTGCTCAGCAGTTTCTTGAAGAGCTAGGAGCTATAGTAAATGAACATTTCAACTTTACACTGCGACGATAACCAAGAAAAGCATCCTTTAACAAGGGTGCTTTTCTTGGTTATTTTACATAAATAAGGACAGAATAATATATATTCTCTTTTTGAAAGTGAAAGGTGGAAAGCTCATGGCGCAAATCGTAATGTGGGTGCTTTTTATCGGTCCTTGGTTATTGCTTTTTGCAGTTGATAAAGAGCGAGTAAAGCGGTATATGGCTGTATCGCTATTCGGAGTGGTATTGTTAACGGTGGTTTTTCAAATTGCAGATCGCTTTAACTGGTGGGAAGTCAATGAAACTCTTTTTTTCTTTGTTAATATGACGCCTTTTCCTTTTGGCATATTTATAATAGGAACGCTTTTTATTTTTTATTTTACCTATCCTGGCTTTTGGATGTTTATGATTATCAATGCAGCGTTCGATTTATTTCAGGCATTTGTCATGAGTCCTATCTTTGAAAAACTAGACATTTATACACTGAAGGGAATGAATCATTTTTTATTATTTGTACTAATGATGGTTATTGCTGTTCTACTTTTTCTTTATCAAAAGTGGCAAGATACTGCGTTTAAGTTATCTATCAAGTGATAGAGAGACAGGTTGTGTTTTATCGTTAACTTTTATATAATGAACGTATAAAACCCTCTATTTATATCGGAAATAGAGGTGTTTTTACTGTGAAAAAGATACAAAATGGCAAAATATCTGCGGATGAACATCATTTTTCGCAAAAAAATTAAAATAATGTAAAAGTTTATGTTAAAATGGCAATGTTGCGTGAACGAATTAACTAACTTTACGCAAGAATGCTATTTACATACGTAAGAAGGAGAGAGATTTAAGATGGCAAAGACGTTAATTTTTGGACATAAAAATCCTGACACAGATACAATCTGTTCTGCAATTGCATACGCTGATTTAAAGAATAAATTAGGTGTAGACGCTGAACCAATTCGATTAGGCGATATTAACGGTGAAACGCAATTCGCTCTTGAAAAGTTCAACGCTGAACTACCACGTTTCGTTGATGAAGTATCTAAAGAAACAAATGAAGTTATTTTAGTGGACCACAACGAACGCCAGCAAAGTGCAAACGATATTGATCAAGTTCGTGTGCTTGAAGTAATTGATCATCACCGTATTGCTAACTTCGAAACAGCAGATCCTTTATACTATCGTGCAGAGCCAGTTGGATGTACGGCAACGATCTTAAACAAGATGTATAAAGAAAACGGCGTAGAAATCGAACCTAACATCGCAGGTCTTATGCTATCAGCTATCATTTCTGATTCTTTATTATTCAAATCACCAACTTGCACAGACCAAGACGTTGCAGCTGCTAAAGAATTAGCGGAAATTGCAGGCGTAGATGCAGAAGAGTACGGATTAGCAATGCTAAAAGCTGGAGCTGACTTAGGCGATAAAACAGCTTCACAATTAATTTCATTAGATGCTAAAGAATTCAGCATGGGCACAAGCAAAGTTGAAATTGCACAAGTGAATGCAATTGACGTAAACGACGTTTTAGTGCGCAAAGTTGAATTGGAAGAAGCGATTACTAAAACAATCGAAGAAAAAGGATTACAATTATTCCTTTTAGTTGTTACAGATATTTTAAACAGCAACTCTACTGCATTAGCATTAGGTTCTGCTGCTTCAAAAGTAGAAGAAGCATACAATGTAACGCTTGAAAACAATACAGCTGTCTTAGAAGGCGTTGTATCACGTAAAAAACAAGTAGTACCTGTATTAACATCTGTATTTGCTTAATAAAAAAACGGTTCGTGTCTACACACGAACCGTTTTTTTGTCTATTTGCACGTTAAGCCAATTTAGTATATCTTCTATCACTTCATCTTTATTTAATTCATTCAGCAATTCATGACGGCACTCTTTAAAAAAACGGTAACTTACATCCTGTAATCCTGCCTTTTTAAAGTCGTTATATACTTTGACTACACCTTTTGTATAGTTGCCTACTGGATCATATTCTCCAGATACCAAATAAATAGGCAGGCTTGATGGAACTAACTTTATATTAGCTAAGTTAGAGATCTGTTTGATTCCTGTTAGTAAGTCATAGAAAAACCCCGCTGTGAAAACCCCACCGCAATAAGGGTCATTTACATATAAATCTACAGCTTCATTATCTTGACTTAACCAATCAAAAGGTGTCCGAGCAGGATGAAATGATTTATTGTATTGTCCAAAAGAGAGTTTATCAAGCAAAGGGCTAGGAGATCGTAACCCTTTTCTCTTTATCTCTATTTGCGCAGGTAATATACCGCTCTGCAGTGAAAGGGAAGGAATGCTGCCAGTACCTGAGAGTATCACACCATGAATGTGCTCTGTATCCAATTGAATATATCTTCTCGTTAGAAAAGACCCCATGCTGTGACCGAAAAGAAAGATCGGTAGGTCGGAGTGTTCCGTCGAAATGTGCTTAGTCAGAGCAATCATGTCGTAGACTACTGTATCAAAACCATTTTCTTCAGCAAAAAAACGCTTGTCTTCATCTTTTAAAGCTGTTTGACCGTGACCTCGGTGATCATTCCCATATACGATATATCCATGTTGCGTTAATACATTAGCAAAGTATTCGTAGCGTCCAATATGTTCGGCCATCCCATGGGCTATTTGGACAACGCCTTTTGCAGAATGGTTTTCAACATTCCATTTTTGTGCAAATATTTCTTTTTCTTGATGACCTCTGTAATAAAAGGATTGTTTCATGCTCAGCATCCACCTTCTGTTTTCCTGTAAAATAAGGGATATATGTATATATTATACTAATTTATGCAGGTGATTTTACTATTTTAAAATAAAAAATGATTATTTTGTCATAAACCTTTACAAACCTTTGTGTGATTTGTTAAATTAGTATTTATATTAAAAATTATTAAACAATTTAAAAAGATTTAGTTTTTAATAGGTTAGATGAATACGGAGGGAATTATTGTGGCAGAATTAAGAAGTAACATGATCAAAAAAGGATTCGACAGAGCACCACACCGCAGCCTACTGCGTGCAGCTGGTGTAAAAGAAGAGGATTTCGGCAAACCGTTTATTGCGGTTGTCAATTCATATATTGATATTGTACCAGGTCATGTTCACTTACAGGAGTTTGGTAAAATCGTAAAAGATGCGATTCGCGAAGCTGGTGGCGTACCTTTTGAAATGAACACTATCGGTGTAGATGACGGTATTGCGATGGGACATATCGGTATGCGTTATTCATTACCAAGTCGTGAAATCATTGCTGACTCAGTTGAAACGGTAGTATCTGCTCACTGGTTTGATGGAATGGTATGTATTCCAAACTGTGATAAAATCACGCCTGGGATGTTAATGGCTTCATTACGTCTGAATATTCCGACAGTTTTTGTTAGTGGCGGACCAATGAAGGCTGGCGTAACGAGCGACGGCCGTAAGATTTCTCTTTCTTCAGTATTTGAAGGCGTAGGAGCTCATCAAGCTGGTAAACTTGATGATAAAGGATTACTTGAATTAGAACAATTTGGCTGTCCGACATGCGGATCTTGTTCAGGAATGTTTACAGCGAACTCAATGAACTGCTTAGCTGAAGCGTTAGGACTTGCTTTACCTGGCAATGGTACAATCTTAGCAGTTGCTCCTGAACGTAGAGAATTTGTTAAAAAATCAGCTAAACAACTTATGGAATTAATTAAATTAGATTTAAAACCACGTGATATCGTAACAGAAAAAGCAATCGACAACGCATTTGCTTTAGACATGGCGTTAGGTGGTTCTACAAATACAGTTCTTCATACGCTAGCTCTTGCGAATGAAGCTGAAATTGATTATCCGTTAGAACGCATTAATGAAGTAGCGGAACGCGTGCCTCACTTGGCAAAACTCGCTCCGGCTTCGGATGTATTTATTGAAGACTTACATGAAGCAGGAGGCGTATCGGCTGCTTTAAACGAGCTATCTAAAAAAGAAGGAGCTCTTCATTTAGATACGATGACGGTTACTGGAAAAACGCTAGGCGAAAACATTGCAGGATGCGATGTAAAAGATTATAACGTTATTCATCCAATCGATAAGCCGTTCACAGAAAAAGGCGGACTTGCTGTATTGTTTGGTAACTTAGCTCCAGACGGCGCGATCATTAAAACAGGCGGTGTTCAAGACGGCATTACTCGCCACGAAGGACCAGCAATTGTATTTGAGTCTCAAGACGAGGCGCTGCATGGTATTGCTAACGGAAAAGTAAAAGAAGGACATGTCGTAGTCATTCGTTATGAAGGACCAAAAGGCGGACCGGGAATGCCTGAAATGTTAGCTCCAACTTCTCAAATTATGGGAATGGGACTAGGTGCAAAAGTAGCACTATTAACAGACGGACGCTTCTCTGGCGCTTCACGTGGATTATCAATCGGCCACGCATCTCCAGAAGCTGCTGAAGGCGGACCGCTAGCATTTGTCGAAGATGGCGACCACATCGTGATTGACATTGAAGATCGTTCAATGAATGTTCAAGTTTCTCCAGATGTTTGGGCAGAACGAAAAGCAAACTGGAAAGGCTTTGAGCCAAAAGTGAAAAAAGGCTATCTTGCAAGATATTCTAAACTTGTAACTTCTGCAAGCACAGGCGGAATTATGAAAATCTAATAGCACAAAAAAGGCTCTCTACGGAGAGCCTTTTTCTTTACTAAAGCAACTGTGCAAAGAAGCCTTTTTAACACGTAAACTCTTTTTTCATAATAACGTGTGGAATACCGTCTTCCATAAAGACATCAGAAGCAGTCTTATACCCTAATTTATGATAAAAAGGTTCAGCTTGAACTTGACCGTGAAGCTTAGATTGAGTTAAGCCTTCTTTTTTCGCTGCTTCTTCTAAGCTGGTCACCACTTCTTTTCCGAGCCCGTATTTTCTAAATTCCTTTAATACGCATATTCGCTCTATTTTGGCGTAATCGTCGACTATGCGGAATCTACCAGAAGCAGCTGGTTCGTTGTTATAATAAATCAACATATGTTTTGCCGTTTCTTCATGCTCATCAAATTCATCTTTTAAGGGCACGCCTTGTTCTTCAACAAACACTGTTTTACGTATACGGAATACTTCTTCAAGCTGCTCTTTTGTTGTAACATGCTCAATTTTCATTAAAATCCTTCCTTTTCTACGAATTTAGGCTTCTTTTTTGTATAATAAAAATACGTGATATAAAAAGAGTATAAAGGAAAAATAAAATGTTGTAAATGCAACAAAAAGCAACCAATAAACATTTTACACAAATTTGTGGTCATTACTCACTGTTTAAACGACCTCAACAATAGTAAAATCAACTGAAACATGTTAAAAAAGCAAAGAAAATGGATTATGAATCGCTGTGAATCTACATAAATTGTAAAAAGAGAACTATTCACAACAGTAGTGGGATGAAAAAGGGGAATGTATCATGCAAATAACCTTAGTGTATAAAGATGAGCAATCGAATAAATTTTGGAAAATTGAAAGAAGAGACAGCAAGTTAATCATTCACTTTGGAAAAGTTGATACAGCCGGTCGCATGCAAGTGAAAGAGTTTGCTTCCGCAGAAGCTTGTGAAGCAGAAGCTGAAAAGCTGATTCGTGCAAAATTGAAGAAAGGATATAAGCCTTTAACTTGTTCGATGCAAGTAATGAAAGACAGCACGATGTCAGAGTCTCTCTTTTGGAAGCTGATAAAAAAGGCGAAGACAAAATTAGATGTCGATGAGCAAATGGAATGGCTCCGCTCCACGCTAGCGAAGCGTTCTGAAAAGGACATTTTTCGCTTTGATCAGCTACTAAATCAGCATTTTGATCAATCCTATACTTCTTCATTGTGGGCAGCAGCTTATATTGTAATGGGCGGTTGTTCAGATGATTGTTTTGATTATTTTAGAGCGTGGCTTTTATATCAGGGAAAAGACATATATTATAAAGCGGTTGAATCTCCTGAGACGATGATTTCTGTACTTAAACCATTAGAAGCAGAAGGCTATGCTCCTCAATTAGAAGAATTACTTTCTGTAGCGTGTGAAGCTTACGAAGAAAAGACAGGTTTAGATAACGACTATTATTATGATAAATATGACCAGTTTGATCCAGTGTGGTACGATGAGCAAGATTTGGATCTTGATTGGGATGAAGATGATGAGGATGGTTTACAGATGCGATTCCCTGTGCTTTGGAGCCGCTATTGGAACAATCATCTCGAATATTAAAAAGAGGAGATGAAAACCTTTAAACAGATTTTCATCTCCTCTTTTTTTATTTTGATAGAGTACGTGACGGGGCGGCCGAAGACAGTTTTGTTTTTTTGTTTAGCATACTGTTCATAATCATTCCAATTACGATTATCGTCATACCAGCTAACGCAATCCCTGTTGGCATACGTCCATTTAATAAAAACACTTCGCCAAGCACGGTAAAAATCATGCTGCCTGATTGAGTTGCTTCAACCGCTCCAAGCAAACCTAAATTTTCTTTTGCCAAGTCTGTTGCGTAAAAGAACGTCATCGTAGCAATTACACCTGAACTCATTGCTAAGATAAAGGCTTGAGAAAATTGAGGAGCTGTTGGCATACCAGTTGTATAAAATCCATATATCGCATAGATGATACTTAGCGGGATACTGCCGATAGCCATACCTAAAACACGTTGAAATGTATCTAATTTCCCTTTGCAAACTTCCATCATTTTTCGATTTCCAAGCGGATATAAAAAAGCAGCCATGACGACAGGGAGAAAACCCAACACAAACTGTGAAAGCGTGATGTTTTCAGCTTCTTTAACTTGCATGAGAATCACACCTGCTAAAATAAACGTTGAAATACCAAGCGTTTTGAGTGGGATGCTTCCTCTTACTTTTTTGTTTCCGTCTGCAGTTTGAATAGTTACATAGAAAAGTGGAGAAATGAGCGCACCTGCCAAGATCGTTACTTGCCACGTTCCAGCTATGAGCCATGATGGTCCAAAAAGTGAAGAAAAACTTAATAATGAATAAAATCCAATTCCTGCAAGAGTTCCCCAGCCTAACCAAGCGAAAGGATGCTTTTTCATTTCCATCCATAATGGTGTAAACTTCTTTTGTAAAAGTACTAAAATGAGTAAAATAGGTAGTGCTAATAAAAAACGAAGAGATGCTGTCCAAGCCCAGCTTGTTCCAGATACATTCATGGCACGATTCACAATAAATGTAGCAGAAAAGAACATGGACGAGAGAAGCCCCCATAAAATTGCTTTCATACTTTTTCCTCCTAATTAATAAAAATACCTAAATATATATTATAGTATACTTAGATACAAAAAAAGTGTACCATAATATATAAAAGAAAGGAAGGTAAAAATGCATTCAGAAGAAATGATGAAAAAGGTAGGCAACGAGCTTAGAAAAATAAGAACACAGCGAGAATTCACACTCGATGAATTAGCAGATAGGACGGGAGTCAGCAAACTCACGTTAGGGAAAATTGAAAGAGGGGAGACTAATCCAACCCTAGGAGTAATGTGGAAAATAACAACAGGCTTAAATATCCCTTTAACTAAATTAGTGTCAGTAGAACCTTCAGTGGCTGTATCTAAGTGTGGAGAAGGTTTTTCTCTCAAAGGACCGGACGAAACTTGGAAAGTAGAATTTATTTTTCAAAATCAGATAGATTCGACAATTGAAATGTACCGAGCCTTTCTTTCTCCTCTTGCTACATACTGTCCCGAACCTCATCATAAAGGATTAATTGAAGTAGCAACGGTAATGGAAGGAAAAATCGAAATGAAAATCGAAGAAGAGCTATACGAGCTAAAACAATTTGACTCTATAAAATTTGAAGGAAGTCATGTACACTCATACAAAAATCTTGAAGAACGTCCCGCTGTTCTGCATTTACTGCTAAAATATGAGGAGTAAAGCGGCAGAGCCGCAGTAAAACGAACCATAAAAAATGATTCGTTTTACTGCGGCTCTAATAGCTGTTTATTCATCAGCTTGTTTTGATAGCTAATATATTTTTTTACTTTAATGATACTTAATGAATATTCTTCAATTAATCGGTGGATAGATTGAACCATACACTCTGGGTAATGATGTTTTTTCTGTAAATACACTTTATACTTTCGAATTTGTCTTTCGAAATATAAAATAACTTGTTCAGGCGTTTTTACCAGTAACGATTGCATGTATTCATTTACTTGCGTTTCAAGAAACGAATAGCGATTTGTGATAAAAAATGTCTTCATCTTATTTTCCTCCCTATAGGTTAGTGGTACAAAAAAGAAACCCTTGTGCTAGGATTTCTTTTTTGCTTTTTATTTGAATCAGCTGTGCACAACTTTTAGGCACTAATACTTGAAATCGAAGACTGTCTATATTTTTTTATTTTGCATTTTATATATGTAGGCGTTTCGCCGAAAAGATTTGCTGCATGTGCAATAGCTCCGTAATACGTTTTAGCATCCATCATTTCTTTATTCACAATATAGTCATACAGGGATGATTCAATATCATCAACAAAAGCTAAAATGTGACGCTTTTCGAATAGGAGTTGATAAAGTTCATTAATTAAGTATGGACTTTGATCAAATTTGTCTTGAAGCTGCTCTACTCGGTACTTTGTCATAGGCACTTCACACAAGATAATGTATCGTAACTCTTCTAAAAATAATTTATTCATCTTTCTCACATCCCTATTCTGTTAATAATTATATAATAGCACTATGCCTTCATATTTGGAAGCGTTTTCAATGTATTAATTTTAATATTTTTTTCTTCTCATTTCCCTTCATTTTTTCTGTTCTTACTTGAATTATCTGTAGTATAGTTCGTTTTACGTAAAGACTCTAGCTAATTGTTAAACTACCTGACATACTTTTTGAAAATTTTATTATTGATGTTAAAAGGTCTTACATATTTAAGCGGAAATGCTTTAAAAATAAGGTTCTTTGAGTCGGAAGCAGCTTTAATTGTGATAAAATAAAAAATGGAAAATACATCATATAATATAGGAGAGAGGCTATGGAAAAAGATCATATTTCAGAGCTGAAGATTTTAAAAGACATTGCCGAGATTTTAAATGAAGGCACTAATTTACATACCATGGCTTCATGATGCGCTTTTAAAACTGCTGCAAATCACAGATTTACAAACAGGATGGATCTTTTTTATTGATGAAAATGGAAAGCATGAGATGATTGCCGCTCAGCATTTGCCGCCAGCTTTATTAAATAAAACCGCTCAGCCTATGTGTAATGGAAGCTGCTGGTGTGTTGACCGGTATATGGATGGCCGCCTTCAAAAAGCGTCTAATATTATGGAGTGTAAGAGACTTGAAGATTCCGTCATTCATGAGTGGGGAGATACACATGACATTACTCATCATGCAACGGTTCCTTTACAAGCAGGGGATGAACGCTTTGGATTATTAAATGTAGCTGCCCCTCATAAAATTCATTTTGAACAGCGAGAGCTTGATTTATTAGGATCCGTCGCTCTTCAAATTGGCACGGCTATCAAGCGGATTAAGCTGACTCAATCTCAGCAGGAAGTAAAACTTATTGAAGAAAGAAACAGGCTGGCAAAAGACCTTCACGATTCTGTTAATCAGCTGTTATTTTCAATTAATGTCACGGCCAAAGCCGGAAGCAGCTTAGCAAAAGATGTGCAGTTAAAAGAGACTTTTTCCTTAATCCAAGAAACCGCTCAGCATGCTCAAGTGGAAATGAAAGCTTTAATTTGGCAGCTTCGTCCTCAAGGATTAGAAAACGGCATTGTCAGTGCGTTAAAAAGCTATGGTCAAATGCTAGGGCTTAACGTAAAAGAACAAATTAAAGGAGTGTCCGTTTTGCCTGCTGTGATTGAAGAGACACTGTGGAGAGTCGGACAAGAAGCTTTTAATAATTGCCGAAAGCATGCGGGTACGGCAGAGGTACATCTAAACGTAAATATAAGCAAAGACCAAGTAATTATGAAAGTCCGGGATAGCGGCAATGGGTTTATGTATAGCCCTTCAGCAGAATTGCCGACGCTTGGGCTAAAAACCATGCAGGAGCGAATAAAAAGATTAAATGGAAAACTATCTGTTACAAGCAGCATAGGAAACGGAACGATTGTGGAAGTATCTATTCCTCTTTCATAACGGAAAGGAGCGCACATGAAAATAAAGATTTTAATTGCAGATGATCACCACGTTGTCCGAAAAGGACTTGTCTTTTTCTTACAAACGCAGCCTGATTTAGAAGTTGTAGGAGAAGCTTCTAACGGGGAAGAAGCTATAAAGTTAGCGACATCTCTAGAGCCTCATATTGTGTTAATGGATTTATCGATGCCGGTTCTCGATGGAATCGAAGCAACAAAAGAACTAAAAAAACAAGCACCGCATATACAAGTCATGATTCTAACAAGCTTTTCAGATCAAGATCACGTGATACCGGCATTAGAAGCAGGAGCTTCAGGCTATCAGCTAAAAGAAAGCGATCCAGATGAACTTGTAGCGGCTATTCGAAAGCTAATGAACGGAGAAAATCAGCTTCATCCCAAAGTCACTACGCACTTGCTAACACGGTTAACCAAAAGCAGCGAAAAGAAAGTCAATTTTATTGATCACTTAACAAAACGAGAAAAAGACGTATTAAAAGAAATTGCAAAAGGCAAAAGCAACAAAGAAATTGGTGCTGCCTTACATATTACAGAAAAAACAGTAAAAACACATGTGTCTAATATTTTATCGAAGCTTGGGGTTCAAGACCGCACGCAAGCTGCTCTATATGCTGTTCAGCATGGAATTTCCTAACCTACGACTTTAGTTGTAGGTTTTTCTCTGTTCACCTCAGTCTATATTGGTAGCTTTCTTTCTATCAATAGCATGACGAAAAAAAGTTCAATCATCCCTATACTATACATATAACCAAACGACAGAGGGGTAGATAAATATGAATATACTTATTATTAACGGAAGTCCTAGAGAAACAGGCCGAACAACACAAGTAACGAGAGAACTTCACAAAAGCTATCAAAGTTCTTTTCTAGATTTAAGTCAATTATCACTTCCTATATTCACCGGTGAACCTCATCAGTATGAAATAGAAGAAGTGAAAGTGCTGACTGAAGCAATAGAAAAAGCGGATGGTATCTTACTTGCGACGCCTGAGTACCACGGCGCTATGAGCGGAGCATTAAAAAACGCATTTGACTTTTTAAACAGTGCGTATTTTGCACATAAGCCCGTAGCACTTGTAGCCGTAGCAGGAGGAGGAAAAGGAGGTATCAATGCTTTAAACAACCTTAGAACCGTTACACGCGCTTTGTATGCGAATGTTCTATCTAAGCAGTTGGTATTAGACCCTGCAGACATCGTGGAAAAAGGAAATTTACGAAAAAACGCCGCTGACGGAATTCATGAATTAGTTAATGAGCTGACTCTGTATACACAAGTGTCTAAGCAAATTTTAGAAGCTAAGCAAAATGTTTGATGAAGGCGCTTTATAAGGACCGTCGCTTTCAAGCTGTAGTTGCTGCGAATGTTTTATCCTCTATTGGTTCCGGTATTACGATGCTTGCCATTCCTTTACTGTTAGTTGCATCTCCAGATGGAAATAAACTATTTGGCACGATTATGCTGATTATGACGGTGATTAGCTTTGTGGCTACTCCGTATATAGGTGTTCTTATTGATCGAATGTCACGAAAGAAAATGTTGTTAACCGTAGAATTGATAGGTTTTATCACGGTCATGCTATTTGTGATCGTTGGTTTTGTTACAAATTATTCAACGATTCACTACATCATTTTGTACGGAACCGGAAACCTTTACTACACGTTTTTTTATCCAACGATTTTTGCATTAAATCAAGAAGTTTTTTCAAAAGATGTGTTTCAATCATTAAACAGTATTATGGAAATACAAGGCCAGCTATCGAGTATGCTTGCAGGGGCTGCAGCGAGTCTAGTCATTACCCGTTGGTCGCTTCAATGGATTTTAACAGTAGATGCAGCTACGTATATAGCTGCATTCCTTTTTCTATTGAGTATTCCATATAAACGAAGTAGTGAACGAAGCGATAAAAAACACACTGCGATGAAAGAGGGATTAGCATTCATAAAAGAAAATCGCTCGGTATCTCTTTTTTTACTGCTTTCTTTTATGCCTTTCATTGCTGTGATGATGACGAACTATTTGTTTCCTATTTATCTGACTCAAGAATTAAACGCAAGTCCAGCAGCATACGGGATTGAAAGTGCTGTATATGGTTTCGGAGCATTAACCGCAGGGATATTGATCGTATCTATTATGAAAAGAACAGGCACTGAGCTAGCTATTATGCTGAATATAAGCCTTTTTGCACTTGGAATATCGATCATCTTCTTTATGAAGCTTCTGCCCGTTTACTTTTCTATTGTGTTTCTTCTTGCTTTTGCAAATGCAGGTACAAGAGTAGCTCGAAATACGTTTATGATGCAAAAAATACCGAATATTATCGTGGGAAGAGTCGACAGCTGTTTTCGCTTTATCACGTTAGGGATTCGTATTTTATTGATTTTCTTCTTTACGTACGTTACGGCTAATGATCGTATAGGACTTGCTTTTTTAGGACTTAGCCTGCTTTTATTATCAACCGCCGGAGCAGGCTGGATACTTTACAAAAGAAAACAGCGAAAACGGTCTGCGCTGCTTAAGAGTGTTTTATAATGTCTGTTGCATGTTATAATAGAAGAATTGACAAATAATGTTCAACGTTTATGACGTTGGACATTATTTGTTCTGAATAGAAATTAAACAGCAACAGCATTGACTGTTATGCGATTGGAAGATTGTGAAGCGATGATAAATAAAACATTAAACAAAGAACAATTAAAAGATTCGTACTCAAGCAGAACGTACTATAGAGGACACACGTATTACAAGCAGGGGCGTGTGCTTGATTTGGAATACAATGAACAGACCACTACGTGGACAGCATCCGTTCGAGGAGCGGAAATGTATACAGTAATGGTTGAACAAAAAGGAAATTCTTTTTATTCATTCTGCGATTGTCCTGCTTATCACGAGTTTTCAGAATGCAAACACGAAGTAGCTGTTTTATTAACCATTTGCGATGAGCGCGCAAAGCCGCAGCCAATTAAAACAAAGCCTTTTCGCCAAAGCAAAGAATACGAAAATGTAAATCATTTTATCGACTTATTTTCGAGCTATCAGCAAACCATAAGCGACCATAAGAAATATGCAGATAAAGATCCGTTGAAAGTAGAATTTATTTGCAAGTCTTACTCAGAAGAATTTTTACGTTCAGAAGGAATGTACGTAGCGCTTGAAATGAAAGTAGGCGTCGACCGGACGTATGTAGTAAAAAACATTCAAGAATTCTTAACAGACGCTAAAGAATTCCAAACTCACGAATTTACCAAGCGCTTCGAATATGATCCTGCAGAACATTTTTTTATAGAAGAAGATAAGAAAATCATTGAGCTGCTGATGGATATTATGACGAATGAATCATTTTATAAAAATTCTTATTCCATGTATCGTTCGTCTGCAAATAACAGAGAACTAATCATTCCATCTATCGTAGCCAAAGAGTTATTTCAACTCCTTAAAGATCGGAACTTTACATTTATTCATGAAGGGCATTCATATAAAAATATTATCTTTGCTGAAAGTTCAGCTCCTTTTTCATTTCAAATAAATAAGCACTCGGCAGCTGGATTTGAGCTAGACTTTACGGAACTTCATCAAGCTTCATTTTTTGATCGATACGGTTGGCTATTTTTAAAAGGGACGTTTTATGAGCTATCTCAAGATCAGCGTATGCTTCTTGAAGGCCTTCGGAAAACGGCTCCTTTGAAGCCAGTCGTACCTATAGCAGAAGAGCAGATGGGCAATTTTTTATCTCACGTCGTTCCGGGACTGAAAAAAGTGGGGAAAGTGGATATCGCAAAAGAAGTATCCCATCAAATTATTGCACCTGAACTAAAAGCAAAAGTATTTATTGACCGTGAGGATGAACAGCTGTTTGTGACGCTTCGGTACAACTACGGAGAGATTTCGATTAATCCATTTTCACCCCAGTCTGAAAAATACGATAAAATCTTGATACGAGATTTAGAAAAAGAAGACCGCGTTATGGACTTAATTGAAACGGCTCCTTTAAATATTTATAAAAACCAGCTGTACTTAAATCAAGATGAATACTCTCTATATGAATTTTTGTTTCATATTGTTCCAAAGCTTGATGAAATAGCGGATGTGTATATTACGGATGAGATGAAAGATTATGCTTATACGGATTTTTCTGCGCCAGTAACAACGGTTGACATTCAAAATAGCAATGGGCTATTAGAAATTAATTTTGATTTAGGAGACATTGATCATCAGACCGTTCAAGATGTTTTAAAATCTGTCTTAGAAAAGAAAAGCTATCATCGTCTAGATAACGGTGCGTTTATCCCTCTTGAAAATGAGGGCTTTGAACATATTCAAAATCTGTTTCGGGAGCTGAACGTAACGGAAAAAGATTTAAAGGATAACTCATTGCAGGTACCTTTATACAGAGGAATGCAAGTGGAAGAGATTATGAGTGCGGGTGATAAATCAGCTGCTAAGTTTGGCTCAGCATTTAAAACATTACTTACACAGCTCAAATCTCCAGAGGAAATGGATTGGGAAGTACCGGAATCCTTACAGGCATCCCTGCGTGATTATCAGCGTAATGGATTTAAGTGGTTTAAATCTCTGTCTCACTACTCTTTAGGAGGCGTACTGGCTGATGATATGGGGCTTG
Organism: Priestia sp. 3CA3; assembly: GCF_056836725.1. Taxonomy (NCBI): domain Bacteria; kingdom Bacillati; phylum Bacillota; class Bacilli; order Caryophanales; family Bacillaceae; genus Priestia; species Priestia sp. 3CA3. The sequence goes on from NZ_JBXENJ010000004.1 coordinate 227,596, forward strand.
GAAAAACGCTTCAAAGCATTGCCTATATCTTATCTGAAAAAGAGCTTGATGAAGACAGCAGTGCCTTTTTAATTGTTGTGCCGGCTTCCTTGATTTATAACTGGCGCAACGAATTGGAGAGATTTGCACCGAATTTAACGGTTCAAACCATTACAGGAACGCCGAGTGAGCGTGAGGAGAAGCTAAAACGCACAGCTGACGTATGGATCACATCTTATCCAACGCTGCGTCAAGATATTGATTTGTATCAGCATCTTCATTTTCATGCTTTAATTCTAGATGAGGCTCAAAGTATTAAAAATCATACAACGAAGACAGCAGTAGCTGTTAGGACTATTTCAGCTAAAAAACGTTTTGCGCTTAGCGGTACTCCTATTGAAAACTCACTTGATGAGCTTTGGTCAATTTTCCAGACCATTCTTCCTGGCTTATTTCCAGGGCTTCGCCAGTTTAAAAACATGTCATCGGAGCAAGTCGGCCGAATTGTAAGACCATTTTTACTGCGACGAGTAAAAAAGGATGTGTTAAAAGAACTGCCTGATAAAATTGAAACCACTCATTTATCTGAGCTAACTAAAGAACAAAAAGAGTTGTATGTAGGCTATTTAGAGCAGTTAAAATCATCTTTAGCCGGTGAAGATTTTAATAAAAACCGAATGAAGATCTTGGCGGGATTAACAAGACTTCGCCAGATTTGCTGTCATCCGTCTTTATTCGTTGAAAATTACGAAGGGTATTCAAGCAAATTAGAGCAGCTGCTTGAGATTACAAGAAATGCGGTTGCCAACGGAAAACGCTTGTTAATCTTTTCTCAATTTACAAGCATGCTTCATATTATTCGAGAAGAGCTTCAAAAAGAAAATCTCTCATACTTTTATTTAGACGGTCAAACGCCATCAAAAGAACGAGTGGAAATGGCGGATCGGTTTAATAATGGAGAACAAGACATTTTCTTAATTTCATTAAAAGCCGGAGGCACGGGTTTAAATTTAACGGGAGCCGATACGGTTATTTTATACGACTTATGGTGGAACCCCGCGATTGAAGAACAAGCGGCAGGCCGTGCACACCGCATTGGACAAAAAAATGTTGTGCAGGTCATCAAGCTTATTTCTCAAGGAACCATCGAAGAAAAAATTTACGCCTTGCAGCAAAAGAAAAAAGAACTCATCGAACAGGTTATTCAACCGGGAGAAACAATGCTTTCTAGTTTGACAGAAGAAGAGCTCCGAGAACTGCTTAGTATGTAGCAAAGGATGTGTGAGGAATGAAAAAATGGGCGTTTGTATCAGATTTTGATGGAACGATTTCAAAAAAAGATTTTTACTGGATTGTGATTGAAAAGTATTTTCCAGAAGGTGAAGAGCTTTTCCGCCGGTGGAAAGCAGGAGAAATGAAAGATATTGATTTTTTATCTACTGTTTTTCAATCCATTCACCAAGAAGAACCGAAAATTTTAGAAGAAGTAGCGAATATTCCAATTGATAAATACGTGCCCGCTTTTATTAAAGCTGTTCAGAAAAACGGCGGGGATTTTTATATTTTAAGCGCTGGAACAACGTACTATATTAAACCGCTGTTAGATAAATACGGTGTTGAAAAAGTGGAAGTTTATTCGAATGAAGGATATTTCCATCAAAACAACGTTCACTTGCGTCTAGATCCTGCTCACAGATGGCATTCAGAACGCTACGGCATTGATAAATCTGTTGTTATTCAAGAACTAAAAGAGGCATACGAAACGATTTATTTTGCTGGAGACAGCGAACCGGATTCACATCCCGCAAAACATGCAGATGTTACCTTTGCGAAAGATTCTTTGCAAGATTTACTGCGCGAACAAAACGTTTCATTTGTTCCGGTTGAGACATTTAAAGATATTGAGCAATATTTGATGCAACATAATGTAATAAAAAAGGCATAAAAACAGCGGTATTATTTGATTACTTCAAATAATACCGCTGTTCCTATTCCGCCTCCGCTTCCTAAAGCTGCTATGACATATCGCACGTCACGGCGCTTGCTCTCATAAAAAAGACGCGTAGCTAAAATAGCTCCTGATGCTCCGTAAGGGTGTCCTAAGGTCAATGCTCCTCCGCGAATATTCACTTTTTCTTCTGATATTCCCAGTTCTTGCATGCAAGCGACAACTTTAACAGCAAATGCTTCATTGATTTCAAATAAATCAATATCATCTACCGTAAGAGAATTTCGCTTCAAGATATTTTTAATCGCAGAAACTGGTGCAATAGCAGGGTAAAGAGGTGACACTCCTGAAATATCAGCGTCAATAAAACGCAAAACGGGCTGAAAGCCTAAAGCGCGTGCTTTTTGCTCTTCCATCACAAGCGCAATGCAGGCTCCGTCGTTAATTCCACAGCTGTTGGCTGCGGTGACGGTGCCTTCATTTTTTAAAAAGACGGGGCTGGCTTTTTGCAGCAGCTTTGTTAGGTTTCGTTTTTTCATAAATGCTTCATCGTGCATCACGTTTGGAAGAGGAAGCGTTTCTTCTTCAAACCATCTTTTTTCAAAAGCCTCCCAGCTTCTTTTATGACTTAAAAGAGCATATCTGTCCTGTTGATCTTTAGATATATTGTATCGCTGAGCTACGTTTTCTGCTGCAATTCCCATGTCAGGGTCACCAATTTTATCAGGAGAAAAACGTGCTCGTTTTTCAAATGGAGAAGTACTTGTACTTTCAACGCCTCCAGCTAAATAGCACGTTCCTGCACCTGCTTTTATCAAATAGCTGGCCATTCGAATCGCCTCTAAGCCAGCTCCGCACTGACGATCAATGGTCATTCCCGGGATAGAAAAAGGGAGGTCCGCTTCTAAAGCGGATAACCTGGCTACATTTCCTCCTGGACCTACAACATTTCCTAAAATAACGTCATCAATTTCATGTTCAATTCCAGCGCTAAGCTGTTTTAATAAAGGAGCTGCTAGCTCTTGAACATGAAAATCTTTCAGTAGACCGTTTTCTTTTCCAATGACCGTACGCTTCGCTTTTACAATTGCTGCTTGATAGATAAGTCATCACTTCCTTACATAGAAGCCGTGTTCGAACGGCCAGGTACCGCTACTGCTTTTCGAACTTTTGTAATTAAATAAGCCGCGACCGCTGCTTTTATACAGTCACCTGGAAGGTAAACAAAGCTTAGCTGAAGAGACTTCAGAAACGGAATGTGAAGCTGCATTGCCTGCACAGGAATACCACAGGCATAGACTAACACAATCCCAAATAACACATTGACAGCAAAAACTTTTGCAACCGTTACATTTTTTAACTTTGTTAACGTCCAGCCAATAAAGAAAGCGGCAAACACATAGCCAATGATATATCCAGCACTCGGACTCAAAAATACCCCAATTCCTCCGCGTCCTCCAGCAAGTAAAGGAACGCCAGCTGCTAGCAAACATAAAAAAAGAAATTGACTTAAAGCTCCTAATCTAGCGCCAAGAATTCCTCCCGACAGCATAACACCCATAGGCTGAAGAGTAATTGGAACAGGTGTAAAAGATAAAAAAATAGGAGGGACGAGTCCTAGAGCTCCCATTATAGCCGTGAATAAAGCAACGTACGTCATATCTTTTGTTTTCATCGTAAACCTCCGCTATGTAGGATAAAACATGACTATCGTATCTTATTAAACTTAAATTAGTCAACTTAATTTTTGTTGAAGTTTACATTTTTCTTTTCTCAAACCCGTATTTACGGTACACTAAAAGTAAAATAAAAAGGAGCTTACGGAGTAATGAATCGAATTGAAGAACTAGTTTTTAATCAGTGTCAACAAACGCCGGACAGACTCGCACTATCGGATTCTGTTAATAAACTAAGCTACGGTCAAATGTGGGATCATGTATGCAAAGCCGAAAATCAGCTGAAAGAAAAAGGGATGGAAAAAGGAGAGCTCGTTGCGTTAAGTATGCCAAACAATGCAGAAGCTGTTGTGTCATTTTTAGCGATTTTAAAAGCTGGTGGAATTGTGATGCTTTTACATAATGAGCTAACAGAGGCTGAAGTGGATACCTATTTTTCTATTCAGTCCCCGAATTGGCTATGGAAAACGTCTTCTTTAACTAACATAACAAAAGAAAAACCAATCCTGCCTATACGGCAAGTGAATGCACTGTCCGATCTATTTTTATTTGGATTTACCTCTGGGTCAACAGGGAGACCGAAAGGATTTGTAAAATCGCATCATTCTTGGTCTTCATCATTTCAAGAATGGTCGGACGTATTTTCTTTACAGAAACATGAAAAAGTACTTATCCCCTTACATATTTCGTATTCCGCCCAGCTTTATCCGGTTTTGCACGCGCTTTGCAGCGGGATGCACGCTATCATGCTAGAAGCGTTTACACCTTCTGCTGTTTTTAACAAGGAAGCTAGCTGTATGTCTATTACACCCGCGTTAATTTCTCCTTTGCTTCGGTACATACAAAGCAGACCGAAAGAAAAACGACTTTTGCCAAAAACCGTGATTTCAGTAGGAAATAAATTATCGCCTTCCGTTCGAAAGAAATTTTCACGAGCGTTTTCTAACTCCTCTCTTTATGAATATTACGGATCTTCTGAAATGGGATTTGTTACGGTACTTTCACCAGATACCGCTGAAACGCTGCCTCATACAGTAGGCTATCCTGTTGACAGTGTAGACGTTTTAATCCTGAACGAACGTGGAAAAGAAGTAGAAAAAGGAGACAAAGGAATACTGTTTGTGAAAACAACTCAAGCATTCGAAGGGTTTGTTAAGGACAGCGAAGAAACGAACCGCTCATTTTTTAACGGATATGTTACATCGCATGATATTGCGGTTCAGCTTCCAGACGGAAACATTACCATCGTAGGAAGAGACAAAAATGTAATCAAAAGCAGCGGAAGCTTAGTATATGCTGAAGAAATTGAAGAGCTGCTACTACAAATACCGGGCGTTAGCGAAGCAGCCGTTTTTAGCGTAGCAGATGCTGAACGTTCAGAAGTCGTAGGTGCAGCAATTGTCTTAGAGAACATTTCTCTTTCTGATGTAAGACAAGCGCTGACAAAACGAGTATCCTCTTATAAAATCCCGCGCGTATGGAGAGTTTTAACGTCCTTTCCGCGAATGAAAAATGGTAAAATTGACAAAGCAACGATATACAGCTACTTTACAGAGAAAGAAGGGAAGACATATGATTTCATTTGAACCCGTTACAGCTGACACGATGTATATTGTGTCAGAGATTATCAATTCAAACGAAGCTTATAACGTGTTAGAAAACGGCAAGAAAGAGCGGAGGGAAGAAGAGCTTTTTAAAGAATACGTGAACGAAAAAACAGACAGTTATTTTATAAAAGCCGACGATACATACGTAGGGGTTATTGATTACATGAAGCAAAATCCTAACGATGATCATCCGTGGATTGGAGCTTTTATTATTCATAGCGCCTATCACAATTTCAGTTTCGGAACGCAAGCGTATCTAGCATTCGAAGACAAGCTAAAAGAAGAAGGAATTTCTGTTCTACGCCTTGGTGTCCTGTCTCAAAATCCTAGAGCCAAGCTGTTTTGGGAGCGCCTTGGTTTTACACAGTATGCCACTAAGCCGCTGCATCATAATCAAGTTAACTGCTTGGAAAAAGAGTTGTAAAGAAATCCGTAGGTTTACCTACGGATTTTTTACTGTACTGGAATGCAGATGGAAGAGATCCGCATTTTCACGTGGTAGATGGGTTAAATCCTTATAAAAAAGGTAGATATGATTAAAGAAGCACCTATGACCCAGAAAATCGTTCAGGATACAAAAAGCGAGGGAAGAACAATAGATAACTATTTAAGAAAAGAAAAAATAGCTGAATTAAAAAGAAAAAACTACTTAAAAAGAGCTGAAGAGGATTTCAAAAAATGCATTCCAGATATTTCATCGTTTGAGGTAAATAACGAAAAAGTTTACCTGGACAAACTAGAGTTTATTTATTCGTCAAAGCTTAAACTTAAGGCATTCTTCAAACATGATGAACAAAGAATAAAAGTTGAATTAGAAGAATTTCAAAACAAAATAAAGGGTTATCTCAATCAAAAAGTTGTAATTTACAATGGTAGAAAACATGAACAATTACCTAATTTAATAATTAAATTAAAAGATTTTTACGAAAGCTTAGAAAGTGTATTAGATTATACAGAAGCTAATAATTCTGAAGCCTATTTCTGGTTCATACTTATAAATGTTGATGAGAAATTTGGCATTTTCATCAGTGAAGATGAGTATGGAATGGACTCAATTTTCTATTGGGGAATTGAATAAAGAAGATTAAATTACAATGTTTAATAAAAACTGTACCTTCGATTATTTTAAATCTAGGTGCAGTTTTTTTGCACTTATTGGTTTCCACATGATTAAGGGTGTTTTGTTCTGACGCACTATCAAGATTCGATTTGAATCCATCACTTTTTTCTAACAAGAACATTCGCAAAGTTTTATGTGTTTTAGAGAACGTTCGTATAATATTTCAAAACTTAAACGAACGGTGAAAATGATAGATTTTCTATATAAATCCATAATTATAAATCCATAATTTGTAAATTATACTTTATTGAACGCTTCCTTGAGAACCAAGGCGGTGCTTTTTTAAGTTGTTCTGGAAAAATTCATTGTGCAAAGTGAATTTTTTATAAACTAAAGGATTTAAAGCTTACAAGCAAGAATTTTCCTTATAAGTAATCTTAAATTAGATAATAAGGAGAAATATATGAAACTTTATGGTGATTTTCAAAAAGAAGATTGGTTGAAAGTACTTGGTATACCAAAGGAAAACGTACCTGGCTCATTTATTATTCATGGAGAATGGGGATTTGAAGATAACTTAAACTTATGGAGAGAAATCTTATGTGAAGAGCTTTTTGTACCTAAATGGAACACGTTAGTTGGAAAATATAACAACCTAAATGTAGGATATGCAAATGTGTATGGAAGTCCTATGGCATCTAATATTGCACATCAGTTTGCCTGTAGTGGTACTGAAATATTTATACAAACTGGCTACTTTGGTAGACTATCTTCAGAGGTTAGATATGGGGACATCCTAATTGTTACAGCTGCAGAAATGAAGGATGGTGTCTCTCATTGGTACTTGCCGGAACAGATGGTTGTAGAGTCTAATAAAGACTTAGTGGAAGCTGCTTGTGAATATTGTAAGAGGAAAGGCTATAGATACGTTACAGGCACCGTTGTTAGCATGAGTGCTATGCTTCTTGAAACGCATGAGATGGTAAAAGAGTGGGCTTTAAAAGGTTATGATGCGGTAGATATGGAAACAGCTACTACCTTAGCAATTGCCCATAAATTCAATAAAAGGGCTATTGGTTTATTGAATTTATCGGATCATATTATAAATGGAGATACGTTATACTCATACACCAAGGATAGAGAATTGATAGAAGCTGAAACGGACAAGGCTATTCGGGATGTTGCTTTATATTTAAGTGAAAAATTTAAGGGGAGACACTCTAAATAAGTTTTCTAAAAGATATATTTTTTCATTTTTACATATGAATAAAATGTGCGCTTTTTATGCATTGAATATGTTGGTCCTCCTAATGAAAAGCCTAACAAATCAACGATGTATATAAAGGTGCATATTCTATAAAAGCGACTCTGTTAGAACCCTTACTCCCATAAGGGTTCCTTTTTGTGATGTGTTCCGGAAAGAGTGTTTATGTTAACTAATTTTGTATAGGATATTCATAAATCTAGTTCTTCTCAAGGGACTTATTCTTTCCTAATTTCTTAAGTTAATCAGTGATAGTATCCTTTTATGTACTAGTAAGAAATACTAATATATACTTAAATGGTTTGAGATTTCATCTGAATAATTAATGTAGGATTGATATAGACATGGAAAGCTTCCCAATAATCCGTATGAGAAGATTGGAACAGAGCTCAAGTTCTTAATGCAATTAACGAAGCTTATGAAAATAAACGCCTTATTAACCGTCAGTCAGGTCTAAATACAGGAAGGACTTCTGAGGGTTTAACAATTAGGATGTATATAAATTCAGAAGGAAAGATAAATACTGCTTTTCCAATAAGAAAAAGAGGAGGGAACCAGTAATGAAATATAATGTTCAAATCTATGAAGATAACCAAGGAATGCTTATGATAAATGTACCTGATGAAATTCTTTTAGTTATAGATTTATTATTAAGTGATGTACAAGAAGATGGATCGAAATTATGGCTAGATTTAATTGATAAAGTACTTTCAAAGCAATCTTCTTATGAAGAATTAACTGGAAATGCCTGTACTATAGAAATTAAATATGATGTAACAAAAATTGTGAATGAATATGCTGAAGAAGATCAAAAGACGTATTGTCTAATTGAAACAGCTGAGCTAAAACAAATTCTGCTTATGTGGGATGATACTGTTAGAAATAAGTACGCATAATAGAAATTAATTAACTTAAAAAGCTCCTTTTTGGGTACCATTGTGCTAGGTCTCAGAATAGAAAAAAGAATATCTTTGTGAACGAAAATTAAACTTAATTAACGAACGTTTTTCAATGTCAGTTTAGGTTTAAAAATAATATAAAATCGCCTTTGATCTAGATTAAGAATTGTTTTTTTATTCAAAAAACTACGTTGACAAAATGAGTAGATAGATATAATATTGCATGTAATCAAATAATAATAAGCAAAGATTGGAAATAGTAGAAGGATATATAAACTTGTCAGAGAGCCGATGGTTGGTGAGAATCGGTAGTTATTACCTTTGAACTCATCCAAGAGCTACTCCCTGAATATTATAAGTAGGGGATGTCGGTTTTCTACCGTTATGAAGATAGGTGGTGATAGCTGCCGAAAATGAGTGGGTTAATTATGTAATGATTGATCAATTAGAGTGGTACCGCGAGCAACGCCTCGTCTCTATGTTTTTATAGAGACGGGGCTTTTTTTTATACATTAATATGACAAAGGAGTGTTTCTGAAATGACGAGAAAAATTTGGATGTTTGATACGACTTTAAGAGATGGCGAGCAAGTTCCGGGGGCTAAGCTGAACCTGTATGAAAAACTAGAAGTAGCACAGCAACTAAAGAAGCTGAAAGTCGATATTATCGAAGCTGGTTTTCCTTCATCTTCAGCTGGTGATTTTAATGCTGTGAAAGAAATTGCTCTGAAAATAGGAAATACAGACGAAACGATCATTACAGCGTTAGCAAGAGCAGTAAAGGCTGATATTGATGCTGTTTATAATAGTGTGAAATATGCTGAAAAACCGTTAATCCATATAGTTTTAGGCGCTTCAGACATTCACGTGGAGAAGAAGTTTGGAAAATCGAAAAGTCAAATTTTAGATCTTGGTGTTGATGCAGTAAAATATGCAAAAACACTTCTACCAGACGTACAATATTCAACGGAGGATGCGTCTCGCTCCGATTTTGAATATTTATGGGCAACGATTGAAGCTGTTGTAAAGGCAGGAGCTACCATTATTAATGTGCCCGATACAGTTGGCTATGCCGAGCCAGAAGAGTTTGGTGAACTAATCTTTAAAATAAATAATCGCTTGAAAAATTTGAATGATAAAGTGCTTTTAAGTGTCCATTGTCATAATGATCTTGGTATGGCAACTGCGAATACGTTAGCTGCAATTAAGAATGGAGCAGATAAAGTCGAGTGTACGATAAATGGCATTGGTGAGCGTGCAGGCAATGCTGCACTAGAAGAGGTCGTCATGGCAATTAATACGCGCTCATCAGTTTATAATGCGTACACAAATATTAATACAAAAGAAATCATGAATACATCTAGATTGGTAAGTAGTTTAATGGGATTAGATGTACAAGTAAACAAAGCTATTACAGGTGATAATGCTTTTGCTCATTCTTCAGGTATACATCAAGACGGCTTATTAAAAGCAAGAGATGCTTACGAAATCATTAGCCCAATTGAAGTCGGTTTAGACGATATGGAACTTGTTTTAACCGCCCGTTCTGGACGTCATGCGGTGAAAAATGCCCTTGAATCATTAGGCTTTAATGGGATGACTAACATGCAATTTGAAGGGATATTTGAAGCTTTCCTTGCATTGGCAGATGCAAAAAAAGAAGTATATAATCATGACTTATATGTCATCGTTGAGAATTATTATGCGAAAAATGATATTCATAATCAGGATATAATGCACTATAGTCATCATTTTTATGAACTAATCGATTTGCAAGTGATTAGTAATACAAATTTCCCGTCTGCAAGTGTGAAGATTAAAAAGGGTGATCAAATATTGAAAAGTAGTGCAGTCGGTTCTGGCCCGATTGATGCCTTGTATTCAGCTATTACAGAAATTAGTGATTTAGATATTAAATTGATCGAATATAATATTAGCAGTGTATCAAGAGGTAAGGAAGCATTAGGAAAAGTAAAGATTCAAGTAGAATACAAAGGCGAAAAGTATATTGCCAAGGCAACAGATACGGATGTTATGAAAGCAAGTGCATTTGCGTATATCAATGCTGTAAACAGTATTGTAGTTGATACTTTACTTCCGATTGAATAAATAAAAAGCAATATTAAACGAAATGTACTTAGTTTGTTAAGGTATGGACTTGTCAATATTTGCTGGATACTAAGTTAGGCTACTATTACGAATGAAAAGAAACATGAATACAAAGAAAACCTTAGGTGTCTATAGACACCTAAGGTTTTCTTTGTATTCCGGGAACCTGAATTACTTTAACTAAAATTGAATATGACATATCGGCTATAAAGGTAAATTACTTTTTGCTCGTCCAAAAAGGTCTAATTTATTAACTAAATAGACCTTATATCAATCATGTAACTATTTTTAAAAGAGGGCAGGGCGGATGCGCGAGTACGACAGTTGTAGCATAGCAGGAATAAAACACCTTTACGTCATTACTTGGTAATCACGTAAAGGTGTTTTTAATTATTTTATCAAAACCGATGTATTCGCCGGAATCACAAGCTGATTCTTGACTTTCTTAGCACCTTTTTCACTAGCAAAAATCAATTTACCTTTCGCTGCTACAGATACTTTTACAGGTTGATTTGAAATATTATGATACACACTAATGGAGTTGCCTTTATACGTACGGCTATAAGCAACAACTTCTTTACTGTCTACTGAAATAGATTGAAGCGTTCCTTTTACTAACTCTTCGTGCTGCTGACGTACGCGAATCATTTCACGGTAATGATTTAACAAAGAGTCCTTTTGTTTGGTTTGTGCTTCTACAGACACGCCGTTGCCGCCTTTATTGTATACAGGTGTTTCCCAACTAGTTTGTCCAAGTCCGTTTCCTTCGTACCAGCGGAACGGTTCACGGATTAATTCATCAGGCTTTTCACCGGTCATGCCGATTTCTTCACCGTAATAAATATACGGGTTGCCAGGAAGCGTAAGTAAGATAGAGGCAGCTGACTTTGCTTTATTGACATCTCCGCTTAACTCACTCATGACGCGATTTTGGTCATGATTGGTTAAGAAAATGCCGTCAATTTTATTTGGATTGTATGATTTGAACAGTTCATCTGTTGCCGCTGCTGCAGTAGCGATTCCTTGATCATTTCCTGCTTTTACAGAGCTGACAATTTTTCCTGCTAAATCAAAGTTAAATAGGGAATCAAGCGACTGATAATAAGGAGCTACTACTTCCGGCTGATCCCATACTTCACCCGTTAGATATACGTTAGGGTTTTCTTTTTTCATTGCATCTCTAAACTCATTCCACCACAGGAGATTTTTCTTAGCGCCTTCAGGTGTTTGACCTTTAAAGATATGGAGGGCAGCATCTAAGCGGAACCCGTCAACGCCTTGCTTTAGCCAAAACTTTCCGACGTTAATCATTTCTTTTCTTACTTCAGGGTTATCGTAATTTAAGTCAGGCATTCCTTCCCAGAACGTTCCGTAAAAATACTCTCCGTTTGGAGCTTTGTGCCATACTTGCTGCCCCCAAGATCCTTTTTCATTCAAGTCGGTATCTTTATCAGCCCAAATATAGTAATCTCTGTACTTGCTGTTTTTATCTTTTAACGCAGCTTGAAACCAAGGGTGTTCACTGCTCGTATGATTCACAACGAGGTCCATAATAACTTTTACATCTCGTTTATCTGCTTCTTTCATTAGTTTGCGAAAATCTTGCAGATTTCCATACTGAGGATCAATGTTATAATAGTCCGTTACATCATATTTATGATAGCTAGGAGAAGGGTTGACCGGCATCATCCAAATCCCGTTTACTTGAAGATCATTCTTTGTATGAGAATTGCCATCATTTAAATAGTCCAGCTTTTGTGTAAGACCTTTTAAATCACCATGTCCATCTTTATTTGCATCGTAAAAAGAGTTTACATACACCTCATAAAATACACCGTTTTTATCTGCAGCTGGAGATTTACCTTTATGTACGGTTTCCGCGTGAACGCCTGTTGATAAGCTAGCAGCCAGCGGCAGTGTTAGAGCTAAAGCTGTCCATTTTTTCCCTTTCATCGTTTCATCCCCTTTTTTTGCAATCGTTTGCATAAATTGACTACAATTGAAATATAGCACCTATTTGAAAACGATTACAACGAAAATTTTATTTTGATTATTTTGAACTAGTAATTATTCTGACAACCTAGTTATTTACTGTGTCCAATGGCATTAAGAAGCTGCATTATATTAAGGCTATAGATAGAAAATACAAATAAAATAAGGGAGTATTATCCAAATAAAAATAATGACTATGTCAAATATTCTGATAATGTTGTTGTTCAATTCATCATCTCGTGCTAAAATCCAAATATAACTGAAAAACGGTACTGAAGTTCCGAAAAACGGAACTTGAAGTATTGATGCAGATAATTCAGCTTGGATTTTATTTACTATCTGCAAATGATTACGCTTACAATGAAGTTTTTAAGGGGGAAGAACGAATTGAATAAAGTAGATTTAAACTGTGATTTAGGGGAAAGCTTTGGTGCTTATCGCATTGGCAATGATGAAGCCATTTTAGAACACGTGACGTCTGTGAACGTAGCCTGTGGATTTCATGCAGGGGATCCAAGCGTCATGAGAAAAACGGTAAAATTGGCCGCTGAAAAAAAAGTGCAAATTGGTGCTCATCCTGGTCTACAGGACCTTATCGGTTTTGGACGCAGAAACATCAATATTTCACCTCAGGAAGCCTACGATATCGTAGTCTATCAAATTGGTGCATTAAACGGTTTTTTGCAAGCAGAAGGGTTATCAATGCAGCATGTAAAACCTCACGGTGCACTATATAACATGGCTGCTAAAAATAAAGCGTTGTCTGAAGCAATAGCAAAAGCTGTTTACAACGTAAATCCTGAGCTGATTTTGTTTGGATTATCTGGAAGTGAGCTGATTCAAGCCGGTAACAGAATTGGTTTGAAAACGGCCAACGAAGTATTTGCAGACCGTACCTATCAGTTAGACGGTTCTCTTACGCCTCGTACAGAACCAAATGCTTTAATTGAAAATGACAACGAAGCTGTTTCTCAAGTTATTACAATGGTGAAAGAAGGGAAAGTCAAATCTCAGCAAGGCAAGGATGTAGAATTGCAGGCAGACACGATTTGTATTCACGGAGACGGGGCTCACGCACTTGAATTTGCTCGTCATGTCAACCGTTCTTTACAAGCATCAGAAGTGGTAGTTAAGGCTATTTCACAATAAAAACTACATACAATCAGGAGGAAGATGATATTGGAGCCAATAAAAAAATCAACACCTCAGCAAAAGCTTTCGGCTGCACCTAAAGTAAACTGGACGTTAATGCTTGGAGCCGCTTTTTTAATGGCCACATCGGCTATTGGACCAGGCTTTTTAACTCAAACTACCGTATTTACACAAAATTTAGCCGCAAGCTTTGGATTCGTTATTTTAATTTCAATTATTCTTGATATCTTTGCTCAAACCAACGTATGGAGGATTATTGCCGTTTCTGAAAAACGCGGACAAGAAATCGCCAATATGGTATTTCCCGGACTAGGATACGTGCTCGCTATTTTAATTGTAATTGGAGGACTTGCATTTAATATTGGAAATATTGCCGGTGCCGGTCTTGGATTAAATGCGATTACCGGTATTTCTCCAACAGCCGGAGCTGCAATTAGTGCAGTTATTGCCGTGCTAATCTTCGTTGTAAAAGAAGCTGGAAAAGCAATGGATCGCTTCACGCAAATTGCAGGTTTTGTCATGATTGGGCTAATGCTATATGTAGCAGCTACTACTTCACCTCCCGTTGGAGAAGCTGTAGTGAAATCTTTTAAACCTGATCAAATCGACATCATTGCGATCGTTACGCTTGTTGGAGGTACTGTTGGTGGTTATATTACCTTTGCAGGCGGACATCGTCTTTTAGATGCCGGGGTAAAAGGCATCGATTCTTTACCTCAAGTCACTAAAAGTTCTGTAACAGGAATTCTTATCACTTCCGTTATGCGAATCGCTTTGTTTTTAGCTGTACTTGGCGTTGTATCTAAAGGGTTACAAATTGACCCGGCCAATCCTCCAGCATCCGTGTTTCAGCTCGCAGCAGGAAACGTCGGTTATAAAATCTTTGGTATTGTCATGTGGTCTGCTGCTATTACGTCTGTAGTGGGAGCTGCTTATACATCAGTTTCGTTTATTCAAACGTTTAGTGAAAAACTTAATAAAAACTCAAACTGGATTATTATTGGATTTATTATTATTTCAACTCTGTCGTTTGTCTTAATTGGAAAACCTGTAAAAGTTCTTCTGTTAGTTGGAGCAATTAATGGATTAATTCTTCCGATTGCCCTTGGAACATTACTAGTTGCTGCATATAAAAAAAGCATCGTTGGTGAGTATAAGCATCCTTTATGGCTTACCATTTCTGGTGTACTTGTCGTTATTGTAATGGCTTTAATGGGCGGTTATACGTTAATGGATCAGCTTCCTCAATTATTTAAATAAAACAATGTGCCCGCACGCAAGTTGTGTGCGGGTAATGATGGGAGATAGAAACATGTCAAACCTTTCACATCTAACTCCAGCTGAACTTCGTCAGCAAATCCGTAACAACCAGCTTATTCACCCAACGGCAGGCATGGCAAACGGCTATGCTCAAGCTAATTTAGCTATTTTACCAAAGAAACAAGCCTTTGACTTTCTATTGTTCTGTCAGCGTAATCCTAAATCTTGTCCTCTTTTAGATGTAACGGACTTTGGATCTCCTGTTCCAAAGTTTGCGGCTCCGTCCGGAGATATTCGTACAGACATTCCGAAGTATCGAATCTATGAAAATGGGGAACTGGTAAAAGAAGTAACCGATATCAAAGACTATTGGACAGAAGATATGGTAGCTTTTCTCATCGGCTGCAGTTTTACATTTGAACACGCACTTTTAAACAACGGCATACCTGTTCGTCACATTGAAGAAAACTGTAATGTTCCTATGTATAAAACAAATATTTCATGCGCTGAAGCGGGAATATTCCACGGCTCGACGGTCGTTAGTATGCGCCCAATTCCTCAGCAAGACGTAGTGCGGGCAGCGCAAGTAACTTCACGTTTTCCAGCTGTGCACGGAGGACCTGTTCACATTGGAAACCCCGCTGCAATAGGTATTGAAGACCTTCACTCTCCGGATTTTGGCGATGCTGTTTCCGTCAAAGAAGGCGAAGTTCCCGTGTTCTGGGCTTGTGGCGTAACTCCTCAAGCTGTAGCAATGGAAACAAAACCTTCTATTATGATTACACATGCTCCTGGACATATGTTTATTACAGATATTCGAGATGAAAAACTAGGTGTTTTATAAAAGAAAGAGGTGTAGATATGAATCAAACCATAACAAAAGCGCCAGCTGTTATTTCTCCGCTTGGCGACTCAGCGCTTGTTATAACGTTTGGAGATAGTATTCAGTACGATATTCATAAACAAATCAAAACGTGTAAAGATTCAATAGAATTAAATCCTTTCCCTGGGTTTATTGAATGCGTGCCGGCATTTACGAACCTTACGATCTTTTATAACCCTCTTGAAGTGGTAGCAGCCGTGAAAAAGAAGGAGAAAAAAGAATTTGTGTCTCCTTTTGAAGTAGTGTCTTCTATCCTTCAAAGTAAATTAGAGAACGAACAGACAGAAAAAGAGTTAGACCATCGTACGGTTTCCATTCCAGTTTGCTACGGAGGAGAGTATGGACCTGATCTTGAATATGTCGCTCGTCACCATAACTTAACACCTGAAGAGGTAATAAGTATTCATTCTGAAGGCGAATACTTAGCGTACATGATTGGATTTGCTCCTGGATTTCCGTTTCTCGGAGGACTATCTGAAAAAATTGCTACGCCTCGCCGCTCGTCTCCTCGCACCTCTATTCCTGCAGGTTCGGTTGGTATTGCAGGAATGCAAACAGGAGTGTATCCTATTTCCACTCCCGGAGGATGGCAGCTAATTGGTCAAACGCCGATTAAACTGTTTTTGCCGGAGCAAAATCCTCCAAGTTTGCTGCAGGCTGGAGATATTGTAAAATTTGAGCCTATCTCTAAAGAAGAGTATCAAGAACTACAGGCAAAGGAGGGGGAAAAATGAGTATAAGAGTTAGTAAAGCCGGGTTATTAACAAGCATTCAAGATTTGGGAAGAAAAGGATTTCAGCAGCACGGTGTAATTGTAAGCGGTGCAATGGATTCTTATTCTCTTCGAATTGCTAATTTACTAGTTGGTAACGATGAAAAAGAAGCGGGACTTGAAGTTACGCTAATGGGGCCTACCCTTGAAATAGAAAGTGATTGTTTAGTAGCGATCACAGGTGGAGATTTAACTCCTTCGGTCAACGGAAAGCCAGTCCCGATGTGGAAACCTTTATTTATTCCAAAAGGAGGCACTTTATCATTTGGGCCTTGTAGAACTGGTTGTCGTTCCTATCTATCTGTAGCTGGAGGATTTTCTATTAATGAAGTGTTAAATAGTAAAAGCACGTATTTGAGGGGGGAAATTGGTGGCTATAAAGGAAGAGCATTACAAACAGACGACGTTTTACCTCTATCTGTTCCTGCTGCTTCAAAGCCTGCTTTTCTTTCCAATGAACTGATAAACGGAGTATATACTTCTTCATGGTCCGTAAATTATAAAGAATTTGTCCATTTTACAAAGAAACCAAGTGTCCGTGTTATGAATGGGGGTCAATTTGATTTATTTACAGCTGAAAGCCAAAGTCATTTTACTCAAGAACCCTTTAAAGTATCAAATCAATCAGATCGAATGGGCTATCGAATGGATGGACCTTCTCTTCAGCTTCAAGAAAAAAAAGAGCTATTGTCTGAAGCCGTCTCACAAGGTTCTGTTCAAGTCCCGCCAGATGGAAATCCCATTATCCTGTTAGCAGACCGTCAAACTACAGGAGGATATCCTAAAATCGCTCAAGTCATCACAGCGGATTTACCGCTTTTAGCTCAAGTAAAGCCCGGAGAATCCATCTATTTTTCTCACATTTCGCTTCATGAAGCAGAAAAAATCTATTTAGAAAAAGAACAGATGCTTCAAGAATTGAAGATTGCTATTAACCTTGCGTCAACTAAATAACACAAAACGGGAGTGACAAGAAATGATAAACGTACGTGAATTGCAAGAAGTTGTTTCATTAATGAATGAATCTGGTATTCAAAAGCTCCATATTGAACATGAAGGAACAAAAGTTGTCATTGATAAAGCGGGAATTCCTTTAGAAGACACAGCTGTTACAAAAGTAAAAACAGAGGAAGTAAAAGCCGCTGCTGCTGAGCAAACGCCTCAAGATTCTATGTCTGTAAACGCAGCAGAGAATAATGAAAAACAAATCTTATCACCAATGGTTGGAACCTTTTACGCCAAGCCAGAAGCAGACGCTGATCCGTTTGTTCAAGTAGGACAAACTATTGAACGTAAAGATGTTGTATGTGTAATTGAAGCGATGAAGCTGTTTAACGAAGTAGATGCAGGAATGGAAGGAGAAGTGCTTGAAATTCTTGTGAAAGACGGAGATGTTGTTGAGTTTGGACAGCCTCTATTTACCGTAAAATCATATTAAAGTATACATATTGTCAGGAGGAGCCACTATGTTCAAAAAAGTGTTAATCGCAAACCGCGGTGAGATTGCAGTTCGTATCATTCGAGCTTGTAAAGAGATGGGAATTGCAACCGTGGCCGTGTATTCAGAAGCAGACAAAGATGCACTTCACGTAAAGCTAGCAGATGAGTCATTTTGTATTGGTAAAACATCTTCTAAAGAAAGCTACTTAAATATTCGGAATTTGCTTACCGTAGCACAAGTAACCAAGGCAGACGCTGTTCATCCCGGCTACGGATTTTTAGCTGAAAATGCTGATTTTGCTGAGATGTGTGAATCCTATGATATTACCTTTATTGGTCCAAAAGCGGAAGCCATCCGTAAAATGGGAGCAAAAGCTGTAGCAAGAGAAACAATGAAACAAGCCGGTGTGCCTATTGTACCTGGCACGGAAGGACTGATTGAAGATAGCAGCACCGCTATTCCAGTAGCAAGAGAAATAGGCTATCCAATCATTGTAAAAGCTACAGCGGGCGGCGGCGGAAAAGGAATGCGGCTAGCTCATAGCGAAGAGGAGCTAGAAAAAGCGATTCGTCAAGCTCAGCACGAAGCAGAAACAGCTTTTGGAAACGGCGGAGTATACCTTGAAAAATATTTAGAAGAACCGAAACATATCGAAATTCAAATTATTGCTGATGAGGAAGGTAATGTAGTTCATTTAGGTGAACGAGATTGTTCGATTCAGCGACGTCATCAAAAATTAGTAGAAGAAGCTCCGTCTCCTGCAGTAGATGAAAATCTTCGTGCGAAAATGGGCAAGGCGGCAGTCTCGGCAGCTAAAGCAGTCGATTATACAGGTGTGGGAACGGTGGAGTTTCTGTTAGATAAACACGGACATTTTTACTTTATGGAAATGAACACACGGATTCAAGTTGAACACCCTGTTACAGAACTTGTAACAAATATTGACTTAATTAAAGAACAAATTTCAGTAGCAGCAGGCTACCCGCTATCATTTGCTCAGCGGGATGTTCAGTTAAAGGGATGGGCAATTGAATGTCGAATCAACGCAGAAAATCCGGCTAAAAACTTTATGCCTTCTCCTGGAAAAGTCGAGATGTATTTACCTCCTGGCGGCTACGGCGTTCGTGTAGACAGCGCGGTTTACCCAGGCTATGAAATTTCTCCATTTTATGATTCAATGGTGGCGAAATTAATTGTAACAGGGAAAGACCGAAATGAAGCGATTCAACGAATGAAACGTGCGCTCGAAGAATTTATCATTATAGGTATTCACACAACTATTCCTTTTCATTTAGAATTACTGAATCATCCTTCTTTTAAAGAAGGGGATTTTACAACCAAATTTCTAGAAAGTAACCCTATTTCAATTAAAGAACTAGAAACGGTGTAAGAAAGGAAAGTGCTCTTATAAGGGAGTGCTTTCCTTTTTTTCTTCATGTATAATAAAAAGAACATATAATTAGCTAGTAAGCTATACTTCTATCAAATACATGTATTCGCACAAATAAGGGAGAAGGTTTTATGCAAGCTAACAATAAAACAGTCGTTAAATCCATGCAGATTCTCACGCTTTTTATCAACCACCCTAAGCTAACCTTCACAGAAATGATGGAATATTCAGGCGTTCCGAAAACTTCTTTACATCGAATGGTTGGTTCGCTGGAAGAGATGGGATTTTTAACAAAAGACGCGCAAGGATACTATTCGCTAGGACTTTTATTCTTGCAATTTGGTCAGCTAGTGGCTAATCGCTTAGATATTAGAAATATCGCAAAGCCCGTAATGGAAACGCTCCGAGACGAAGTAGAAGAAGCGGTTAATCTAATTGTACGAGATGGGGATCAAGCCATGTATATTGAAAAAGTAGATACGCTTCATCCCGTGCGTCTCTATACATCAATTGGAAGGCGTTCACCTCTTTATGCAGGAGCTTGTTCACGCATTATTTTGGCGCATTTACCCGAAAAAGAACAAGAGGCATATATTACTCAAACGGAGCTAACTCCAATAGGTATTGGAACCATTACAGATCAAAAGAAACTAAGAAATGTATTAAAAGAAGCAAAAGAAAAAGGGTATACCATTAGCACCTCAGAATTAGAAAACTTTACAACATCCGTGAGCGCGCCGATTGTAAATCATCAAAATGAAGTGGTTGCAGGCATTAGCGTAGCGGGAATTGAAGCGAGATTTCAAGGAGACAGACTACCGTTCATTATTCAAAAAGTAACAGAAGCGGCGAGCCTAATTTCTGAAAAACTCGGTTATCAAGGTTCATTAAAGTAGCATACATAGAAAAATGGAGGTAAACCATTGAAACGATTAGAAGGTAAAACAGTCGCACTCGTAGGTCAGCGTAAAGTAGAAGAAATCAGCAAAATTGTTGAAAACCTTGGCGGGACCCCGCTTGTACGACCTGCACAAGGAACCATCTTTTTAGATGACACACACTTAGAAGCAGATATTAAAGAACTGGTAAAAGGAAATTATGATTGGTTTATTTTTACGACAGGCGTCGGGACGGAAATTTTATATAAAACAGCAGATAAGCTAGGACTAGCTGATGAATTCCTTTCTTCTTTACAAGCAGCTAACATTGCTGCACGCGGGTATAAAACCGTAAATATGTTAAAAAAGCTCGGTGTTACTCCAACCGTTCGAGATGATGATGGAAGTACAGCGGGACTAGTCAGAGCGCTTCATTCGTTTTCTTTTGAAGGAAAGCATGTAGCGCTTCAGCTTCACGGAGATCCTGCACCAAAATTGATTGATTTTCTTTCGAATCAAAAAGCCCAATTCAAAGAGATTTTACCGTATCAGCATATTCCTCCAAAAGCAGAAGTCATGGAACAGCTTATAAACGAATTAACAAGCGGGAAAGTCGATGCTGTTAATTTCACAAGCGCTCCCCAAGCCCGCTTTTTATTTTCGTTTGCAAGAGAACACGGACAAGCTGATCACATTCGAGAACTCTTTGAAAGCTCTGTAGTAGCTGTGGCCGTTGGGAAAGTAACCGCTGCTGCTTTAAAAGAAGAAGGAGTAGATCGTATTGTTATTCCTGACCAAGAAAGAATGGGAAGCGCAATTGTAGCTTTAGAACACTATTATCAGCAGCGTGATTAAAAAAACCTTCTCGCCTCATGGCGAGAAGGTTTTTTGTATAGCTTCATCCAAGCGTTGTCGAATATTGTTTGAAAATTGCCTATTGTCCTCTTTTTGAACTTCTTCAAACATCGAATAGAAATAAATTCATTGTTATTCCAGAAAATCATTTTCAAATATTGTAAAAATGGTAGATAAAGGGTAAAAATAGACGAATATGTTAAAGAGTTGTTACGTTTCTTTTAGAAATATCTTAAATCTAAACAGCTTAAACAATAATAATTATCTACTTTATAACGCTAAAAGCACTGCTGTTTGAAGCTTGATAGATCTTTCACTGGCATGGGGAAATAAAGGTATATTTTTGCAGGCAAGAAGTGAATGTATACACAAGCGTTAAATGTTACATGACTGAAATATAATTGTAATATTGTTATTCTTTTTTTGAACGTTTATCGTGGTATAATTTTCGTAGATTTTCATTAGCATATTTAGCTATTTATCGACAAATACAGTGAACTTTACATAAATTGTCAGACTTTTATACATATTGATACATAATTAGAAATTACTAGTTTAACAGAGCGAGAAAGCGGAGGAATTCATATTGAAAAAGAAAATGCTTTTACTTAACACAACGGTTTTATTAGGCCTAGGAGGAGTTTTATCAACTCCAGCGTATGCCTCTACCATTCAGGATATGGAATCACAAAAATCTCAAATTCAAAATCAACGCCAAGATGTGCAATCTAACATCAAAGCAGCTTCTGATGAATTAACACGCCTTCAAGCAGAACAAGATCAAATGAAAGCACAGCTTGAGCGATTAACATTAGCAGAAGAAGAAAATAATAAAAAAGCCCAAAAAACAGAAGCGGATATTAAAGAAACGTCTAAACAAGTAGACCAGCTTGAAAAAGAAATTAAGCTGCTTCAAGAAAAACTTGAAAAGCGAAATGATATTTTAAAAGATCGTGCACGTTCCATGCAAGAAAGCGGCGGTAACGTAGAGTATTTACAAGTTTTACTCGGTTCTTCAAGTTTTGGTGATTTTGTAGACCGCGCGCTAGCTGTTTCGACTATTGTAGATGCAGACCGCGGTATTTTAAAAGAAACTAAAAATATGCAAGACGAACTAAAAACAAAACAAGCAGATGTTAAATCTAAGCTTGCTAGCTTAGAAGATATGAAGGCAGAACTGGATGAAATGACTGTCCAGCTAGCAGCTCAAAAGAAACAAAAAGATACGTTGGCAAAAGAACTAAAAGATAAAGAAGCAAAAAATGAAGAACTAAAAGCTTCTCTACAATCAAAAGACAGCTCTCTTGCGAATGAACAGTCTACGCTTGAACAAAATATTAAAGATCAAAAAGCGGCGGAAGAAGCAGCAAGAAAAGCAGCTGAACAAGCAGCTAAAGAGGCAGCTAAGAAAGCAGCCGAACAAGCTCAAAAAGCAGCGGCGGAACCAGCTGAAAAAGCTGATTCGCCTTCTCCTAAAGCAGCACCAAAAGCAAGCAGCAATGATGTTGCACCTACAAGCGCTCCGGCTCCAAAAGCTAGCAATGTTGTAACGGTAGGAAACCGCTGGATTGGAAACTCTGCTTACGTATTTGGCGGAGGACGCAGCCAGTCTGATATTAACCACGGTTTATTTGACTGCTCGTCATTTGTACACTGGGCATATTCTCAAGTTGGTGTTAACCTTGGGCCTCTTGGATCTGTAAGTACAGAAACATTAAAACATGCTGGAACGCAAGTGTCTTCTAGTCAAATGCAGCCTGGAGATCTTGTTTTCTTCGATACATATAAAAAAGACGGACACGTTGGTATTTATGTAGGCGGCGGCAAGTTCATCGGTGCTCAGAGCTCAACAGGTGTTGCAATTGCAAACATGAGCAGCGGCTACTGGAAACAAAAATTCAACGGACGCGTAGTTCGTATTTAATAGGGTATAGTAAAAAGAAAACATCCAATTTGGATGTTTTCTTTTTACATTGTAAGGAGCGTATGACTATGAACTCTATTTTTGATCATATACAGCCCAACTTAGATATTTTATTTGTCGGTTTTAACCCAAGCATCCGTTCCGGTGAAACGGGTCATCATTTTGCTAATCCAACCAATCGTTTCTGGACGATTCTTCATAAAGCAGGTTTAACAGATCGTAAATACCATCCCGAGGAAGATCACTCGCTGTTACAGCTAGGATACGGTTTAACAAATATTGTGGAGCGTCCTACAAAGGCAGCTGATGAGATTACAAAAGAAGAATATGCAGAAGGCAGAGAAATCCTAAAGAAAAAAATCGCTACATACACGCCTAAAATCGTTTGTTTTGTTGGAAAAGGTGTCTATCAGCAGTACAGCGGACGCAAGCAAGTGAGGTGGGGCAAACAAGAAGAATCGATGGTATCAGGAATAATGGATTTTGTTGCCCCGTCTTCAAGCGGGCTCGTTCGGATGAAAATAGATGAAGTAGTGGCTATTTACGCAGAACTTCCGAAGTTGCTTCGTACATTAAAATAGAGAAAGCCTTAGGGCTTTCTCTATTTTGTAAATGAAATATCAATTTGAATAATTTCTGACCGGCTTCCGATTCGAAGAGGAGGACCCCAAAAGCCAAATCCTGAAGAGACAATGGTATGCAGCTGATTAGTTTGTTTGTAGCCCCAATCAATTTCAAATAACCGCTTTGTGATCAAATGATTAGGGGCCATTTGTCCTCTGTGAGTATGACCGCATAAAAGTAAATCTACGCCTGCTTGTTCCGCTTCTTTTAAAGAAAGCGGCTGATGATCCATCGCAATGACTGGAAGAGAACGATCCGTTTCACTCGCTAAATCGAAAAAGCTGTCTCGATTTTTATCCGTCTTATCTTTTCTTCCAATTAAGTACAAGCTATCGCCTATGTTTAACACTTCATCCATTAAAATAGGAATGTTCATTTCTTTCATTCTTTCCACAAACTGAGGGATCTTCCCGCCGTAATACTCATGATTTCCCAAAATTCCATATGTGCCTAAAGGCGCTTTGAGCTGCTTCATCATATAATCCATTTCTTTTTTAAAGAATACGTGGGGATCATCGTCAATAATATCTCCAGGAAGTAAAATAAGATCTGGCTGTATCTTTTGTACATGAGTGATTAGCCGCTGTAAATGTTTTTTGCCGGACAATGTGCCAAAGTGCATATCAGATGCTACGGCAATGCGAAGGTTTTTCCGATTGGTCTTTTTAGCAAGCGAAATTGTATATTTTCTTACTACAGGACTGTAAGCATTATACGTACCGTAAGCAAAAATGAATAAAAAAGCAGCAATCATGAAAAGTCCGATTGAATCGATAGCTGTAGAAAGCGAAGCGCCTAGAAAAGTGAGAATATATACGGCTAGATTACTTATAGGAAGCAAAAGAACTGAATATTGAATAAATCCTAACCAATACGATCCTACAATTTTAAACATGCTCACTTGTTGAAACGCGCGACTGATGATAAAGGAATAAGCAAAAAACACAACGATCACCGTAAGAATCCATTTGTTTTCCACTTCAAACATTGTGTGAAGCCACACCCAAGCGTTCCATCCGATGTACAGAACGAATAGATTATATAAAATAACAACTAAAATAGACCTTACTAACACACTTACTTTCATACGCTAACCTCTTTTCTTTCATCCGTAATTCCACTATAGCTCATTTTTATTGCTTCAACAAAATTTTATCTCTTCTTTCATCAATAAAATTTTTGCCTGTTGCACAAACGAAAAAACACACCTATAAAACAAGGTGTGTTTTTTGTATTAATGATGGTGATGAGCGTGGTGAAGGCTGCTAATCACAAATTCAGGCTCTGGAACGTGGAAATATTGAATCCATACGCCTTCTAAAAATTTCTCGCGTTTATCTAAAACGATATCGATATCTTTATCTGTTTTTACGATTTCATCATGTTCAGTCGGCGTATCGAATTTCCAATCATAATGCGCATGATCACCGTGGTCGATAGTTACATATACACGGATCATTTTTCCTTGACCTTCTGGGCTAGCCAAGGCATTTTTTAATACTTTTGCTGCGTTTCGATTAATTTTTACTTCCATTTCGAAAACTCCATTCTGTAACTTAGTATGTAAAGTATTTTCGCAAACTTAAACGAAAAAGAGAAATTTTTTGCCTGACGCTCCGTATAGAGTTGCTTCATTCCAACATAATACGCTACACTACACCATATTGAATGAAAAAGGAGCGTATCATAAATGAAGATCGTTATTTTAGGTGACACTCATATCCCCAAAAGAGCGAAACATTTTCCAAAAAGACTCCTAGCCGAACTGAAAACAGCTGATGCGATTATTCATACCGGAGATTTTCAAACGATAGATGTCTACAATGAACTGCGCGTTTTTGCTCCTGTACACGGCGTGATTGGAAATGTGGACAGTGAAGAGCTTCAGCAAGTACTTCCAACTTCATTACTTCTTCCGTTTGATGATGTTACGATTGGCGTAGTCCACGGTCATGGCAAAGGAAAAACGACTGAAAAACGTGCACTTTTGGCATTTGAACATCAACAAGTCGATGCAGTAATTTTTGGTCATTCTCATATTCCTGTTCATAAACAAATTGGTGATATTACATTGTTTAATCCAGGTTCCGCTACTGACAAGCGGCGTCAAAAGCAATTTTCGTTTGGACTGCTGTACATACAAAAAGACACGCTGCACTTTGAACATGTTTTTTATGATTCTAAAGACTAAAACAAGAGGGGACTCTTGTTTTAGCACTTTTACGTTTACGTTGTGTGGTCTAAATGAGCGATATATTCGTGAAGCTTATTTTCTTCATAGTCGTTTAAGTCATGCATCGGAATAACCTGCTGAGTTTGAGGATCCGTTCCTCTTACTTCCGCAATTTTTACTCCTTCTTTATAGATATTAAAAATATCTTTTTCTTCTCCGCGCTGAACCTTTTCTGTTTCAAACATTGAAAAAGACTTGCTGTTTTTACTTTCTTCCATTAAAATCACCTACTTTTTTTATCGTACTCTTATCTTTTCACTCCCATTGTTAATTATGTATACACTCGATGACTAAAGGAATATGAAGTCTTGCCGATAGAAAGGAAGTGCACGATCACTTTTAACTACAGAGAGAGAGGCTACATAGCATGGAGAGAGTAAGAAAAAAAAGGTCCCTTAATAACTTTAAGACAAAGCTGGTGCTAGCATTTGCAGCGATCTTATTAGTGCCATCTGTTACGATAGGTGTATCAGCTTACATAACAGCGAAACATGAAATTGAAAACCAAATTATTAACACAGCACAGCAAAATGTACAGTCCATTAATTCGGTGATTGACGATACCATTGGACCAAAAATTCATGATGTAGAGTTTTTTGCATCAGTGGTAAACAACGAGCGCTACAATGAAAAAGATATGAGTACTTTAAGCAAAGATTTTAACTTATATGCTTCGCTTCATCCAGAAGCCGTCAGCATTTTTACAGGAAATGAGCAGGGGAAGTTTATTCAAGCGCCTAAAAAAGTGACACAAGCAGGCTATGATCCCAGAAAACGAGATTGGTACAAGCTAGCCATGCAAAACAAAGGGAAAACAGTTGTCACTGAACCTTATCCCTCAGCCTCTACAGGTCAAACCGTTATTACTGTAGCAAAAACAACGGCGGATGGCACAGGGGTTATTGCTTTAAATTTAGATATAAGCCGCATCAATAAAGCTGTCAGCAAAGTGAAAATCGGAGAAAAAGGATATCCATTTCTTTTAGATGGAGAAAGAAAATATATTGTTCACCCTACGGAAAAAGCAGGTACAAAAGCAACAGATTCTCTTTTTGACAAGCTTTATGCAAAGAGCTCCGGATTCTTTGAATATACCTTTAACGGTGATGAAAAAAAGATGGTCTTTACGACAAATAAAACAACGAACTGGAAAGTTGCAGGCACTATGTATTCATCAGAAGTGAGTGAAGCAGCACAGCCTATCTTTTACAAAACACTATTTATTATTGTAGCTTGTCTGATAATAGGTAGTCTTACCATTTTTGTAGTGTTGCAATCAATTATTAAACCACTCAAACAGCTTAAGAATCAGGCTCTGAGCGTTAGTGAAGGAGATTTGACAACAGCGATTACCGTCAGTTCAAAGGATGAAATCGGCGAGTTAGGGTATGCTTTTAGTCAGATGCAAAACAACCTTCGCACATTAATTCAAAATGTTGAAATGAGTGCAGAACAAGTGGCTGCTTCTTCAGAAGAGCTAACGGCCAGCTCACAGCAAACGAGCGCTGCGACTGAACAAGTATCGGTTGCGATACAAGAAGTGGCTTCCAGTGCAGAAAAACAAACGGCTGTTATTGACCAAAATGCAGCTTCTTTAGATGAGATTGTACAAGGAGTTTATACGATTGCCAAGCGTACAGAAACTGTTTCTCAGCTATCAAATCACACAACGTCTGAAGCGGTAGAAGGTGGAAAAGCCGTGAGAGAAACGGTCGAACAAATGGAATCCATTTCTCAGTCCGTCGAGCTATCTAATACAACGATTCGTACTTTGTTTCAACGTTCAAAAGAAGTTGGAACCATTTTAGAAGTAATCAGCGGCATTGCTGCTCAAACAAATTTACTAGCCTTAAATGCTGCAATCGAAGCGGCACGAGCTGGGGAACATGGAAAAGGTTTTTCTGTTGTAGCAGCGGAAGTGAGAAAGCTGGCAGAACAATCACAAGTGTCTGCGTCTCAAATTTCTGAGCTTATTCAAGCTATTCAACAAGATACTCAGGAATCTGTACATACAATGGAGCAAGTTACAAACAAAGTTGAA
This sequence comes from Priestia sp. 3CA3, assembly GCF_056836725.1. Lineage (NCBI taxonomy): Bacteria > Bacillati > Bacillota > Bacilli > Caryophanales > Bacillaceae > Priestia > Priestia sp. 3CA3. The sequence continues at coordinate 255,582 of NZ_JBXENJ010000004.1, forward strand.
GAAGGACGAACAATTTCACAAACGGCTATTCAAAAGTTCGAACAGATTCTAAGCAGCATGAATGAAACGACTCCGCAAGTAGAAGAAGTGGCTGCGACTGCTCAGCAAATTTCAGCAGCGGTTGAAGAAGTGGCTCGTACAGCAGGTGAAATGGCAATCCTTGCTAAAGGAAATGCAGCTACATCTGAAGAAGTGGCTGCATCAACTGAAGAGCAGCTGGCTTCAATGGAGGAAATTGCTGTTTCCGCACAATCTCTGTCTCAAATGGCAGAACAATTAACAGCGCTCATCAGTAAATTTAATTTGTAAACTTTCGTCAAATCGTCATAGACCTCTTTTATATTGGAAAAAGTAGAACATATACACATATGAAAGAGGTGACAGTATCCGATGGAGCAAACAAAAATGACCTTTGAGCCAGCTTCAATTAACGATGATATGCATGCGAAGCTTAAACAACTAGAAGAGCAGTTTCAACAAACGTTGGGAAAAAGAGTAGCTTTAGTTGCATACGAAGCTGAAAAATAAAAAAACAAAAAAGAAAAGACCTAGTGTCTTTTCTTTTTTTGTTTCAATAAGGTTAACATACATTAAATTACAAGCTTTTTTCATATACTTTCTCAAAATAACACTAATATAGTGTAAAAATACACTATATTAGTGTTATTTCACTTTTTTGTATGGTATAATTTCACAGAAATAAAGAAAGGAGCTTACAGTTTGTGATGAAGAAAAACCTGTTGTTAGGATCTTTTTTATCTTTTTATCTAGTAGGTTCGTATACCTCATATCATATCTATAAACAGCAGCAAACCCGTCCTGTAACGGAGGATGTTGCGCAGCTTCTTCCTACAAAAGTCAAAGAAATAAAGCATGGAACCACTGAAAAACAGCTGAAAAATTGGGTGAAAACCGCTTCACAGCATCATGAAAAAATAGCGATTTCAGGCATGCAGCACAGCCAAGGAGGGCAGACGTACTATCCTAATGCTATTTTACTTGATATGAAGCAGTACAATAAAATTATAGATTACAAGCCCCGTCAAAAAGAAATTACGGTTCAAAGCGGGACAACGTGGAATGATATTCAGCAATATATACATAAAGACGGTCTTGCTCTTAAAGTTATGCAATCACAAAATATTTTTACCGTTGGAGGTTCTATTAGCGTGAACGTACACGGCAGAGATATTCGATACGGTTCTTTAATGGATACGGTCAAATCTATGCGTCTCCTGCAGGCGGACGGATCTATTATCGAAATTAGCCGGACGAAACACCCCGAGCTGTTTTCTTTAGTAAACGGAGGCTACGGGTTATTTGGGGTCATTTTAGATGTGACGCTTCGTTTGACGGACGATGAATGGTACGAAGATGAAATTATTCGCTTAGATTATAGGCAGTATACAGCGTATTTTAAAAACTACGTACAGCATAATCCTGACGTTCGTATGCATATGGCGCGTATTTCCGTTTCTCCTAATCAATTGCTAACAGATATGTACGTCACAAACTACCGTTTATCTTCTCAAAATACTTCTACTGCAAACGAACCGCTCAAAACAGAAAAAATAGTGGCACTTCCTAAATTTATGCTAGGGCTGTCTCGGTATAGCGACTGGGGCAAAGATATGCTGTGGGAAACACAAAAGGCTTATTTCTTAAAACAAAATGGACGGCTTGAAACAAGAAATAATGTTATGCGTTCTGAAAGTGATTTTATGGAATACGAAAGTGCTAGCCGGACGGAAATTTTGCAAGAATACTTTGTTCCAGTTGATGAATTTGCTTCTTACATCGATGATTTACGTCAAGTGTTATCAACTGAGGAATTAAATTTATTGAACATTACCGTTCGCTATGTAGAGAAGGATAATAAAGCCGTCATGTCTTATGCAAAAGACGATATGTTTGCTCTTGTTTTACTTATTAACCAGAAAAGAGACAATCAAGGCATCTCTGATACACAAAGAGTTGTCCGAAAAATGGTGGATGTGACGCTGCAGCATCAGGGAAGCTATTACTTGCCTTACTACGGCTACCCAAGCAAGAAGCAGTTAGAAGAGGCTTACCCTCATACAACCGCCTTTTTTAATTTGAAAAGAAAATATGACCGGAACGAAACGTTCGTTAATTTATTTTATAAGGAGTATGGAAAATGACGTACAAACAACTCTTACATTCACAAAGCCTGATGATTACCGCAAGCAGTATTGTGTTTCCTTTTTACCTTTTACTGCTTCGAAATCTTGGCGATAGCTATTCACAATTTGGCTTAGCTTACGGAATTTTTGCTTTAACCGCAGCTTTGAGTCATCCGTTGATCGGTTCATGGAGTGACAGAGTAGGAGAAAAGCGCTTGCTTCTTTTATATACGTTTGGGATGGCCGTTGTTATGATTGTGATTCCCGTTTTAACAACGATCACACAGGTGTATATCATTCAAATTATAATGGGTCTGCTTGGAGCTCTTCAAAAAACAGCAGAAAAAATAGCGTTATCTAGGCAGACAGATCGTGCTCACACAGGAAAACAAGTAGGACACTATCATTTATGGACCTCTATATGGGCAGCCTTGGCCGTTATTGCAACAGGGTATATCATTGATTTTCTGACAATCGGAAGCCTTTTTTACATCACTTCGTTTATGTACGTAGCGGCAGGGGTATTAATATGGCAAAAACCAAAAACAATCGAGCTTGAACGCCACCATTCGCTGTAAAAGCATATATGGACAGGTCACCTGAATTTTTTAGTTCGTACAGTAAGATACTATAAAAAATTTATGTTCTCCCGATATAAGTACTGAAAGGAGAAACGTTTATGCAAGGTATAAGTATATCAGGGCAAGATGCATGGTCTTCTATTATAGTATCGTTCGCTATTTTCATCATTATATGGGGTCTGATTCCAGGCTTAACTATAAAGTATTTATGTAAAAGTCAAACACTAGGTATAGCAAGTTTTTTTATCGGTATTGTCTATGGAGTTAAAGCGGGTCATTTTCTTATTTAAATACGGTTTAGGTTAAATAAGGAAGCTTGGACCGCTATTAGCTAAGTGGGAGTCCCTTTTGTTTCCTGTTATTTTTTTAGAGCAATTCTCCATAATAACAGTTAAAGAGGTGAATCCGATGACAGATAACAATGTTGGGTTTGGAGTTAGCGGAAGCGAAGAGACTAGAAAAAAATCTACTGTTTCTAGTAAAACTCCTATATCTAATGATGTACAACAAAATCAAAAACAAGATAACTACGAAAAGCTTAGCCATCAACTAAATTCATTATCTGATGATGAATTTAGAGCAGATCGTGATGAAGATTAAGGGCTACCTATCAAAAAAGAATATTTAAATTAAATAAAGTATTATGAAAGTAAACTAAGTGGATTCCATGACTTTAACGTGATAGCATTAAGTACTGGTACAAACATACCACTTGACTATTTTGACATGCTATCTTGTCGAAGTTCTTAGTTATTTCTTTGATAACTGAGAATTCATTTGTAACCTTTAAGTAGAGATATAAAGGTAATCCTTCACTTTAATAAGTGAAGGATTTTTTTTCATTCCGTAAAAGTTTTGCAATTGTTTGGATTAATAAGAATAAAACAGATACATTGTATACAATGTAAACGTCGTCATGTATAATGTAACTTATTCTTAGTTGAAAACTTGAATGAGCAGGACAGACATACTCGAGATAAGCGGAGGCATACACCGGTGTCTAAAAAAATACATGATTTTAATGATATTATCCGAAAGCTGCGCAAAAAACTTTTTGGAAAAGGTCCAGAACGAATTCATACTGTATTCGTTCAAAACATGGCTATTTCAACTTTGTACGGCAACTTAACGTCAGCTGAACAATTTATCGCGAGAACAACCGAAGGTAAAGAGACGGTACATATGGCAAGAACGAAGCTTATTCAAAACCTTTATGCTTCATCTCCTCCAGAAGGACTTGAAGACTTGTTAGGAGCTAAGCTGAACTATTTATTTTCCGATATCAAAGTGGAAGAAGATATCGCCGTTTCCGTATTTGTGTTTGAAACCAATATTCAGTAGAAGAACAACGCAAAATACATAATTTAATTAAATGAAAGAGAAGTAGGATCTGCTTGTTTTTTATTTAGTTTTATTATAAATAATGATGACTGATATACTGTAAAGAAAGTGCAGGATTATTAGGCAGCATTCAAAAACCTTGTGTAAAAGGTGTTTTTGAGTGCTGCCTTTTTTAATTAAGGAGGAGTTTTATGGCATTTCACAAGCCGGATAAAATGTTAAACATTGCTTTAGAAGCGGGGGTTTCAAAGACAAAGTTATCCCTTTCTTCTATTCTTATGCTTGGGTTTCTAGGAGGCGCATTTATTGCGCTTGGTTTTTTACTAGATGTGCGCGTCATTGGTAATTTACCAGCTGAATGGGGAAGTTTATCAAATCTTTTAGGAGGGGCCGTCTTTCCTGTAGGTCTTATGCTGGTAGTACTTGGCGGAGCAGAGCTCATTACGGGGAATATGATGTCTGTCTCCATTGCCCTGTATGCAAGAAAAATTTCGCTTCGTCACTTGCTTCATAACTGGTTTTGGGTCACGCTTGCTAACTTTTTAGGTGCAGTATTTATTGCGTATTTCTTTGGACATATTGTCGGGTTAACAGAAACGGGGCCTTTTTTAGATAAAACGGTAGCAATTGCTCAAGCTAAAATTGACGACTCATTTTTAAAAACGCTTATTTCTGCCGTGGGCTGCAACTGGCTTGTATGTTTAGCTATTTGGCTTTCATACGGCGCTGACGACGTTACGGGGAAAATTCTTGGTATTTGGTTTCCGATTATGGCATTTGTTGCGATTGGCTTTCAGCACGTTGTAGCCAATATGTTTATTATACCCGCCGCTATTTTTGCAGGTCATTTTACATGGATTGATTTTATGACAAATATTATCCCTACCTTTACTGGAAATATGATAGGTGGAGCTGTATTTGTAGGCCTTATTTATTTTTCTTCTTATCAACAGAAACAAAAAGAACGATTAAAAAAAGCTTCTTAATCAGGATTTATCAGTTGTCATTAAAAAAGCAGTCTCTTAGTAAAGAGGCTGCTTTTTTGATAGTGAAAGGTGAAAAAATGTACTTTTAACAATTTATGTATGATAACATATAAATCGATTAGAATATGGTACCATGAGCGTTTGAATCCACACTATTATTTTCATAATAATATTATGGTTAACTAGATGTTGATTAATACATTCGCAATTGAATATCTAGTACTACTTACTGTTTTATATGATTCATATGCAAATCATATTTAATAACTTACTAACGCTAACGGAGAGTGAAAAAATGAAGTTCATGCTTGCTGTTTTATTGATTATACTTGGTAGTATTTTAGTTGGTTTGACTAGTAACAGTCTAGGGGCGACAGGTAATAACATCATGCACTTAGCTGGAATTGGGTGCCTTATAGCAGCTATTTTTATAGCAAAAGGCAGAAAAGATACTAAACGCCGTACAAAAAAGGAATGCGATGTTTAATCACGCATTCTTTTTTGATGTGAGCAGCTCTAGGCCTTTGTCGTCCACTTTTTCTTACGATTATTATAAAATAGAGAATAACAGCTATACATACAGCAGTAAGGTGGTATTTAACAATGAAACAATTCAACAAAACAATCGGTATTGCAGCGCATGTGGATGCAGGGAAGACTACGTTTTCGGAGCAGCTTCTTTACCACACAAAAAGTATTAAACAGCGAGGAAGAGTTGACCACAAAGACTCGTTTCTTGATACTCATACGATTGAGAAAGAACGGGGCATTACGGTATTTGCTGATCAAGGAACTTTTTCATATAACGGTTCTACTTATTATTTAATTGATACGCCTGGCCACGTCGATTTTTCACCTGAAATGGAACGTTCTATTCAAGTGATGGACTATGCGATTGTTATCTTAAGTGCAGTAGAAGGAGTTGAAGGCCATACAGAAACGGTTTGGCAGCTGCTTCAAAAACATCGTGTGCCCGTATTCTTTTTCATCAATAAAATTGATCGTGTAGGAGCAGATCCTGAACGTGTTATAAACGATATTAAACATAACTTAACCGCTGATGTTTTTGACATAACTTCAGAGCTTGTAGACGGCTCGTTAAGTGAGGAACTTATTGAATTTACAGCTGAAAAAGATGAAGAGTTTTTAGATGCATTTATGGAAGGCAAGAATGATCAAGCTTATTGGAAAGCGGCTATGCAAAAGCTTATTCAAGCCAATCAGATTTTCCCGTGTGCTTGTGGATCAGCTTTGCAAGACATCGGTATTGAAAGTTTTTTAGAAAAGCTCGATTTGCTATCAGAAACTCACTACTCGCAGGAAGAAGCATTTTCAGGGCGTGTATATAAAATTCGGCACGATGAAAACGGCATGCGCATCACGTTTATCAAAGCTCTAAGCGGGACACTGCAAGTGCGTGATGAAGTGGCTTATGAAAAAAACGGAGAGCTATACGAAGAAAAAATCACTCAAATTCGTGCTTATAACGGAAGCACATTCAAAAACGTAAATGAAGGTTCAGCAGGCGAACTTTTTGCAGTTACAGGATTGACTTCAGCATCCGTTGGAGACGGTCTTGGAACGTTAAAAGAAAGCCGCTCCTACGAACTTTTGCCTACGTTAAAATCAAAAGTTGTTTTTGAGCCTTCTGTTCATCCAAAAGAAGGAATTAAACTTTTTCAACTATTAGATGCCGAAGATCCTTCTTTACATGTGACGTGGGAAGAAAGGACTCAAGAGCTTCATATTCATGTGATGGGAGCCATTCAGCTTGAAGTTCTCGAAAAACTGATAAAAGAACGTTTTAATATAAACGTACAGTTTGAAGAACCAGAAATTTTGTACAAAGAATCCATTGAAAATACAGTGATGGGCTACGGGCATTTTGAACCGTTGAAACACTATGCAGAAGTTCACTTGAAAATAGAAGCAGCGGAACGAAACAGCGGAATTACCTTTGAAAATGCTTGTCACGCCGATGATTTATCCGTTGGGTATCAAAATCTAGTCCGTCAGCATATATTTGAAAAGCCGCATCACGGTTTGCTAACGGGGTCGCCTACTACTGATCTAAAAGTGACGTTGTGTACCGGACGAGCTCACAACAAGCATACAAGCGGAGGAGATTTTAGAGAAGCAACGTACCGAGCATTACGACAAGGGTTAGAAAAAGCCAAAAATATTGTGCTAGAACCGTATTATGACTTTAAAATTAAAGTGGATATTGATCAAATGGGGAGGGTATTAGCTGATGTTCAAAGCGCACACGGCCGCTTTGATTCTCCTGTAACAACCGAAAACAAAGCGATTATTACAGGGAAAGTTCCTGTTGCTACTTTTATGAACTACGGTTCGACGCTAGCATCTTTTACGCACGGAAAAGGAGCGATGTCTCTATTATTCGGAGGGTATGAACGTTGTCATAATGAAGAAGAAGTTATTGAACGAATCCGCTACAATAAAGAGGCAGATCCGGAATACAGCTCATCCTCTGTCTTTTGCGCCAAAGGACAGGGATATACGGTTCCTTGGAAAGAAGCAGAAGAAAAAATGCACTGTTTATAAAAAAACACTGTAGCAATTGCTACAGTGTTTTTTCTCCATACCTTACCTTTACAATAAAAACCACATTATAGTATAGTTTACTTATATTTCTAAAAAATGAGGTGATAGAAACGTGGATGCTACTGTTAAAACAACTAAAAGCGGGATAATAGGTGGGGTTCTTGGAGGAATTTCACTTTTATATGTTATCATTAATACTTTATTGATCCTTAACTTTTTTACAGGACTTGTTGCGGCTGAAAAGCTTCAAGGTCTTCCTATTATCGCACCTATCTTTTTAGTTCCGCTCATGATTGTCCCTGCAATTATTGGTTTTTTTATAAAAAAAGACAAGCTCTGTCTATGGGCGATTATTTTAAATATCATCTTGTTTCTTGTACCAATTGGCTACCATGTCATCGGTACGTTAGTATTTGGCCCTTAATTTAAAAAAACGAACAAACTTTATATTGAAGTTTGTTCGTTTTTTTATATCATATAACCTTCTATAACCACTATTGAGCCGGAGCAGTAGCTGTACTGCTGTTTTCGTCTTTTACCATCATCCTTACACCTTGTACAACCGCAATTCCTTCCCACTTATCAAGATCAGGTTCGAGAAATTCTAAAGCAAACGTGTGTGGACGTAATGACAGAAACGAAGAAAGTGTGCGGACTTGAATGACAGGAACGCCGGAACGCAAAACGTCAAATTTACGATCTGTTATATTCCCCGTAATTTCATATGTATCGCCGTCGTTTCTAATATAAAGATACTTCTTTTTAAAAAAAGTGAATTTCCGTTGAATCATTCCAACTTCATTTCCGTGGTGATCTGAAATAATCATCTTTGGCATAAGGGCAAACATTTTAGATTTACCTGTAAACACGATCTCTTCGTTTTTTAAAATCTCAAATTTATTAGCAATAGATAACTTATATGCGACATTTCCGATAACGTCTTGTGATTCATTATAAATAGGAGATTCGCCTAACTCGAAAAACTTATCTTGCAAGATAATCCCTTGTTTCTCCATTTAAAAAACCTCCTTTTACAATATATTACCATATTTTACACCTTTTGAGTTTGGTAAGACCATTTTCATGGGTATTATTAAATAAAGTTCGTCCTTACGTGCTACAGATAATGAAAAGAATGAAAATAGTCTTCAAAGCTCATAATGTGTAAAGGAGACCCTGCTTCTTATAGCACCAGGTAAACGTAAAGTAATTTTTAGATATTCAAAGTGCACCATACATAAGGAGATGATATTTTATGCCTCAATGGCATCCACATCGTGAACAAAAAAATTTACCTGATGAATTTCCTGTTAATCCGCTTTTTTCTCGACAAGGAGAAGTGACAATTCCAAGGCTGCGTATTGGTGATCAAGGTATGCTTCCCGAAACAGCTTATCAAATCATTCATGATGAAATTGCTTTAGACGGAAATGCCCGCTTAAATTTAGCTACGTTTGTTACTACGTGGATGGAGCCTGATGCAAAGCGTTTGTATGGAGAGTCTTTTGATAAAAATATGATTGATAAAGACGAGTATCCGCAGACAGCGGCTATTGAAGAGAGGTGTGTACGTATTTTAGCGGATTTGTGGAATTCACCTAATCCTGATACAACGATGGGTGTTTCTACTACAGGTTCATCTGAAGCTTGTATGCTTGGTGGACTGGCGTTAAAAAGACGGTGGCAGAAACTGCGTAAAAGTAAAGGGCTATCAACAGACCGGCCGAACATTGTATTTAGTTCATCCGTTCAAGTGGTGTGGGAGAAGTTCGCAAACTATTGGGACGTAGAGCCTCGTTATGTGAACATTAATGCAGATCATCCTTATTTAGATCCAGAAGGCGTCATTAATGCGGTTGACGAAAATACAATTGGTGTCGTACCGATTCTTGGAGTGACGTATACAGGAGTTTACGAACCAATTGCTGCTATTGCAAAAGCATTGGATGAGTTACAAGAAAAGACAGGATTAGATATTCCTATCCACGTAGACGCTGCTTCTGGAGGTTTTATCGCTCCGTTTCTTCAACCAGACCTTATCTGGGATTTCCGCTTGCCGCGAGTAAAGTCCATTAACGTATCGGGACACAAGTACGGTTTAGTCTATCCTGGCTTAGGATGGGTGATTTGGAGAGAAAAAGAAGACTTGCCTGAAGATCTTATTTTCCGCGTTTCTTACTTAGGAGGCAACATGCCAACTTTTGCACTTAACTTCTCTAGACCAGGAGCACAAGTCCTTTTACAGTACTACAATTTCTTACGTTTAGGTAAAGAGGGCTATTATGCCGTGCAAAAAACCTCCCAAGAAAACGCGCTGTTTCTCAGCAAAGAAATTGGAGAAATGGAAGCATTCGAAATTATCGCAGATGGTTCAGATATCCCGGTTCTTGCTTGGAAACTAAAAGAAGGATACACGCCAAACTGGACTCTTTATGACCTGTCTAGACAATTGCGCACGTATGGATGGCAAGTGCCTGCTTATCCACTCCCAGCAGACATGGAAGAAATCACAATCATGCGCATTGTTGTTAGAAATGGATTTTCAAGAGACCTTGCTCATTTATTTATGGTTAATTTCAAACAAGCCGTTGAATTTCTTAACTCATTGGATAGACCTGTTCTTAAAGACACGAAATACGACAATGGATTTCATCATTAACATCGATTACGAACACACAAAGCCGTGTTATGAAAAGTACATGGCTTTGTGTTTTTTTATGCATAAAAAGATAATCTTTTCAAAAAAATACCATAAATCAAACAAGAAAATATTCTTATATTTTCTTAATTTTGGTATAATAACCCCTAAGGTTTTATAGTTCTTTAGAATTATATAAAACCTAAAAAAAGATAAAAAAAGGGGATAATAGTCTATGAAAATGTTGAAAGTTGCTTTTGGTATTCCGTTGTTAGCCGCATTGCTAGCAGGGTGTAGTGATGAGTCCAGTGAAACGGTATCGCAAAAAGAAGAGTCTGCAGAGAAATCAACAGCGGTTCATACGAAAGAAAACGGCAACAAAACGGCTGTAAAAGAATCATCGCCAAATACATTACAAACAAAAGCATCAACCATTAAAAAAGCCGTTAATTCTAAAGAAGCTGATCGCGATTACTTATTAAACGTAATGAATGGTTATCAGTATATCCAAGTAGGTGACAATCAGTATATTTACTACGGGATTAATCAAGAGCAAAATGTTTTTTGTATGATGGAAGTTAATTTTGACGCCAGTGGTGATTATGTAGAAAACATCAATTTTGTTGATAATGCTTCAGAAGAACAAATTGCTTTGCTTCAAAACCAAATACAAGAACAACAAAAGCAATTATCAGACCTTGAGCAGCAGCAAATGGAAAAAGAATTAGATGATTACTACGCGCAGCTAGAAGAAGACAAACAAAAAGAAGAAGAGGCGCAGGCCAAGGCTGATGCAGAAGCTGAAGCTCAGGCAGAAGCAGATCGCAAAGCGGAGGAAGAACGTTTAGCAGAAGAAGAGAAGAAACAGCAGGAGGAAGAGGAAACTCAGGCAAAAGCGGAGGAGGAAGAAGCTCAGGCTGATTCGGAAGATGAGGCGCAAACAGAATCAGAGCAAGAAGAAGATACAGAAACCCTTGAGGAAGAGGAACCAGCCGAACAAACAGTTTCCCAAGAGCAAGCTATCCAGCTAGTTCGTGACCAACAAGGCATATCTGAAGATTCACCTCTTCTTGTAGAATACGATCACCTTGACGACTCAGGAAACTATATTATCCATGTTTATGAAAATGTTGTGGATAATGAAGATACAGGAGAGGAACATACAGCTACACAAGGTTGGTATCAAGTAAGTCCTAGTGATGGGTCAATTACTGATGTTACGGTAGATGGTTACTAATACTGTAGTAGGTTTTTAGATGATAGATGAATACCTTTAAAATTAAATTACAAATGAGGGATAATTTATGAGTGAGTTAAAAAATATAGTAATCAAACCTTTACACGGAATTCCAAATGACCAAAATACGTATCATTTTATGCAAGAGACAATTACGATATTAGCTTCAGGAGAAGATACTAATGGTGCCTTTTCAGTTGTTCACCTTGTAGAACCTCCCAAAATGGGGCCTCCTTTGCATGTCCACGAAAATGAAGATGAAACTTTTTATATAAAAAAAGGGAGATTTATATTTTTTGTAGGTGATGAAATCTTTGAGGTAAATGAAAATGAGTACGTTTTTGCTCCTAAAGGAATTCCACATCGATTTGAGGCCGGAATTGACGGTGGAGAAATGATTGTCACAGCATCACCAGCTAAATTTGACAGCTTTGTAAAAGAATTAGGCTTACAAGTTCCAAAAGATTCTGGGCTACCAGATTTCCAAGGTCCAACTCCAGAGCAGATGCAACAATTAGTTAATGTTGCGGAAAAATATAATTATAAATTCATCTTAGAATAAGCTTATATGCAAGTGAATTTCAGTTGATTTTCCTTTATATAAAAAATAGATGCGAAGTCTAAAAACACCTGATCCAACCTATAAAGCAAACGAAACAAAGGTAGGTACGAACTTAAGTAGTTCGCTGCATTGAAGTCAATCATCCAATGAATAAGAAGGTGAGGAACTTGTTATGAAGATGAAACGCTTACTGGCACTTCCGTTTTTAACACTAGGATTTTTGGCAGGCTGTGGGGAAGGTGCGCAAACATCTCAAGAAAATCAATCAAATACTGCAAAAAAAGAAATTACGTCATCGGACCAAACAGAGAGAGAGAAAGTTAAAAAAGAAGAAACAACCAACAATAAAACTAATATAAAACTAATTCAACTCATGTAGCGGAGCAGTCTCCAACGTATAAACAAGAGACACCTTCATCAAAAGAAGGAAACATTCCTGCAGGTAATGCCCATGGGTCCGCAACAGAACACCCTAAAAGTAATTCAGTAGAAAAGGAACAATCAAAGAGCGATCATTATTCTTCAGAATCCTCCCTACAAGGAGAAGACAAGACTGTTCCCTCTGAAGAAGAAGCACCATTGTGGGAAGATTCAGCAGCTATCGCGAAACATGCAGAAGAGGAGCAAGAACGAACTAGAAAAGCGGAAGAAAAAAGTGAACGTGATCGTGCCGAAGATGAAGAAAAGTCTATTGCCGAAGATGGGTTATTCATTAAAGTAACACCCGTCATGGTAGAAGAAGAAAAAGCAGCGGCTTATCTTATTCCAAAATTACCTACTGAAACACAGAAAAAAGTGGCAGAGGAAAAGAAGGAAAACCCTTCTGGATTTAGTAGAACTTTATGGAAGTGTTCACAAGTTCGGTACGCGCTAGATAATGGTATGCAGGAAGTGGATGATTCAGGTTTTTGCGGATTAACGAAATAATTAAAAATAGCACATGGTGTTCTGGTTACACCATGTGCTATTTTTCACTTAATGTTCAATCAGTTTGTATTCTTAATGAATCACCATTGTTTACTTACAAAAGAAATAAATTTGGTCTATTTGATAAAATTCATGACTACGATTAGGAAACATACCTTAGTGAGTGAAGCCTTGAAACTAGTAACTTGAAAAGTTTGTATGACAAGCGGATGGAGGGGAAGAAGTTGTTCTTTTTCCTTTTTTTTCGCTTCTACATTAAATCAACTACTATCACACTGATTCATAGCTACCTTAAACTTGGGATGCAAAATTGTAAAGTTCTAGGATAAACCATAGGGCATTACTTAATTACATATAAAATGATACGTACTGGCGTATTCAGGAGATTGCGATTAAGTGAGCGGCTATTTTAACGATTTTTAAGATACAATCTATCCATAGCTTGTACATAATTTAATTCATTTGCCCTTAAGCGCGTCATTCAGTCGATCTTTGAGAGTTCTGTTCACAACCCGAAAATTAAAATCCCGAAAGCAAAAACAGCTGATTTAAAAGGAACCTACACACTTTAAAGGAAAAGCAAAGTATTCCAAGGATCTAAGAGTAAGGGAGACCTCAATGATTTTATTTCTTTTTCTAGTTTACATAATATATATTCTAGGAACCAATTTATAAAACACAAATTCCGTCTCATTATAAAAGTATACTTATGATAGTGAGACGGAATTTAAAAATGAGATAGGGTTCGTATTTATATGATCTAACTCACTAAACTAATTAGCATCAAGATTTGTTCTAATTGAACAATTGCAGATATGATTTTATAGAAATACATATGAATTTCACCAGTTTATTTTTAGGATTGATCAGTTCGATTGATGTTTAGATTATATTTAGAGAGTTTGAAAAATGAATGAGTTTACTTATAGAAATTAAGTTTTACACTCATTCATTTTTTCTCATCGTATTCTCAATGAACCTTTTGCAAAACGATGAAATCTGTTTGTAATTAATATCTTAAGGATTTATTTGCTACTGAACGTATATTTTTCATTTAGTACATATGTTTGCATTAAATGGATTTTTATTCATCAACAAAAGTAAAAACCTCGTATTTTCTGTAATAAAATACAGTTATAAGTATTTTTATTCTACCTAATTCCTTGTTAAAATCACTATAAACCCCTTTCCTATCAGCTTTTTAGTGATTTTAGTTGTAGTTTCCTTTTTCATCGGGTATAATATTAAACAAATAGATGACGGTATAAATTGGATGTCATTATCCAGTTTTAAAGGAGCGATACTCATGAACATTACAATTTATTATGGAAATCATGAAGATAAAACAATTCACACAATGGATTGTCACGTAGATATCGATTTAGATGATGAAGATATGGTAGCTTTAACAGAAGCTCGTTAATGAATATATAAAAGGCTGTGGATGCTTTTCATCTGCAGCCTTTTATTTTTTTGCTCCCTCTCTTCTTTTCCACCTTTTAATGACCGCTGCGTTTTAAGATCATTAGCTACTTTTATTATAAAATTTCAAATTCTCCGTTAACTTCTCTTTACTTTTCGACACATTTTTTGTATCATTAGATAAGAACGTATGTTCGATTTATTTTTTATCGTATTGATGATCACAAGGAGTGTTTTTGAATGACGGTACGAAAAAGAAAAAGAAAGAAGCTCCCTCCTACCCTATCCAATACAGGCTTTATTGGAGCAACGTTTGCTGATACAGATGAATTAGCACGCAACGAATATCACTTTCCTCGCAAACAAATGAAAATTACCCATCATGTCTTAGATGCTTTGCTTCAAGGGGCAACGCACTTATTTCAACAGCATAAAGTTGAAGCCGCTATCTCATGCGTGTATCTGCCCAAGTACAAAAAGATCGGTTTGGTTCTTTCTAAACAACCTTTTGGCCGCGATGAAGGCATTGGGTATTTTATTAATTACTTAAAGGAAATCGGACATATTGAATGGGATGAAAAAACGAAAGACTACGAAATACATAATACGAGTTTTATCGGCGTGGTATTTGCAGATCTAGAAAAAATTGCTAAGTTCACCTTCGACTTTGAGTTAGAATTACTGTCGAAGTTCGTCAAGGACTTAATTATTCCCGCTAAAGAGCTATTCTTGCAGCATAATGTAAAAGCGTATCTCTCAGGCGTTGAAAATGAAGATCAGCATAAAGTAGGGTTTGTTTTATCGATTAAGCCTTATGATGAACGTAAGGAAGCAGACTTATATTTTGTGGAATACTTAAAAGAACGTGGTTTATACGAAGAGGACGAGTCTGAAGAAGAGCTAGTACCTATTCATACAAAATGGAGCTTATTTAAATAACATATGTTATACCCGCTGTCGTAATAAGACAAGCGGGTCTTTTTTTGCTTTTTTACTAAAACCCAAAACAAATTAGTAGCAAGTACTAATAGTTAGTAATATAATAATAGTAATGATAAAAAATCATTGATATCTATAATATAAGGAGTCGTTTTTATGATTCAACTAAAAGATTTAGTTCCAAGTGAACATTACAACTTAACAGAGGAAATTGAAAAACATGCATCCGATCAGCTTGCGCTAAAGTGGCAGGACGCTGACGGTGTGCGTGAGGAAATTACATATAACCAGCTGTTAGCAAAAGCAAATAAGGTGGCAAACGGGCTAACGGAGCTAGGATTAACAAAAGGTGATCACGTGTTGGTTATCGCACCTCGCCTTATTGAATCGTATGCTATTTACTTAGCATGTTTAAAAGCAGGTATTATTGTAATTCCTTCTTCAGAACTATTACGCGCAAAAGATATCCAATATCGTTTACATCACGCTGAAGCAAAAGCGATTATTTCTTACCATCCTTTCTGCAATGAGATCGATAAGATTGAAAACTTCCCTACTTCTCTACAACATAAAATTACATTTGGTGCTGATGTTACGTCGTGGACGCGCTTAGAGTCACTTACAGTGGATGCATCACAACAGTTCCAAGCAGCTAACACAACTAAGGATGATACGGCATTCCTTCCTTATACATCTGGTACAACAGGACAGCCAAAAGGCGTTGTTCATACTCATGGATGGGCTTATGCTCACCTTCGTATCGCTGCTGCTGAATGGTTAGATATTAAAAAAGGCGATACGGTCTGGGCAACAGCAGGTCCTGGTTGGCAAAAATGGATTTGGACTCCGTTTTTATCTGTACTTGGACAAGGTGCAACAGGCATTATCTATAACGGACGTTTTGAACCTAAAAAGTTTTTAGAAATTTTACAGGATGAACAAGTAAACGTACTGTGCTGCACGCCAACAGAGTATCGCTTTATGGCTAAAATTGATGAACTTGAACGTTTTGACCTGTCTCACCTTCATAGCGCTGTATCTGCCGGAGAACCGCTAAATGAAGAAGTAATTAATGTGTTTAAAAAATATTTTAATATCCAAGTACGTGATGGATACGGCCAAACGGAAAATACCCTTTTGATTGGTACCTTAAAAGGTGTAAAAACGAAGATTGGTTCAATGGGTAAACCGATGCTTGAAGGGTTTGTAGAAATCATTAATGAAGACGGCGAGCCTTGTGAGCCTGGAGAAGTTGGAGACATTGCCGTTCGTAGAGACCTCCCTTCTCTTTTCAAGCACTACTATAAAGACATGGAGCGCACTGAGAAAACGTATAAAGGAAACTACTATTTAACAGGTGACCGCGCTTCTAAAGATGAAGAGAACTATTACTGGTTCCAAGGACGCGGAGATGATATTATTATCAGTTCCGGCTATACAATTGGGCCGTTTGAAGTTGAAGATGCGTTAATTAAGCATCCAGCAGTGAAAGAATGTGCCGTTGTAGCTAGTCCAGATGCTGATCGCGGCCATGTAGTAAAAGCGTATGTTGTTCTTGTTGATCATGTAAAAACAACAGATACAGGGTTTATTAAAGAGCTGCAAAATCACGTAAAAACTCTTACTGCACCTTACAAGTATCCTCGCGTAATTGAATTTATTGATGAATTACCAAAAACTAATTCAGGTAAAATTCGACGTGTGGAACTTCGTGAACGAGAGCAACAAAAAGCATAATAAATGAAAAAAAGACGTATCTGTTAGGATACGTCTTTTTTTATTAGATAGCACGCTGTGAAGTACGAACATCTACCGTTAAAACACCTGTATTTACGTTTGCATATGCTTTAATGATGACAGGATAATCTTTGTTGTTTGTGAACTTAAAATCAGGTCCTCCCCACGATACGGTCGCATCTCTTCCCGCAGGTACATAACCTACATGTTTTGAATGGTGAGACCTAGCTGTCACTTGAAGACCAGCGCCGTCAATCGCATTAAATAACGTAGAAGATGTTTGACAAATACCTCCGCCAATTCCCATCACCAGCTGTTTATTGATAATTTCAGGAGCAGGCTGATAGCCTCTTTCTGCTGTGCGCTCCCCAACTGTTTGATTATAAGAAAATGAATCTCCTGGTCCTAACACAACGTTATTAATTGCTTCTGCTGATAGCTGAACATTTCTGTTTCTGCTTGTATCACTTGGACGAAAACGTGTAGAATACGAAGCTAATGATACATCGGCGATCCCTTGAGCAGATGCTGCCGTGACATTTGGAGCGGTTTCGTATATCGGAACCTTTACCTCCAATTGTTTCGTATTTAAGTTCTGCAGATTTTTAACAAGTTCTGCTTCTTTTAAGATGATTTGCTTGGATCCGCCAGTCAACGATCCATTTTCATCTATTTTTATGTTTTGCATAGGTGTATCGATCCCTTTTGCCAGCTCAGACGCTAACTGTTTAATTTCTTGATCATATACACCTTTATCCTTGTAATGAACCGGCTTGAATTCTTTCATTACTTCTCCTGTACGGGAATCTTTTAACTGATACGTCAGTTCTTCGACTTTAAGGACTGGCTTTTTCTTTTTCTCAGCCTTTTTTTCTGGTTTTTTAGCCGCTTGTTTTTGTTCGATCGCAGCTGTTTGCTTTGCGGAATGATTTGTATACATGCCGTACGCAATAAACGCACTAACAATTGTCGCGCCAAGCAAGAGCGCCCCTAAGACTTTCTTCATGTAATTGAATCCCCCCATATCTCGGCTTTACCTCAATATGTTTTTTCTATAAAAATATGTATACATTCATTTTATACAAACATCTTATAAAAGACGATCTGCCAAAGTGAATAATCACCATTTTTTATATTTTTTTCTTTATTCAACACATGAGGTAAAGCGGAATGATGTTCATAGACCCCATTTTTTCTTATGAACTCAATAGAAAACAAATGTTATATGCGTTTCCTGTTATTACTATTCTTATATATAATAGCACGAAAACAAGGATTTTTTAACGAATTATGGTAATTATTTTAAAATTTTTCTGACAATTTTCGCGGTGTTGTTCATTTTTCTATGGGCATTATACATGGTATAATGGTAAAAATGGAATTTGTTTTATGAGGAGGATTTACGCTTGACTGAACGTTATAGCAAAGAAGAGATTAGTCATCAGCTAGAAAGTATAGATCATGTAAAAGAAGCTCTTTTAAAATATAAAAACACCGTAATCGGTGAGAAATATGATTTGCTTCCCTACCATTTAACTTCAACAAAAGAGGCAATCTTAAAGACGATTCACGATAAAAAAAGCTGTATTGTTAGCGATATCAC
The DNA here is from genome assembly GCF_056836725.1 of Priestia sp. 3CA3. NCBI lineage: Bacteria > Bacillati > Bacillota > Bacilli > Caryophanales > Bacillaceae > Priestia > Priestia sp. 3CA3. The sequence goes on from NZ_JBXENJ010000004.1 coordinate 274,264, forward strand.
AAAAGTACTTGGGCTCTCACCCGGTGCTATCACCATTGTATTAAATCAATTAGAAGATGATGAGCTTGTGAATCGTATATATAAAAAGCAAAACCGCCGAAGCGTGTGGGTAGAGTTGACGGAAAAAGGCGAAAAAGTTGTCGAAATATTGCAAGCTACTCGTGTCGATTTTTGGTCAGATTTACTTTCACACTTATCAGAAGAAGAAAGAGATCAATACTTTCACATTATGAAAAAAATATCTCAAAAATTACAGCAATAAATATAAAAAAAGCGGCTATAAGGCCGCTTTTTTATTATGCGTGTGCTAAGGCTTGTTTTTTCACTTCGTTTTTCAACACTTTTCCTACACTGTTTTTAGGAAGTGATGAAACAAATACAACAGTTGGTACTTTATATGGTGCTAGTCGTTCTTTACAGAAATTCACTACGTCTTCTTCAGTTAAAGCAGATGCTTCTTGTTTAACAACAAATGCATATGGAACTTCGCCGTACACATCATCAGGCATGCCGACAACTGTCGCTTCTAACACACCGTCTGCTGCTAGAACAACTTCTTCTACTTGATCTGGGTAGATGTTGTCTCCTCCATATACAATTACATCTTTATAGCGTCCTTCAATATAAAGAAATCCGTCTTCATCTAATCGACCTGCATCGCCCATCGCTAACCAGCCATCTTGTAAGACAGCATTTGTTGCTTCTTCGTTTTGCCAGTAGCCTTTAAATAGATAAGGGCTTCGTACAAGCACTTCACCTTTTTCTCCAGTTGGAACTTCGTGACGTGTTTCTGGGTCTACAATTTTAACTTCCACATGTGGAGCCGGTTTCCCAGCTGAGCTTACTTTCTTCCATCCCATTTGAGGATGCCATGAACTGATAATCCAAGCTTCTGTGCTTCCGTATCCTTGAGCTAAAATCATTCCGTTACGGTCATATTGTTCGATTAAAGACTCTGATACTTTTGTTCCGCCTGACACAGCAAGTTTTAGAGGGAAATCATAGTGATTTCCTTTTTCAAGCTCTTCTACGATGTATTTTAATGCTGGTGGTAGTGCAAACAGCATTTTAATGTTTTCTTTTTCGATTACCTCAATTACTTTAGCTGGATCTGTTTCTTCAGAACATACCATTGTGTTTCCTGTGTTAATGCACATAAATAAAATGCTCATCGAACTCATGTGGAAGAATGGATGAACAAATAAATAGCGCATGCTTTTATCAATATTTGCACGTTCTTCCTGTCCGCCAGAGTTTAAAAAGGCACTTACCGATCCGTGTGCAATCATACATCCTTTTGATTTACCTGTTGTACCTGATGTAAACATCATTAATGCTAAATCTTCAGGAAGTACTTCAGGAAGTGCTTCTGGTGTGTTTGTGTTATACGCTGAGAATTGAGTTGTAAATTCTTTTGCATCCTCAATTTTTAACGTAAAGCTAAGTCCAGCCGTTTGTTCCGCTTTTTCTAATACAGACGTAAATTCATTGTGGTGGATAATCGCTTTTAACTGTCCGCTTGTAATAATGCTATCAAGCTCATAAGGTGTCATGCTCTTACTTAATGGAACAACGACTGCTCCCACTTGTAAAATCCCCATTGTAACAACTGGGTAAGCAATGCTTGTATGAGCTAAAATACCAATACGATCTCCTTTTTGAATTCCTTTCTCTAAGAAGTAATGAGACAATTGATTTACTTTTTCATGAAATTCATTAAATGTATAACGTTCATTATGTTCAACTAGTGCTTCATGTTGAGGAGAAATCTCTGCACGTTCTGCGACTAAGTATTGTAATGTGTTCATTTTATCCTCTCCTTTGTCCGCTCGGACTAAATATTTCGTTCGTGAATATTTTAATGACTAAAACATAATAACAAAAAATTTTTCCGAAGTAAAAGTTTAAAATTATCAAAATGTGTTTATATAGGTTGTATCGGGAAATGTTAAAAGAGATACTGTTTTTAAGAAGTGTTGTATTACCAAGGGTTTGAGAAAAATTTACAAAATTTAAACAGTTCAGACACTGGGTTTAATGAACTATTTTTTTCCTTTTTTTGTTTGTAAATTAGTTTTTATTTCTTGTTTTTCATTTTTTTAATATATTTTCTTACTTTCCCCTTATTCACCGGATTTTGAGCTCATTCATTGAATGAAAACGGTGAATATGAAACAATAATATATAAGTATTTGGATTTGAAAGGAGCAAATTTAGACATGAAAGTTCTTGTAATTGGTGCGAATGGTCAAGTAGGCAAACATATTGTAAACATTTTGAATGAAAGTGATGTGCACACTGTACGTGCGATGGTTCGTAAAGAAGAACAAGCAAAAGAGCTTGAAGCAAGAGGTGTAGAAACGGCTTTTGCAAGCTTAGAAGGCACTGTGCATGAAATTAAGGAAGTGATGAAAGGCTGTGACGCCGTTATCTTTAGCGCAGGATCAGGCGGCAGCACAGGTCATGATAAGACACTTTTAATTGATTTAGATGGAGCAGTAAAAGCGATGGAAGCTGCAGAAGATTTAGGAATTAAACGATTTGTGATGGTAAGCGCCCTTCAAGCACATCACCGTGAAAACTGGAATACTTCACTAATTCCTTACTATGTAGCCAAACATTATGCAGATAAAATCTTAGAAGCAAGCGGATTAACATATACAATTGTTCGTCCAGGCGGATTGTTAAACGAACCAGGAACAGGACGTGTAGATGCCGGTGAGAACAAAGAGCGCGGATCCATTCCTCGTGAAGATGTCGCGCGTGTGGTAGTAGAAACGTTAAGTGAAGATCATACATTCGGACGTTCTTTTGATTTAGTTTCAGGTGATACACCTATCACAGAAGCTATTCAGTCTATTTAATATAAAAAAGCAGCGAATGCGTATTCGCTGCTTTTTATTTATCATTTAATACATGTATTAAATGATAAATTACTTTTGCTGTCAGTCCCCATATGACTCGATCTTCATAGTAATAAAAATGTTCTTCCATCTCTCTTGTTTGCCAATTATAATTTTCACCACCAATAATCGCGTCATAAGGAAAATTATGTTCGGGTTCTACTCTGAAATTAATATTGTGTATATCAGGTTCGGTACGCTGAAAAAAAGAAAGAGGCACGGTAAATACTTCTGCTACTTCCGAAGGATTCGGTCGAAGTTCAAGCGACTCATCAATGAAACCTACATAAGGATAAATGATTGTTCCGAATTGAGAAACAATATAATCTAAAGCTTGTACGTGCTGAATAGATTGGGGTGTAATCCCTAACTCTTCAGAGGTTTCACGGATAGCCGTTTCTTTTTCATCTGCATCCGTCTTTTCAACACGCCCTCCTGGAAAACAAATTTCTCCGGGCTGTCTACGTAAATCGAGCGCTCTTACTTCAAATAAGACTTGTAGTTCCCCTTGTTTTTCAATAAGCGGAACAAGAATGCCGAAGCGGGAGAACTGCTCCATCCCAAGGATTGTCGGCATCCGGTTTTCTAACTTAGCTATAATGCGGGATGCATCCATACGTCCACTTCCTTTCACAAAATGAATTATCAAAAGAATAGCGAGTTATAAGCTGCGATGTCAACTAACCTGCAAAAGAAAGCTGTTATCTTTATTATATGAAGAGATGTATTGAATTGACACTACAATTGATAAAAATATATAACATAAATATAAATAAAAACAGATAGCACCGGCTACCTGTCTTTTTGTCTTGTTTTTAACAAACCATAAATAAGTAAAAAGAATGCCACCACACTGATAAGCAATCCTCCTACTTGCTTATCAGTGAGTCCAAAACGAAGCTGAAGCCAAAAGATAACCAAGCAAATCAAAATGACGCTGGTAGCTAAATAAAAGTAAATGCTGTAGAAAAACGGATTCGTTCTTTTCCGTTTGTAGACAAGTAGTGAGATGCCTATATACGTACCCAATAGTGTGAGTAATACAACAACTTCCGTTAATGTTCTCACTGCATTCTCCCCTCTCCCTTTTTTCTTCTATACCCCGTTTCTTCTTTTATCAAAAGGTAAAAAGGTATTCATAAAAAACCGCTTTTACGACATAAGGCGGTTTTCTCGCTACGCTTTATCCTGAATTATTTCCTTTTTTACATCGGTCGTTTTCATCTTGCTAACATCAGCTGCTTTTTTCACAAAGGCGTTTGTATTATACATCAAGAGCGAAGGTAATGACCGCTTCACAAGCTAATTCGCTGCCTACAAATGCTTTTCCTTTTCCTTTTACAATCTTTCCGCGCTGCTTAAGGATCTCAAATTCTAAGCGCAGTGTATCTCCTGGCCTTACTTGACGCTTAAAGCGACATTCATCTATTCCTGCTAAAAAAGCAAGTCTTCCTTTTTGGTGGTCATCCGTAGCCATGGCAAATCCGCCGAGCTGAGCAAGAGCCTCCACAATAAGTACACCAGGCATTACCATGTAGTCCGGGAAGTGACCTTGAAAAAAAGGTTCATTTGCTGTTACTTGTTTGATTCCTACAGCAAGCTTTCCTTCTTCTTGCTCTAAGATGCGATCAACAAGTAAAAAAGGATAGCGGTGTTGAAGGGTATGTTTTATTTGTTCAATATCTTTCATATGTATCGCTCCTTTTTCTTATAATAAAGGGTCCTTACCGTCAAATGCAGGAAACGTATCTGGATGAAGAAGCGGCGCGAGTTTTTTTAACCCTAACAGCAATCGGGGTGAAGGACGACAATACAGCCATTCTTCTAGTACATATACACGATGTTCTTTTATGGCCGGCATGTCAGACCAGTTCGGTCTCTTGTGTAAAATCGTTGGATTTACTTTGTTTGTCTGTACGCCTACCCAAGCCAAACACACGTGATGTGGATTTCGTTTGAGCACTTCTTCCCAATCACTCTGTACATTTGCTTCTTTGTGATCAGCAAATATATTTTCTCCTCCCGCTAACGCGCTAATTTCGGTCAGCCAGTTTGCTTTTCCAGGAGTAAAAACGGGTTTTGGCCACCATTCCCAGTATACAGTGGTTTTTTCGATTTGACGTGCCATTCCTTTATATGTAGAAAGAAACTGATCATACCGCTCTAACAGTTCAGCTGCTTTTGTTTCAATATTTAATCGCTGGCCTAAATCCTGTAGATTTTGACGGATATCTTCTAGCGAATTAGGATTATATACGACGTAAGGTATCTTTCGTTTTTTAAGTTCTTCAATATTTCGCTCCATTCCAGGAACGCTTAGTGAAGCTAGGACTAAATCTGGCTTGGCTTCTTCCACCGCATCCATATTAATAGATAAATCGGGACCTAAACGCGGCAGACTCTGAATAGACTGCGGCCAATCGGAATAATCATCAATTGCTACGAGCAAATGCTCACATTTTAAATACGCTATTAGTTCTGTATTGCTTGGACAAAGCGAAACAATTCGCATATTTTTCCTCCTGCATCCATTTCTTTTTTTCTATTATACAATAGATTTCCATATAAAAAGCAGAGACTTTCACTGAAGTCTCTGCTTTTAGTGCTCTTTCTTATCCACCCATCGCACGATAAAAGAAATAAAAGAAACCCAAACAACCAAGTGAACTAATGCTTGTAGTTAAAATACCGATTGAAAGCAGCACCTGTCCGTCTCTTTTTTGTTTGTATCGCAGCATATAATAAAAAGCTAAAAGGGTGCCAATAAGTAAATAAATAGCCCATATGTAAGGTAGATTCTTTAGCTGAAAGATGTATCCTTGATTAAATAATAAACAGTAAATAAAAAAAAGATTTACGATAAAAAAGATAGGAAGTACACTTTTATTCATCTATTAAACCCTCTTCTATTCTTTATTTTCTGCTATAGTTATCTTGTTTTGATTTCTCAGTTCATCCCGTATTTCACGTAAATATTGATTTCTCTCTTTCATTCGCTTTAACACTATAACAATAACAGCTATCATACCAGCAATGATTCCTATATAAAGAACTCCAAACACTAAGATAGGTACTACACCCCAAAGCTCCATCTCATCCCTCCTACTTTTTGGTCATTACCTTATTTTACCGTATTTTGTAAAGATGTCACGTCTTTTATCCATGAAAAAGGGGGTTTGAATATACATTCAAACCCCCTAAAGAGATAATAAAAAATAATATTTATTATAGCGCTTTGCTTTTGACACTTGCTCCCGTTCCGAAGAACTTATCAAAAATTTGATAAAGAGCAGACAGGCCAACTAACCAATAAATCGTTGTTACTAACCAATCCCAAGAGCCAAATAGCTCTTCTACTACATTCACGCCTAATGCTACAGCTAACCAATTTAAACCGCCTAAAATCACAAGAAGAGTCGTTAAACCTGAAAGAAATTTCACGTTGTCACCTCCTTGCGAACTGCATTAGGAAAAGCAGCTCATGTTACATCTTATGCGCTGTATAGATCAGTATATGCATAGGCGCTATGTAAAATAGTTATAAAGAATATGTGATTTATTCTTTTTTATTTCCTTATTGTGCAGCTGCTGCTTTCCCAATTTGCTTAATCGTTTCTACATGCATCGCTTCGTGATAGAAACTGAATAAAAACGTTTCGCCAACTGTTGTAAAGTTGATACCCGCTTTATTTGTAAAAGGTGTGATTAACTGCTTATCAAACTGCCCCGGCATGAACTCTTTAATACGGCGTGCTTGGTCTTTCAACACATTCGCAATTTCTTCAAGAGATGGAGCAGCCTCGTTCCAATCAGCAGGTTTTGTTCCGGCACCAAAAAAGCTTTCATAACTCTCTGGCGTTTGCATCGGTTCACCAGCTAAGCCAAACACAAGCTTTTCTTGAATAAAGGCAATGTGTCCAAGATTCCAGCGAATATTGTTATTGAACCCTTTTGGTGTGATGTCCGCTGCCTCTTCTGTTGTTTTTTCAAGGATACTAATCGTAATTCCTCTTACAACGTCCATATGTTTTAAAATCATGTTTTCCATCGTCTAATCTCTCCTTACGTTGTCGTATTAGATAAACTATTCAATGTCTATTGTGCACAAATTACCCCTTAAATGCCACTCATAACATTTAAACCTTAAAATAAAAGAAAATTCAAAAGAAAATCCCCCTATATAAAAACTAGGGGGATTTTTTAAGCAGAAGACTTTAAATTTGAGACAGGTCCTTTGTTTGGCTTCGGTTTTAGCTGACCAAGCTTATTTTTCAGATAATCTTTTAATGCGCCGCGTTTTCTCTTGCGTCTTTTATCACGATTTTTAATAGTAATCTCCTCCTTTCCTTTTAGTTTTAAGACCTGCGTATTAAATGGATTCTTCTTTTATACATAAAATCCTTTTGAATTCTCAAATTTACCTTCATGTAATTCTTTCCTTTTTACAAAAAAAGACCAAAGTATCAAAACTTTGATCATTCAAGCTACATACGTAATCGATCCAATAGTGGAAATAATAGCGCTGTTTCTGTCATACCAAACAACAGGTTCGTATCTAACCGCCAAATAACTGAGGTGAGCGGTGTGAAGTCTGACAATTTCATCTGACAGGTAAGCTGATTGCTTTGCGTTGTCTTTTCTCTTTAAATTTAACACTTCAATAATTCTTTCCCGCGTCGTAATTCCAATTCCATGACCAAAATATAGAGTTTCATCTAATACAATGGTGTTTTCACCTTTCCACTGGGGAGTATCAGGGTTATAATCAGGGTTTTTAAAATACGCACAGTCTCCGGGCAAGTAGTCAGATCCTTTATAACCATGGAGCTCAAGATCTTCATCGTATTGCCAATCGTGTAAGTAAAGATCAGCAAAAAGCCTGTTAAAATTTGCTTTTCCAATATTATTTAATACAGCTTTGTAAAAGATGATGATAACAGCCGTCGCGCACTCAAACGCGTATTCGTGTCCGTTGTAAAAAATATCATCGATGGCCTGATGAGGAGAAACGGTAGGCAATAGCTGAAACCCTCCGTTATCGGTTCGTTTCCAATACTTTTCGTTGCACCTAGAACGGGCGAATGTAGCAAACCTAGCGCCGCTTTTGCGCAGCAACACAGACGATTCAATAATTTGTAATTTAACAGATACATCAAAATCAAGCTGGTCAAATGTAGCATACTCATACACTTCCCTATAGGCATCCATTTGTTTTAAAATGTCTGCTTTTTCTTTTGTTAACGAACTATTATTTAAATCGCTTATTTTCACAATTTGTTGATTAACTTTAATCATAGACGTTCTCTCCTTTACAGAAAATGATATCAATCACCTTCTCTAACAGGATATTGATAAAAAATTATTTTGTGTATCTTCATTTATTTAAAATCGTGAAGATTAGGAAAAACGATAAAAAAAGTAAGTTAACCGCTAATTTTTTCATTTGTTCCTTTTTGTCCTTTTGTCACCTTTTTAAATATAAAGCGAGCAACTAACACGTACAGTGGTAACACAATAATGACGGCAATAACATTTAAAATCCAAGGTATTGTCCCCATAAAAACGTTTGAAGATGCTTTATCATACCAGCTCACAATCAGTAGTAAAAAGACCACACTGGATATAAAAGTACTTATATATCCCTTCTTATAGTTTGTACTTCTCACAGCAACAACAAAGCCAATTACCAATGAAATGCCTGCTGCAATTAAGACAAAAATCAAAAATAAATTTGCTACCTTTTGAACGTCCATTACTTCCCTCTTTCTTATAAAATTTTCACTCCAGAATTTTCGTTGCGTCACTTATAAAAAAAGTAAATTTAAGTACTTTAAACTTCTAAAACAATTAACGCCTTTTTCTAGATACAATTCCTACAGTATTTTGATTAATCGCTTCATTTTGTTTTTGATCAAAAGTTACTATTAAATTGTATATAAAAATTAACAAACCACACCCAACCATAATCCAACGCATACTTCCTTGGAATGCAGAATTAAAAATGTTTGCTAAAGCTATTATAAGTCCTGTTGACATGTTAAGATAATTCCAAAACAAGCAAATCGCCCCTCCTTAACCATTGCTTCTTCTTTTCTTAGGTCTTAATATAAATTCGTAGATGAACCAATAAATTAGAGGAAATAAAACGATAACGAGAAACCCGTTTTCAGCCGGTATATATTTGTAGATTAATAGCATAATAATTGCAAACACAAGGTAAGCTATCCAAAACCCTTTATCTCTTTTACGCATACTTACCACCTCTCTCTGAACTGAAATAGCATCCTAACGTCTAACGTATTTTCTATATACACAACCAAATCCTTTCTTAAAAGTACGTTATTAGCGAACGCCATACCAAGATAAGCCTAATTTTTAAGTCTAGGCTTATCTTGGTACTACCTATTTAACAAGAAATACTTCTTCATTCACATTTTCAAAAAACGACTCCAACCTAGAAAATTCCTCCTTGTTTCCCCGTGTAGAGAAAACTTCTTGATCATCATGAACAACAACCATCGTAAAAGTTGATTTGAAAATTGTAAGGATTTGCTTTCCTGTTTTTATTTCCCTGATTTTATTAAATAGGATATGTAATACAATAGGCAGCTTAGAGAAAACTTCTCCGTAAAAAAGTAGGCTTTTTTCTGTATAAGCTAAAACACCTCGAATAGGTACAGAATTTCCATTTGGTACACCTACAAGTCCCGAAAATCCACTTTCACATTCATAGTAAGTTAAAATAGATTCTCTAATTTCTTCGTCGCTATCTACCCTTTCTTTAAACTCTTTAGTTGCTCTCTCTTTTAAACTCATACTATCCCCCCTATAGAAATTACTTCTGTTTAACGTACACCTAACTAAATTTTATAATAATTACACTTTTTTGTAAATTTTAGGTATCTGCCACCTAATTAATCTTTCTAGTTAAAATAATTCATGCAAAAAAGTGCTTGGATATTTAAATATCCAAGCACTTTTTGTTAATCCCCCTCAAACTCCAAAAACTTTATAGGAAGGATACGTTTTTAATACTCAGGCTTAGCAACACCTAAATTCGATTCAAAATCAGTAAGGTACGTGCGGGCTCCGTTATATTTCTCTTCTTCTTCATAGTCATAATTATTACTTGTGTACGGATTGTTAACAATGTTTTTATATGATCTGATGGTTTTTAATTGAGTATCCAAGGAATAATCAAAACCTTTCATTGCTGTTTCTAATTCTTCAAGCTGTTCCTTACTAAAAACATCTCGATGCTTTTGTAATTCATCTTTTATTATATGCAGTTTGTATACTGGTCCGTTTGTTATGTCATTAACTGTAGGTTTTATATCTCTATTAATATCTTCTTGAGAAGAATGGAGGTGGTCGTAGAAGAATGATATACCTAGATCCTTGCCGTCATCCCAACCTCTGGTGGCCTCGATAACCGAATGCATATTTTTCATCATTGTCACTTTATATATTGTTTTAGGGGAAGTGTATTTCGTATAAGCTTTTAAAGCCTCTTCTCCATTTAGTTTATCAACATCTTTTTCAAGGTTATTGATACTTATTTCTAACTCGTCATTATTCATTTTATTAACCTTTGCAGTACTGTTAACGGACGTAGATAACAAATTAAAATCATTTTTATAACTTTGAAACGTTTTTTCTATGTCCTCATCTTTATTAATAAGACGATCACATTCATTTTGGAGAAACGTTAACTCTATTTTTATTTCTTTTTGGGCTTCTTCTTGTTTTGTATTTTTGCTAATTGATTCTTTTGAGGTACATCCCATTAAACTAAAAGCAACAGTTAGAACAGCTGCTCCTGCTGCTATCTTCCTTGAATTCTTCATTGTGAAACTCCATTTCTTTGTTGTTTAACTTTTACATACTGAACAACTATATCACATAAATGGATTATTTTAACTATTTATATTAAGATTAAAATTAAAGGAATTAATAAAACGGGGGTTTGTATGAAAAAGTTATATTCTGCATTACTCGCATCTCTACTGTCAGCCAGTATACTAACGGCTTGTTCAGCAACGAACGTAAACAGTAAAAAAGACGTGGAATTCTATTCTAGTGAAGATGAAGCCTTTGAAAATGCAAAAAAAGAGTCTACAGGAATACAAGATATTATCGGTGAAAGCAAATATGTAGATAACGAAAAGATTGTTATCTATACAATTAAAGAAAAATCGAATGTAGGTATAGGAACAGCTACATTAACTCAAAAGGATCAAAAAATCCGTTGGTATTTTAATGGGAATCCAGCTATTATTAAACAATCAAAGGGAAATACAGATATCACTAGTGAAATAACGACTCCAAAAGGTGTAAAGTACGATTTTTATGCCGGTACCCCAACAAAATCAAATATGGCAATTGAAACCCGTACCGATACTGAAGCAGTCCCTCATATTGATAAAGAATATGATATTTATTATTACCTCTCCCCTGTTCCAAGAAATTAAGCAGCAATTGTTTTTAGTTATTTATAAGAAACACAGAAAAGTAGAAGTTTATGAGATAAGCTGCTACATTCAAATTCAAACAAAAACAGTGTTGTATTTGACTCTGTTTTCTTGCTTAAATTCACTTGAACTCACATAAAACATTTCCACTTTTACCCTTACGTCTTGTAGTCCCACACGTAAACAATTATACTTATTTTAGTAAATATTCATAAAAAAAGGAAGGAGAGGAACGTCATGCCGCCAAATCCATTACACCATCCTATTATTCTATTTGATGGTGTTTGCAATCTTTGCAACGGATGGGTACAGTTTGTTATCAAACGAGATTCACGTGCTCTATTTCGTTTTGTGTCGCTTCAATCTGATACTGCGGGAACCTTGCTGCGTAAGCATAACTATGAGCACCCACCACTTCACTCGGTCATTCTTCTTATGAACGGGAATCTTTACACAGAGTCTACGGCTATCCTACATATTGTCCGCCAGCTTCGAGGACCCATTCAACTAATGGCGTGTTTCCAAGTGGTTCCCGCGTTCATTCGAAACCTGTTCTATCGTTTTATTGCACGTAATCGGTATAAGTGGTTTGGAAAACAAACGTCATGTATGTTGCCAACCCCTGAAGCCAAAATGCGATTTTTGGACTAAGCATACAAATGGAGGAAAACAATGCGTTTATCAACAAAAGAGAAATTTCGTTTAAGTATTCTTGCGACCCTAAGGTGGACCATGGCTATTACATTTCTTATTTATGGAATGGCCAAAATCTACCCAGGACAATTTATAACAGGCGATTTCGTGTTTGATTCAACAAAAGATTCTGCGATGAAACTGGCGTGGTATTTCTTTGGGTATTCTGATTTCTACAACTATTTTATTGCCACTGGCGAATTATTAGCTGCGTTGTTATTGGTGATACCGCGTACCGCGACACTAGGGAACATTATTTTTCTCCCCATTATTGCCAACATCACCGTCCTTAACTATTGTTTCAACATTCCTGCCAAAGTGGTGTGTGTTCCGCTTCTTGCGATGAGTTTGCTATTAGTATTGATGGAATACTCAAAGTTAAAAGGCATCTTCTTTGTCAACACTGCTACCCCAACGCAGAAAGTAGACGTTCAATCATCCGAAAGGAAGGTGACCGTTAAATGATCGTCTTTCTTTTGCCGCCCATTATCTTCGGTTTGGCGTGTACTTATTATTTTGGTCTTCGCAAAGAAGACTGAACACAGACAACTCCTTTTTTGTTCTGACTAGTATTTACGGAAACCAGGGAAGTTCGCGATAAGATACTAAAAAGAACTGCTGCAGGTAAACCCATAAAAGTGCAAATTGATGCCGCTGCATGTTGGCATTAAATTTCTTTATGCCACTTTCAAAAACAATAAAAAAGGCAGCAGCTCAACTTATGAGCTGCTGCCTTTTATTTATAGAAACACAGAAATAACCTTTTAACGATACCAAATTGTTTTATCTTGATACGGAATACGTTTTGATGAAGCTTCTTTATTAGGATGTCCGACGTAAATTAAGCCTAGGAGCTTGTCGTCTTCTTCTAGAGATAAAAAGTCATTCAGTTCTGACTGATAGACAATGTCACCCGTTCTCCAAATTGTAGCCAAACCTTGTTCTTCCGCTACTAATAGCATATTTTGTATGCTTGCCGCTACGGCAGAGATTTCTTCAATTTCAGGCACTTTTCCTGAAGGACTTACTGCTACAGCGATAATGACAGGAGCACGAAGCGGTCCTTTTTTTGCTTTTGTTGTTTTTTTCAACGCTTCTTCTTCACTTAAGTGAGCAGTTTTTTGCTTCATAATACGTTCCATTTCGTCTCCTAAACGAACGCGTGAATCCCCTGTAAACACTCGGAATTTCCAAGGCTCTGTCTTTTTATGGTTAGGAGCCCAAGTGCCTGCTTCTAACATAAGGTTGATAGCATTTTCTGATACGTCTTTGTCTTGCATAGCCCCAATCGTTCTTCTGGCTTTAATAATATCTAATACACTCATGCTTTCTGTCTCCTTTTTTACATTCAATTTATTAGTATAGGTATGTATATATCTTATATATAGAATAATTGAAAATCATTCTCACTGTCAATTGTTTTGCCATCATTCGGGTTGCGATAAATAAATATGCCAATTTTTTATGCATGTTTGTTTTTTTAGCAGGTTTTCTTTTAATTATTTGGCAGTTCTGGTAGATAAAAAACGATTTGGAACATGTAGTCCAAATCGTTTTTTTATCTTATACCCAGCCGCGGAAACGAGAAGCTTCAGCTGATTTTTTGATTCCTGCCATGTAAGCAGCAAGTCTCATGTCTACGTCATTTTCTTGAGCGATTTGATAGATCGTTTCAAATGAATCCACCATTACCTTGCGTAATTTGTAAGCTACTTCCTCTTCAGACCAGTAGTAGCCTTGATTATTTTGCACCCATTCGAAGTATGAAACCGTTACGCCTCCAGCACTCGCTAAAATATCTGGCACTAAAAGCACGCCTTTTTCGTCTAAAATGCGCGTAGCCTCAAGTGTAGTCGGTCCGTTCGCTGCTTCGACTACAATAGAAGCTTTAATGCGATGAGCGTTACGAACCGTAATTTGATTCGAAATGGCTGCGGGTACTAAAATATCACATTCTTTTTCTAATAGTTCTTCGTTTGTCATCACATTGGTAAATAAATTCGTTACGGTACCAAAACTGTCGCGTCGATCAAGCAGGTAATCAATATCAAGACCAAGCGGATCATAAAGAGCTCCGTACGCGTCTGAAATGCCAATTACTTTTGCTCCTGCGTCATGCATGAACTTAGCAAGAAAACTGCCGGCATTTCCGAAGCCTTGAATAATAATCCGTGCTTCTTGCAAGTTAAGGTTTTTCTTTTTAACAGCTTCTTCTATACAAATGGTTACTCCTTTAGCCGTTGCAGTTTCGCGTCCTTGAGATCCTCCGAGTACGATAGGTTTTCCGGTAATAAAACCAGGAGAATCGAACTCACGCAGTCGGCTATATTCGTCCATCATCCACGCCATGATTTGAGAATTTGTATAGACATCCGGTGCAGGAATATCTTTAGTAGGCCCAACTATTTGACTGATGGCTCTTACATAGCCGCGGCTGAGTCGCTCTAGTTCACCAAACGACATGTTTCTTGGGTCACATACAATTCCGCCTTTACCTCCGCCGTACGGAAGGTCGACAATCCCGCATTTTAAACTCATCCAAATGGATAATGCCTTCACTTCTTCTTCATTTACTTCAGGATGAAAGCGTACGCCTCCTTTAGTAGGCCCTACAGCATCATTATGCTGAGAGCGGTAGCCCGTAAATACTTTTACCGATCCGTTATCCATTTTAACTGGAATACGAACCGTCATCATGCGCAGCGGTTCTTTCAACAAATGATACATTTCTTCACCATACCCTAGTTTTTGAAGCGCTTCTTGAATAACAGTTTGAGTAGATAAAAATAAATTAAGTGATTCCTGTTCTTGCTGCTGTTCTTTTTTTAATTCACTAGCTGTTTTTGTAATGGACATTCTGTTCACCCCATATTAATCATTGAAATTTCTCAATGATTTAATATGCAATTCCTGTGCCAATTTCGACGGTTTTACAACGCTTTTATTTTATAAATATTCTGCATTAGCACGCCTTATATTCCCTGCATAGGCTGATATTAGTATATACTTAAAGAAATAAGACAAACTATTTATACTGAAAAGGAGGAAAGTGCTATGTTACATGAAAGAAAAGAACAAGAGCGAAACAATCACTATATAGAATGCTGTTCCATCTGCGGAGAAAGGCTAACATCTTTTCAAGAAAAAGAAATCTTCACATGCGACAGCTGTTTTGAACAAAAAGTCAACGATGTGCTTTCTGAGCTGTAATCAGGTACTCTATTTTTTAGAAACAGGTGTCACAATATTAAAGTTTGGATCAATAGAATCCTGACAAGACAAAAAGAAATCCCATTTTGATTTATCTCCTTGAACAAATATGACCGAGCTATAAGAGTGATCATTTGTAGTTGTTAGCCGGTATAAGGTATCTTGCCACATCGTTACCGTCACCTCAGCTTTCTTTCGCGTATCTCCAAGATACCTAAAGATTCCATGCTTAAGTTCTGTGAGAGCTACTTCATTACGATCGGGTATCACAAACAATATACGATAGTTACATGCGCCCGCCTTTAATCCATCTACGCGAATGCTAAATAGTTCTAAAATATTTTTCAAAGGAAGTGTATCCCATACTTCTTTTGTAATAATGTTGACTGGCAGCGGTATATTACCTAAACGAAGTTCTTTGGCTCCTGTTAAATATTCATTTCGCCAAGGACCAGATTCAGCTATATACCCTAATTGTTCAAGCGCGTCTGCGCATAAAAGTTTTGCCTTTACATGGTGAGGATCAGCGTAAATAACTTGTTTGGTCACTTCAGCTACCCATTGATAGTCGCCTTGTTGAAAACAGCGCTGTGCTTTTTGGACAATGTTGTCCGCTCCGCCCATATACTCTACATATTTCTTAGCTGACTCTTCAGGAAACAGTTTATTTAAATCTACAGGATTGCTGTTATACCAGCCCATATAGCGCTGATAAACCGCTTTTGCGTTATGGTTAACCGTTCCATAAAAGCCGTTTGTATACCACTCGTGAGATAGGGTTTCCGGTAGCTTCATCATTCGACCGACGTGGTCGATGGTATAACCTTGATTCACCAGCCTTAATGTTTGGTCATGAATATATTGATAAACATCTCGTTGATTTTCGATATAGGTAATACACGACTCGTTTCCGAACCTTGGCCAATTATGTACCCCAAATACAGTTGTTAGTTCTTGGCCAAATAAATCGATTGCTTGCTGCAAGTACCTTGCCCACGCTGCTGCGTCTCTTACTTTTGCTCCTCTAAGGGTATAGAGGTTGTGCTGAGTGGCCGTACAGTTTTCTGCAATACAAAGAGCCTTTTCACTAGGAATATAGATGTTCATTTCAGCAGGCGCCTCCGTCCCTGGCGTAAGCTGAAACTGAAATGAGGCGCCGTCAATTTTCTTACTTACATAAGAATGATGTTCGGAAGGATGAATTTCTTCTATTCCTTTAATAAGCGTGATTGTTCCAAATGAAATTTCTTTTCCGATGCCGTTGTCAATTAGGCCTTTTTCATCGCGTCGCAGTCGAATACCGTACATGTATTGACTTCTTCGTGTCATTGCTGTTGCCGCCGTGACGTTTTCATCAATAACCGCATCCATAAATCCAGCAGGAGCATAAACTTTACTAGTTTTATTTTGTGTTGAGTCAGGTAATATCCCTAGAACTCCGCCGTAATGATCTATATGCGAATGAGAGAAGATAACAGCTCTAACAGGACGCTTACCGCACTGCTGGTTTACTAGTTCAAGCGCTTTTTCTGCCGTTTCTTTGGATGTTAAGCAATCAATAACAATCCACCCCGTTTTCCCTTTAACAAATGTAATATTAGCCATATCAAAGCCTCTTACTTGAAAGATGTTTTCAGTTACTTGATATAAACCGGCTTGTACATTTAATTTTCCTTGTTCCCACAGTTTAGGGTGGACAGTAGCAGGTGTAGATTGTTCAAATAAAAAAGCGTACTTTCTTAAATCCCATACAGGATACAGCTGATTTTTTTTGAAAATCAGCGGAAAAGGTACGCGTACAAGGGCTTGGTCATCCGCAAGATTTTGTTCTGATTTCACTTGTTCCCAGTCTATTTTTTTATAAGTCTCAGCATTAGTGACTGCAGTCTTTTGAGTAGCATCTTTTCGGTCAATCGTTAACTCCCGTTCATAATCAAACAGCATAACCCCCTCCTTTTTATATTTTATGCGTAAAAATAAGACGAAGTACAAAAGAGAGAGAAAATAGAGTCAACAAAAAAGAAGATGCGCTTAGCACGCATCTTCTTTTTTATACTGAATGTTATGTTTGAATAGAATAGTCGAGTATTCTGTCTGAATTAGACAGCCTAGCACTTAGTATAACGATTGTTTACCAATGTTCCTTTTGTAATTAAAGCAAATCTTCCTTCTAAGGTGCTCAATACGTTTCTTGAAGTCGCTGTAAAACAATGCATGTGTACAGTCTCTCCTTTCCTGTATTGGCCTTACATAGAATATATACCCGGGGAAAAATAATTAAAACTTGATTTGGGTATTTTTTCAAAAATAATAATAAATCCATTCCGGTGTTTTTTTTAGAGAACGTTCCCATTTAGGGATTTCATCTATTACTGTTTTGGTTAATCTGCGGCTGTTTGTTTTATCTTCATTAATTTCTCGTTCTATGTGTGCAATCATCTCGCGATCATAAATAAGACAGCTCGCTTCATCATTTAAATAAAAACTTCGGGGATCCCAGTTGGCTGTGCTAATATTGGCAATCGTATGATCGATGACCATTACTTTTCCGTGAAAAAACCCCTTTTTATATAAGAAAATTCGAATACCTTTGTTTAATAGTTGCTCTGTTTTAGGGTAACTAGGCGGTTTAGTGAACCACGCATCGGTATTGTCCGGAAGTATAATATCGATTAAAACGCCTTTTTCTTTTGCTGAAATAAGTGCATTCATTAAATGTTCACTTGGAATAAAATAAGGGGTAGCAATGGTAAGCTTTACTTTGGCACGGTTGATTAGATCAATCATCTTTTGCTCAAGTTCTTCTCCAGTTGAAAACAATAGCTGATAGTTTGCTCCGTGAGAGCGAGCGATAGGAACTCGCTGAGCAGATATATGTTGTCCCGTGTCTTCTTCCCAATCTTTCAAAAATTGCTTTTCAATTTCAAAAATACCTTCTCCTTTAATTCGCAAGTGGTAATCACGCCAATAGCCCAATTTTTTATGCTTCCCTAAGTATTCTTCTCCTATATTAAAACCTCCGAGATAGGCTTCTTGACCATCTACTACGACAAACTTTCGATGATTTCGATGATTAATGCTATAAAAAAAGTGCTGCCTGCTTGCTTTTCGACTAAAGGTAAACTCAACTCCATTTTTCTTAAGGTCATCTATGAGTGTTCGGGAGAGATCGTTTCCTCCAAAACGATCTACAGAAAGTTTAACTTTTACCCCTTCAGCTGCTTTCTCTTTCAATAGCTCAAATAGCTTCATGCTGATGTTGTCCGCTCGAATAATAAAAAATTGAATGTACACGTACTTTTTTGCTTCTTTAATATCCTCAAATAAAGCAGGATATAAACTACTTCCTTGTGCATACAGCGCTATCTCGCCTTGGTAAACAGGCGTTTCGATAAGCGGATGTACGCGAACATAAGCGTTATAGCCTTTTTTTACGTCCCATTGAAAAAACAAACACAAACAAAGCCCGCATACTAAAATAAACAGCATTTTTTTAACCATACTGTACTCCTGATTCGTCTAATATGTATATATAGGCTTTGGAGGTTTGTTTTATTTTATATGAGGAAATGTATGGAAATATAAAACGTGTAACACAAAAAGCTTAATCATGTTTTGATTAAGCCTTTGTGTACTTCGCTAGCATTTAGTAAATATAGTCCTTATACAAGTCAGACTGAATAACCTTTTTATAAGCGAGACCGTGTTTCTTAGTAAGAGCTTTTACCTCATCTACACAGCTTTGAGCGCTTCTTGGCGATACGTAAATATCGTTGATAAGCTGATGTAAATTACATGTAAGGAGGTTACCATGCTCGTGAGAAAACTCATACGATCTTTTTTCGAGGATATCCATTCGTTTTTGCCATTGATTTGCGGAAATACCTTGAATTTCGAATAGCTTTTGCAGCTTCCAAGCGTGTATACGACTTGCTACAATAACAAGCCTCAATTCATTTTCATGCTGATAGGATTTGCGCTTGTAAAATAACGTGTCATATACAGAGTGACTGATCATTTCTTTTTGGAAGTCTATGTACTGCACTTTTCCAGAGAAGATTTTATAGCGTAAATCTTTAATACTGCATAATAAATTTTCATAGGTGGTTTTAATAGCTACGCCATCATTCCCTTTTAAATATAGATCCCACATTCCAGCGGCTTCGTAATCATTGATATGCCAGGATGAAACAGCAGAAAATTCATGGATTTTTCTTATATAGGTTCTACAGGTACGGTTATGACGTTCGCCTTTTTTTCTTAACTCTTCTATGTTCCACATCGAAGAGCATCCTTCAAGGGGGTCTGAAAATGCATCAGGTTTTGCGAAAAAAAGCGCATTGGTTTCTAGTAAATCTTGAAAATCAGACAGCGGCATAAATCGCCATACCGTCGGATTATTGTGCACCTTATAGCGTTCATCATAATCGTCATAGCTAGATTCGAATCTTTTGGCATATTCGTACGCTTTCTCTCTATAAGCTAAATCCATTGGTTTTCCTCCTCTGAATGCATATTCATACTTGAATTATAGCACTTAATTGTTGTAATTTTCAAAATTATCCACCTGCATTAAGTTCTATTATCAGAAAAGAAGACACACCTCAACATCTACAGCGTGTCTTCTTATTTAATGAAATGAATGTTTTGCTTAACACTTTCACTTTCTGGCTGATTTAATTCCAATAAATAAATTTCATCCGCTCGAAAATCTGTATTCTTCATTTCTTTTTTTAAGGTACGAATAAAGGCAGCTGAACTTTTTCCATAGGCTTCAAAATAATGAAACGTGTGTACAACAAATAAAATGGATGCGCCACTGTAATCTTTTTTGCTCTTTTTTTGAATGTTCTCTAGCACTTTTTCTATATACTCTTCCACAGAACCTTCCGTCTGGATACGGGGTAGAGCAAAATTTCCTGAATTGACCCTCTGTGCATCTTCAAATTCCAGTTTCCCATCTTTGTAAGAAGTAATTTCAATTCGTTTTTCAGTACCATCCGGCTGAATAATTAATCCGTCGTATCCTTGACTTCCAATAATAAGCTTCAATTTTGAATTCCTCGGACAATAAGAAGATTGGCTGAAGCAATAAAGCGGATAAAACTCTTCAAAAAACTTTTTGAAACGCCCTTTTTTAAGTCTGGCTAATTTTATATACTCTTTGTTTTGATGAATCATTTGCTGCGTATGTTCAAAATACTGCTTCATTTCTTCTTGCGTTCTGTACACATCAAGATCTTTAAATAATTCATCCATCTTTTTCACCTTCAATCCCACCAACTAAAAAAGTCTTCTTACTTAGTAGATACATATTCATAAACGTGTGTGACAATTTTCTTTTTTAAAAGATATAGCTTTTTTAAAACAAAACGTGCACACTTTTCATTTTTTTTGCATATCCTGTTATTCGTGCGTTCAATCATGAGCGTACGTTTCAGCCTTTAGTTGTAAAAGATAAACCGTAAAGTTACAGCTGATGGCCGATGATATGCGTCTGATGATTTCATAAACTATAACGAACAGGAAACTTAACAATAATTGAGGTGTTGGAAATGTTTGATAATGATTACGTAGTTAAAACCATTCACGATTTACATGTAAAACGTACAGAAAGTCAATTAAAAGTTTTATTAACTTATTTTTTCCATAAAAAATAACACGTATTTATAGATGGTAATATATAGTCAGTTGTTACTTGATGTTTTTTATAAGAAGAATAGTTTGATACAAATAAAAAGGAATAGTGGGTAATCCACTATTCCTTTTTTTACTATACTTGCAATTCCCGAATCAGTTCAGCAAGAATTTCAATGCTTCTATCGATATCTGGTAAAGAGGCATAGGCGTAAGAAAGCCGAAGATAACTGCCGGTTTCTTGTGCATAAATACTTCCAGAGTTAAGCAATATCCCTCTTTTTAAAGCACGAGAGTATAAAGATTTCATTGAAATAGAAGGTTGAATATGCACCCATATAAAAAAGCCTCCTTCAGGATTCGTCCATGTTGCTATATCTCCTGCGTATGTTTCCAAAGCATTCAGCATCACTTTTCTTCTTGTTCGCAATTCCGTTCGTACAGTTTCCATATGCTGTTGATATAAGCCATTTTTAAACCATTCTGCTGCTACTCTTTGAGATAATGAGCTAGATCCATAATCTGTTTGCATTTTAATATCCGCCAAACGCTCAATGACTGGTTCTGAGCCGACTATCCATCCGATCCGTAATCCCGGGCTTAGTGTTTTAGAAAGACTGCTAACATATAACACGTGTCCATTTTTATCTAAAGCTTTTAATGGCAGCGGAGGCTGTTTATCTAGCCATAATTCGCGGTATAAATCATCTTCAATAATAGGAAGCTGATGTTCCTCACATTCTTTCAACAAATCGTAACGCCTATTTTGTGACATTAATGTTCCCGTTGGGTTATGGAAACATGGATTTGTATATAAAATAGCTTGCCCTTCTTGAGGGTCGGCGCGTTTTATAGCTGTTACTTTTATTCCTTCCTCATCCATAGCAAGGCCTTTGAGTTTCATTCCGGCTGATTGAAATACATGTAAGGAATATAGATAAGAAGGTTTTTCGAGCAAAACCGAAGAGTTTCTTTGCAGCAGTCCAATTGAAATAAGCTGAAGAGCTTGAAGAGCGCCGGAAACAATTAAAATAGAATCTGGAGAAGATTCAATCCCTATTGTTTTCATATATGCACTTAATTCTTTTCGTAAAGGAAAATACCCCTTTGGTTCTTCGTATCCTAGAACCTCCATATTTTCTGCTACTTTTTCTACGGCGTATTTCATTTTGTTTTTAGGAAATATGTCAGGTGAAAGCTCTCCTTTGCTTAATTGAATAAGGTTTGAGTTAAATTCGGATTCATTAATATCTTGTACCATTGCTTGACTCGGATGATGCATGCCTGATTTCACATGAACATCCCAATCGGGCGGAGTTGTAGCCAAAAGTGTCCACGTATTATTTATAACGATGGTTCCCTTTCCCATCTTACCTTCAATTAAACCGTCCGCTGTTAATTCCTCTAATGCGGTGATGACCGTACTTCGGTTAACATCAAACATAGCAGCCAGCTTTCGCTGACTAGGGATTTTACTTCCAATCGGCCATTCTCCACGCGCAATTTTCTCTTTCATAAAATCAATGATTTGCTTGTATTTTGGATAACTCGAACTGCTCTCCTGATTCATACACGTACTCCTGTTTTTAAAGTGGTTGGGTTAATTGCTTTCAAACTGGTTGAAGACATTTTATCAAATGTTTATTAACATGGGAACCACAATAGATACTGGTTGGATTCAAAATGAAAAATGGAGATGAATAGGTATGAAATTAACGTTTAGTCTGGTGTTCTTACATATACTGATGATTAGCTTATGGGCTTCAGCATTTCCAGTTATTCAAATAGGGCTGGAATCGTTTTCTCCTCAGCACCTCGCTTTTGTTCGGTTAAGTATTGCTTCTGTAGTGCTGTTAGTTATTGCAATAGCCACACGCATGTCCTTGCCTGATATAAAAGATATTCCACTTTCTTTTAGCGCTCGGTTTTTTAGGGTTTACCGTCTATCACACGGCCTTAAACATTGGAGAAAAAACGGTAAGTGCGGGTATTGCGAGTTTACTGATCTCGACTACTCCTATTTTTTCTTCGCTTTTAGCTATTTTTCTTTTTCAGGAGGAGTTCGGAAAAAGAAAATGGATTGGATCTGCAGTAAGCCTTGCGGGTATTGTACTTTTAACCTTCAGCAAAGAGAATTTTGTACACTCAGTTAATGGAATCTTACTGGTTCTGCTAGCTGCCCTTGCAGAAAGCGTCTATATAGTATGTCAAAAAAATTTATTAAAAAAATATGGTTTCCTTTCTTTTGTGACGTACAGTATTTGGGGAGCTACAATTTCTATGCTTGTTTTTTTACCTGGGTTAGAAACGGAACTTGCGTATATCTCTGTCAGATCAGCAATAAGCGTGATATATTTAGGATTATTTCCAACCGTTATTCCCTATATGGTACTCGCTTATCTGACATCGCGTATAGGTTCTGCTGAGGCTGCCATCTCTCTTTACTTAACTCCTGCGCTGTCCTTTTTCTTAGCGTGGCTGCTTTTAAAAGATATCCCGAGTGCAGCTTCCATTGCTGGAAGCATCATTACGTTATGCGGCGTGTTGCTTACACATAGTAAAAGAAAAGTAGTGATAAAAGAGACAAAGTTCACAATGCAAAGGTAATGCGTATGGCTTAGGGAATTCTCTTAGATGCTATGTTTTTTATTTATATATTTTATTTAGAACATACTTTAATTTCTTCTTTTTGCAGTTTAATTAATATAAAAAACCGCCTTTCTTTAATCTTGGTTTGAGATTTAAAGAAAGGCGGTTTTTTATGCAGTTTCTAATTCTGCTTTTATTTTTCCAGCCACTGCGTGAGTCAGCTGCTGAAGGTCATAAATCTCTTCTCCTGAAAGTACTACATGTCCGTTTAAAACGTGGTTATGTTTATATGCTCGATACGTCACTTCAATACTTTTTATCGCACGCTCTACTTCATCGTTTACCATAATGTTTTCGTAGTGATAGGACAGTGTTTCAATTCGAATCTGCGTATTTTTCATATTCATTCACCCTCCATGAACTGTTGACTAAAAATATGACTGTTAGAGGTGAACTATACATAGAACCTTTTTTGTTACCACCTACTTTGTTATTTAGAACATATTTTAATTACTTAATTAATGTTTGCTATTCTTATTTTATAAAATCCCAAACCAAAACCCCGCTCTTCGGAGCAGGGTTTTATTGCTTGTAGTACCAACCTTTTTTATCTAAAAACTGCTTAACTTTTACGAAATCAAGTCCAGCTACTGTGAGTTCGGCTGACGGATTACCTATTGCATGTACATTTAATTCACTGTCAATTCCTTCATTTTTTAAGAAAGCACGGAACTCCGTTTCCATGTCTTTACTTAATCCACCTGTTTTAATTGTAACGGGAATAGGTTCCACGTCCTTCATTTGCACAAATCCACCCGGAACAGCCCATGCTGCATACGTATAGCCATATACGCTAAATACCGTATCTTTTTTTATAGTTCTAAAATTTTTTGTTACATTGGCATACTTGTAAACCCCAATATCCTTCTTCGTTTTTACTTGGAAAGAATATTTATCTCCCAGTGAAGTAACCTTAGGTAATGCTTCTTCTATAGGATTGCTTACACCTTTAAGCAATTCCATCATTTTAGCTAAGGTTTTTTCATCAGCTTTTCCAGTTGACGTTAATCCATACTTCTCTTGAAAAGCTTTAACAGCTGCAACGGTTTCATTTCCGTATTGGCCATCGGTTCCTTGCTGGGAAAGCTCAAATCCTAATTTAGTTAAGTTTTGCTGCAGTTCTTTTACAGCTAGTCCGCTATCACCTTGCTGCAATTGTGCTGATGACTGATTATTTTTCACCACCGTCACGCCTGTGTTAATACTATTAAAGAAATCCAGATCCATTTCATTGATATCAACATTGCCTTTAATCCCGTTTACTTTACCTTGATCTGTATATTGAAACATAGACCATCTATCCCAAATGGCCGTATCACCTGGATTAGTAAATCCCTTGGAACGGTTACTTCCACTGTAACGAGCTATCCATAGCGGATATCTTGCCACGGCGCTTGTAAAATTGGATTTAATAAAACTATACCCGGTGTAAAGAATAGGCGTAATGCTTGTTTTCCTTTCAATATATTCCATCCATCTAACTGCAAAGGCTGTGACCTGCGCTTTTGTTTTCCCTTTATTTTCTTCCAAATCTAAGCAATGAGGCAAATCAACCTTCATGCTGCCTAATTTATTTAAAAAGAAATTAACTTCTGCAATAGGATCATTATCAGCATGAGCAAAGTGATAAAAGCCTACACGTAGACCTGCATTTTTTGCTCCTATATAATTATCATATGATTTTTTATCTAAGAAGGTTGTGCCTTCTGTTAATTTAATATACGCGCCTTTTACCCCATCCGACGCCACTTTTGCCCAATCAATTGTTCCGTTGTGATGAGAAACATCAATGACCTTAATATTTTGATTATTACGGTTTTGCATTGCTATCACTCCTTCATACAAACTATGAATAAAAAAGGAAATGGCAACTGATACAGGCCTATTAAATAGATATTAGGCTTTATAAAAAACCGTACAATAAGAAGGGCTTTTGGTAGCCTTACCTTATTATAATTATAAGAATTATAAGAAATGAATTTGTGCAATTTCATAACGTTAGGAGAGCTATATTCGTTTATACTAATAATATGAATATATACTGTATAAAAAATGGAGGAATATGATGTCTTTAATAAAAGAAGCACGTAGGTATGCAGAACATGCTCATACCGGCCAAGTGCGTAAGCTGTCTGATAAACCTTATATTGTTCACCCTATTAACGTAGGTAATATTTTAGAAAAAGCGGGTTTTAGTGAAGAAGTAATTGCAGCAGCTTATCTGCATGATGCTGTAGAAGATACAAGTGTAACACTCGAAGAAATTGTACAAAGATTTGGCTTAGAGGTAGCGGAGATTGTTGAAGCTCATACAGAAGACAAATCCAAAAGCTGGGAAGAACGTAAACAGCATACAATTCAAATTGTGAAAACTGGTTCTCTTGAAGTGAAATCTTTAATTGTAGCAGATAAATTAGACAATTTACGGTCTTTAAAAGAAAGCTACGATCAGCAAGGAGATACAATTTGGAATAGTTTTAAAAGAGGATTCGAAAAACAGAAATGGTACTACGAGTCCATCAGCAAATACGCTGAAAAAGGATTGGAACCAAGCCAAATTCCAAGTTTTTTTAATACGTACAAACAAGAAGTAAATGATTTTTTTAGAAGTTAATATTCATATGAAGAAATTAGAAAACACTGAAAATAACTATTGCGAACGTGCGTCATACGTATTAAAATATAGTAGAGTCAACAGGCAATAAAGACTCTACGTAAGCGGGACTGTAGTTCAGTGGGAGAATACTTGTCTGGCAGACAAGGGGTCGTGGGTTCGAATCCCATCAGTTCCATAAAACCAGTCGCATCAAGAGTTTAAAACACTTTAAAACTCTGCCGGATGGAATGGGTGTAATACTATTTCATCTGACCTCTTCATGATTTTCATGAAGAGGTTTTTTATTTTCTTTTTACGATTGATCCTCATGATTTTTATAATTATTCTTTTCACTGCTCCTGCTTACAATTTCTCTAAGTTCGCCCT
Source organism: Priestia sp. 3CA3 (assembly GCF_056836725.1). Classification (NCBI taxonomy): domain Bacteria; kingdom Bacillati; phylum Bacillota; class Bacilli; order Caryophanales; family Bacillaceae; genus Priestia; species Priestia sp. 3CA3. The sequence continues at coordinate 300,810 of NZ_JBXENJ010000004.1, forward strand.
CGTCGCCTTTTGCATTGATGATTTCAAAAAGCTGATTCAGTCCTTCACTTGTTTCATCGTTTGGTTCTTTGCTCATTCTATCCCCTCCTTTTGCTTTTAGGATGCCCATTTTTTACACAATGTTTCATTTAAAAAGCAATTTATACACATTAATGGTCCATAAAAGTATACCTTTACTCGATACACGGATATACTTAATCAATCCTTTAAGTTTTGCAGCGCTTTATAGTTTTTTTAATACTCATCTATAATAAAATACTCATCACAAACTTCATCAAAATCGTTCTCTTCGTGTAATTCTATTTCTTGATTTTTAGATATCTCGTTTTTTTGTGTAAATAGTTTAAAAAACTTGTTTAACATTGCTCCACCTCATATAAATTATTCATACATTCAGTATGATTAATTTATATGAAGCCAGTATGAATTGAAGCTTAAGATAATTTGAAGTTAGATATTAACGTGAGATGTTAAGCGTGTTTACTTCTCTTTGGTTCTATCCATAATCGAAAGAAAAAATGCAAACTATAAAAAAGAACTTTGCATGCTGCTGCAAAGTTCTTTTTTGTACCATCGTTAAAAGTTATTCAGTTAACAGTCCTTCTTACGCTTTTTTTCAAACCATCCATAGGCAATTTCAGCTTCGATTTCTTTATTTCCTGGAGAAACTAAGAAAATAACGTATGAACCGTTGTTTGGAAAGATAAATTTGCCGTCTTCATCGCTTACTAATGTACTTTTCGGCGGAACAACACGGTTAAATACGTTTACCCCTTTAGCAGGAACGCCTTTTACCATTTCTGCAAATTTAATTTTCCCTTTTGGCTTTGAACGTATTGTAGTATTTGCTGGACTCACATTATCTGAAGTTGTTCCTTTTCCAGGGGGGATAGAATTAAACCAAATTTCAGCAGTAAAAGGTTCGTTTGAATAGTTAGTGATAGTAAAAGCATTCACAAATAAATCTACTCCGGAGCCGGAAGGGTTCACTAATCCGCCCCAAGCGTTTCTGTTTCCACCAAAACGAATAGGCTCAGTTTGTCCAACAAAATAGTCTCCTTTTAACGATTGATATAAAGGATTAGGTATATTCACCACTTTAATATACGGTTTGTTCGACTCGTAATTTGACATACAGTCATCTCCTTTTTGTATTATATTTTATGAGTTTTTTCTGTAAATGCTTGGACACATGCATATATAAATATATTTAATCTTTATATAAATGCAAAAAGATAGACCCGGTACTGAGTCTATCTTTTTCTATCGTTTTTACAAAAAATTTCCCCTTGGCCCTTTCCTTACTAATGCCCTCGTCGACTGCTGGTGTATAAACGGATTGTTTTTTGACTTTATATTCCGATGCTTTTTTAATCCGTCTACTATCCCTTCTTAAAGTAGTAATCACCTATTCTTTTGTAGTCATAAAATGAAGAATCCTTACCTTTTTTTCACAATACTCAATAATTTCATAACAGGTTGTGAGGATATCATGTCTAGACAGTTCTATTTCATCCAATACAAACTTTGAAAGCTGCTTTTGCAGAACCTCCAGCTTTTTGCTGTCTTCTTCATCGATCCACAGTCCTTCCGTAATACATACATCTGCTAGTTTGTTAATAGATTGAGCCGTCCAGTTTAAGCCGGCTGAAGAAACGGTTATTGTCAGTAAATCATTTTTTATAGCTAAAATAACCTGACACACATGGGTATAGGCATCAACTTTCTTTTGGATAAATGCTTTGCGAAGCTCTTTCTTGTATTGCTCTTTCGACACCGCTATAGCTACGACAGACGTAATGAAAGTTCCTGCCAGCGCGATGAGTGACCCTATCAAAATCCCTATCATTTCTCCTGACAAAACGTTCACCTCTTTAAAGGTATTTCTATATGCTATGGGAATGAAGGAAATGATATGAAGATAAGTACCATGTAAAAACAGCCCTAACTTAGAAAAGTTAGGGCTGAAACACTAAAATAGGATGATAACCAAATTAGATAATGCGACTTGTAATAATTCCTTCAATTTGACCAATTTTTTCTTCTAGCTCAGGCACAATCTCGTCACTTACTTGATTGTCAATATCGATCATTGTATACGCATATTCACCGCGGCTTCTGTTCACCATATCTGCGATGTTTAAATTGTAGTTTGAGAATACTTGCGTAAGTTGTCCTACCATATTCGGTACGTTGTGATGGAAAGCAGCTACGCGTTTTTTCCCAGTGTAAGGAAGAGATGCATTCGGGAAGTTCACTGAATTTTTAACGTTTCCTGTTTCTAAGAAATTTTTCACTTGACGTGCTGCCATTACCGCACAGTTTTCTTCTGATTCTTGAGTTGATGCCCCTAAATGAGGAATTGGCACAACATTTTTCATGTTCAAGACATTTTGATTTGGAAAATCTGTAATATATCGACCAACTTTTCCACTTTCAAGAGCAGCTTTCATATCTTCTTCGTTTACAAGCTCACCGCGTGAGAAGTTCAAAATATGAACATCTGGTTTCATGATGCTAAACGTCTCTTTATTGAAAACACCTTTTGTATCGTCCGTTAATGGAACGTGAACCGTAATATAGTCAGATGCTGCAAATAGTTCTTCTAGAGACATTGCACGCTGTACGTTGCGAGACAAATTCCAAGCTGTATTAACAGAAATGAATGGATCAAAACCAATTACGTCCATATCTAAATCAAGCGCGTCGTTTGCTACAAGAGCACCAATTGCACCTAAACCAATAACGCCTAATGTTTTACCTTTGATTTCTTTTCCAACAAACTGTTTTTTACCTGCTTCAACTAACTTAGGAATTTGATCACCTTGGCCGTCTAATCCTTTTGTCCATTCAACTCCAGCAAATAAGTTACGAGAAGAAGCCATAATTGTAGTTAAAACCATTTCTTTTACTGCGTTTGCATTAGCTCCTGGCGTATTAAATACAACGATACCTTGCTCCGTGCAAGCGTCCACCGGTATATTGTTAACCCCTGCTCCAGCTCGTGCAATAGCTTTTAAATTTTGGTCAAATGCCATGCTGTGCATGTTAAAGCTACGCACGACAATCGCATCTGGATTTTCGCTGTCGTTGTCAATTTGATAACCTTCTTGATTAAAAACATTTAGACCTTTTTGTGCAATGTTGTTTAATGTTTTGATTGTTTGTACTTTTTCTAATGTTAATGTGCTCATTTTGTACTCTCCTCTGATTATCATCGTAGTTTTACATGTTTTTACCTTTGGATAAAGGAACTTCATTTTTAATTTTTTTAAAAGTCTGGTTTTTTAGCCTACATGTCTGATAACTTCTATATCCTCTCCCCCTAAACAGAAAGAGGTAAGAGATATGTATTAATCCCTTACCTCTGCCCAGGCGAACGGCTACGTCACTATATGCTTCCTCACGGTTATCCGCGTTTCGCCAGTCACATATAGTCTTTGAAATTAAGTATATTCTAGCAAACTCTTTCAGAACGTTCAACCTTTTTTTAAAAGTTTGCTTTTTTCAGTCTAATTTTTAATCTCTTTGGTGAATCTCCTAATATATTGACAAATACCCTAATACATGTTAAATAAAAAGAGTGATTAGCACTCTATCTATTCAAGTGCTAATTATTTTGTAAGCCCTATTTGGAAAGGAGAACTTCTTATGTCAAAAAAAGAATTTAAAGCCGAATCAAAGCGATTATTAGAGATGATGATTAATTCCATCTATTCTCAAAAAGAAGTATTTTTGAGAGAACTTCTATCAAATTCAAGCGATGCAATCGATAAAATTTATTACAAAGCTTTAACAGATGACTCCTTGCGTTTTAACAAAGAAAGCTATTACATAAAAGTAACACCCGATAAAACTAACCGTACCTTAACCATTACAGATACTGGAATTGGCATGACGCAAGAAGAGCTTGAAAGCAGCTTGGGCACAATTGCGAGAAGCGGTTCTCTTGCATTTAAAAACGAAAATGAAACAAAGGATGGGCACACGATTATTGGCCAATTCGGCGTTGGGTTTTACGCAGCATTTATGGTGGCAGATGTCGTAACGGTGATTAGTAAAGCGTTAGGCAGCGATGAAGCCTATAAATGGGAATCTACTGGTGCTGATGGTTATACAATCGAACCTTGCGACAAAGAAACGGTTGGGACTCAAATCATTTTAAAAATTAAAGAAAATACAGAAGATGAAACGTATGATGAGTATCTAGAAGAGTATCGTTTAAAAGAGATCATTAAAAAGTATTCAGACTTTATCCGCTACCCGATTAAAATGGACATAACAGAAAAACGGCCTAAAGAAGGTTCTGATAACGAGCTAGAAGATTATACAGAAGAACAAGTTATCAACAGTATGGTACCGATCTGGAAGAAAAATAAAAATGAATTGACTTCAGAAGACTATGAGCAGTTTTATTCAGAAAAGCGCTACGGATTTGATAAACCGCTCACTCACCTTCATATTAATGTGGATGGAACGATTCGCTACAATGCCATTTTATTTATTCCAGAAAATAGTCCGTTTGATTACTACTCAAAAGAATTTGAAAAAGGGCTTGAACTGTATTCAAACGGAGTCTTAATTATGAATAAATGTGCAGATCTTCTTCCAGACTACTTTAGCTTTGTAAAAGGTATGGTAGATTCTGAAGATTTATCTCTTAATATTTCACGTGAAATTTTGCAGCAAGACCGCCAGCTTCAGCTGATTGCCAAAAACATCGGCAAGAAAATCAAAAACGAATTAAAAAGCTTGCTTAAAAACGAACGTGAAAAGTACGAGAAGTTTTATGAATCATTTGGCCGCCAGCTAAAATACGGCGTTTACAGTGACTTTGGCAGCAACAAAGATGTATTAAAAGACCTGCTTTTATTCTATTCTTCTACAGAGAAAAAGCTCGTAACACTAAACGAGTATGTATCCCGCATGCCTGAGGATCAAAAGTATATCTATTATGCATCAGGCGAATCATACGACCGAATTGAAAAGCTTCCTCAAGCAGAATTGGTTGCAGATAAAGGATACGAAATTCTGTATTTTACAGAAGATATCGATGAATTTGCGATTAAAATGTTAATGACGTACGAAGAAAAAGAATTTAAATCTGTTTCAAGCAGTGACTTAGGGATTGAAGCAGAAGAAGAACAGCTCAATGAGTCTGAGGAAAAAGAAAATAAAGAGCTATTTGACTATATGAAAAAAGCTTTGGCGGGAAAAGTAGGAGATGTGCGCGCGTCTAAACGTTTAAAAACACACCCCGTTTGCTTATCAGCTGATGGTGAAGTAACGATTGAAATGGAGAAAATTTTAAGTGCTATGCCTGACAATCAGCATGTAAAAGCAGAAAAAGTGTTAGAAATTAACGTAAATCATGATGTATTCGCTTCTTTAAAAGATGCATTTGAAAATGACAAAGAGAAATTAGACCTTTATACAAATTTATTATATAACCAAGCTCTTTTAATTGAAGGCTTATCTATTAGTGATCCCGTTGAATTCACAAATGATATTTGTAAAATCATGATATAAAAATCAGGCGCAGAATCATTCTGCGCCTGATTATATGTATGGCATAATAAAAGTAGTTATATAGTAAGAAGCGATAAAAATGGGTACGGGCAGTTCTTCTGTTACTCTTATTGAGTGTTTGCCTTGTTTAAAATGAAAAAGATCTGATTTAAACTCCGCGACTTTTTCTCTTTTTTGATTAAAAATACACGCTTCCTCTACGGCTTCATGACTGCTTAACATGTAGACGTTATTTCCCCATCTAATTTCTTGTGCTCCTTCGTTTTTAATTATTCCTTTACCTAATAGATACCCCACTGTTTTTCCATTTTCTTTTATCACCCACCGGTGTTTTTTCACGTGATCAATAAACACCGTTCTTCCTTCCCATTGAACTTGTACATGTACCTTTAAGCCGCAGGAAAAGATAGGAAACCAAGAAATAGAATCTAACACTGGAAGTCCATCACGAGTTAAAAAATCAATACTTTTTGTCCACATATTTTTATGCATTCTCTTAAGCTGTCCGACGTTTTCTCCATTTTCATTTGTAACTGCTACGGTCTTTCCCGCTGATTTAAAATAGGGAAGATAAAAAATATATTCTTGCATATAAGCCTCCAAAGATTCTGTACCTTATATTAACAGCATGTACATAGTTATGTTTCTATCTTTCATATATTTCGTTTGTTTCTTTTGATTTCTTACTTTGTTTAAATTGGCTTTGATTTTCTTTTAAATGCTTTAGTAAAGCAACAATCAAGAAACTAACAATCACAAGAAGAAGCCAAGAGCTAATTTTACTTATATGAACCATTGTCCACTGCTGCTGTTGATCTGGATACTGCCATGCTCCGAAAAATGTTGCGATATTTTCAGCGATCCAAATGAAAAAGCCAATCAGTACAAAAGACAATACTAAAGGCATGCGATATGTACGTTTGTTAACCGTAAAATATACAAAAGTTCGATAAAAAATAAGTAAAGTAAAAAGTTTTAAAAACCAGCGGAAGTCGTAAATAAAATGATGCGTGAAAAAATTAAGGTAAATAGCCATACTTAGTATACTGACAATCCACGTAGAAGGCCAATTCGTAAGCTTTAATTCAAGCCTTCTCCACACTTGGCACATGTAGCTGGCTACACTAGCATACATAAATCCGCTGTACAGGGGAACTCCCCAGACTTTAGTGAAAGCTTTTTCTGGATAGCTCCATGAGCCCATATGAACTTTATAGAGTTCTAACGTTAGTCCAATTAAATGAAATACTGCAATGACTTTTACTTCATCAAGCGTTTCCCGTTTAAACATCACCATTAAAACTTGAGTTCCTAGACAGGCTAATAAAATAAGGTCATATCTAGAAATAAACGGTACTTCAATTATTTTTGTCATAGCTAATGTCAGAAAAATAATAACAGGAAAAACACAAGATTTTGCTTGTTCTAAACCAAAATAGATTAATTGCTTCATTGTAACATCCTATCTTTATAGTATTCCTTAGTATTTTCACAGAAATGATTCTCTGAAAATTATTGCAGATTTTTCAAATTTATTCAATAAGCATCTCCGCTGTTTTTGTAACCAAACTATCATATCCAGCGGAGATTTGTTTTCTCCGTTAACTTTTCAAAAAATCGGTTACTGTCTGCACATAGCGCTCTTTATCGTAAGATAAGTACAGATAACTGGTTAATTGTACAGGCTCCCCAAAGAAAAAACGTTCATACAGTGTTTCCCTTGTGCCAAACGGACTCATAGTTAAATCCCACGCTAGTCGAAAAAGCTTAATTCGATCTTCTGCACCTCTAGATTTAGCTTGCAAATAACGTGTAATATCTTCTTTAACCAATGAGCGGCACGTATTTTCCGTTGGTATTGCCATTAGTCCGCTTGCACCTAAAAGCTGAATAATCTCTGTAAAGGTAGGATATGTTTTTGAAAATATATTTGCGGCAATACGAAGTGTAGTTTCATTCGGACGCATGTATCCCCATGGATCAATCTCCGCTTCTTCTTCTGCTTTCATTACGAGAGCTTTCATCGTTTCTAGCGCAATAATAAGCTCCGTTGCTTTTTCTCGCACATGCGGATAGTCCGCAATGTTAATGGTTTCAATCAGAGATTGTACAATCCCTAATACAAACTCTGTTTTGACAATTCTCCTTGAAGTTACTTGATGCAGAGCAAAAGCCGAGAAGGAACTAGAGCCCAGGAATGCATTAGATACATCTACATTTTCATAAAAAAACACGCGGTCCCACGGTACTAATACATGGTCAAAGACAACAATGGTATCCATTTCTTCAAATCTAGAGCTCAATGGATAATCAAACGTTGAATCTGTTCCTGCAAACGATTCTCTACAAATAAATTTAACTCCTTCTGTATTACTTGGAATTGAAAAAGCAAACCCTTTTTCTTTTCCTTGAATGCCTGCTGAAGACAGTACGAGCAACTCATCCGTCATGCCACCCTGTGTAGCAAGCAGTTTCGCACCTTGGATAACGATTCCCTCATTGTTTTTATCAACTATTTTTGCTGCTATCGGTTCATCGTTTTGCTCGTAATAAAATTGGATTCGATTGACTTGAGGATCGATGAATGTATGAGTGAGCGATAAATCGTGCTCTCTCACATATTCATAATAAGAAATGATGTTTTCAGGAAAGCAATTTTCTTCTCCTCTCAGGAGTTCTGCAGAGGATGCAAAAGCCATCAATACAGTATTCATATAATCTGGACTTCTCCCCATCATACCGTGAGTTAAGCGAGCCCACTGCTGAGTCATCTCTCGCCTCTTTTTTAACTCTTCTTTTGTTGTAGGCTGTAAATAAGATGTACCAAAAAAATCCTTGGAATCCTGATATTGATATGTCATGATATCTTTAATTTTTTTATCATGCTGAAGATCATAAAGTTTAGCTTGACTGTTAATGGCTCCTTTAAAAGCCGGATGTTCTGATATATTGCCTGTTACGAGTTTGCCATCAACCCATACATTTGCTTTTAATTGATTGATTCTCTCTACGTATTGCTTCCCATTAATTGCTGACATACTCCCACTCCCAGACTTTCAATAAATATTTTCACCTATTGCATTTTTATCATATTACGATGTCTTTTCCATGTTTCCTTCATACATCACAGCTTTGCGCATAAAAAAAGAAGGTCACAATAACCTTCTTTTTTTATGATTTATTTATATTGAATATCATTTCTTAGGGATTCAACTTTACTTAATGCTTGGTCAATATCAGGCTCTTCAACATTAAAGTGAGCAAGTGCATCGTGAAGATGCTTAGCAATTGCATTAAAATGTTCGGGCTGAATATTCATATTTGCATGCGCTTTGGCCATCGACTTTCCTGAATATTGATTCGGTCCACCTAAGGCAAAGCTTATAAACTTAGCTTGATGTCGACGTTGTTTATCCATATCCGTGTGCTCGAAAAAGTGACTAACTGTTTCGTCTTTTAAAACAAGCTCAGAATAAAAATAGTCTACTACTTTTTCAATCGCTTCTTGTCCGCCCACTTTTTCATACAATGTTTGTTCCAAAACAATTCCTCCTTTTGTACCTTTAACCATTATTACCCAATACAAGTATTCATATTCTTTGAAAGGCTTCTTTATGGGAATTCGTTATCGTCATGTTTTATTCCTCTTCCTCATAGTGAATAAAATGTAAAGGGAATGAGCGCAGTGCAAAGGAGTTGTAGAAACTGCATTTAATATCTATCGTTACTGGTCTGAATCATTACATTTTGATAAGTGCTGGTCTAATATACGTAAGTATAAGCCGGTAAGCCTTTTACTCCTACTCGGCATGAAAAAAGAGAGCCGGCAGCTTCTTCGTATTTTTCTTCTTCCTTAGCTGTGGTGATAAATAAAGTTTGTAAATCGTCTCCTCCAAATGTACAGCAGGTTACATTGGAAACAGGAAGATGAATAGATTCTATAATTTCTCCTTTCTCTGGATCTACACAAATAACTTTCGAACCTCCCCAAAGCGCTACCCACAGTCGGTCGTGCTCATCAATTGTCATTCCATCAGGAAACCCGTCTATATCTGAAAGGTCAATCACCACTTTTTCATCTTCGAGCCTTGTTGTTTCTTTAGAAAATGAATAAGACATAATTTTATTTTTCGGGGAATCAACCAGAAAGAATTTGTCTCCTCTTCGATTCCAAGCTAGCCCGTTTGACACGCTTAATCCTTCTTTAGCACTCTTAATTACACCTTTTTCATCTACTACGTACAGCTGGGCTTTTCCTTCTTCATCTTCTTCACTCATCGTGCCAATCCAAAAGCGATTATATGGATCACATTTCCCGTCATTAAAACGCATGTTTTTTTCAAGAGTATCTAAACGGATATACTCTTCATGATTCTTTTTGTTTTTATCCACTAAAAGCAGCTGATTACGAGTGGAGACGACCAATTTTGAATGATTGGTTGTAGAAACGCTTGTAACAACTGAAGGAAGATCCATATCTTCTAATGTTGTCGTTTTTGGATCGTACGTAAGAAGTTTTTTATCTAAAATGTCTACTAGCACTAATCTTTGATTTTCTTCATCCCATAGGGGTCCTTCCAGTAAACGTCCATCGTACTTTTTTTCAATTTTCGCTTCCATTTTCAAGCTCCTTTGTTGTTTTTATGTACAACCGTTTTTTAATCGCTTTCTAAAAAATATTCCTTTAAGTATGCAAAACAAAAAAACAGGAATATGTTTCCTTTTTATAAATACCCGTTGCATAACCTTCTCTAAACACTAGGTTACAAGAGAATCTTTTCATAAAAAAACAGCACGCTGTATATAGCGTGCTGTTTTTTTATTATAAAGTTACGTGTTCGTTTTCTAACTCTTTAACACGTGCTGCAAATTCTTCTTCTGTTAAACCATGTTCTTTTACATAGCGGTTACGGGGACTTACTCGGCATTCATGTGAACAAGCGCGTAAATATTTGTGTTCGTTTTCTTCAGAAGCTAAGATTTTCTTATTGCATTCTGGGTTTGAGCAGTTAACATAACGTTCGCAAGGCTCGCCGGTAAAGTGATCCTTCCCGACGATCACATGCTCTTTTTGGTTAACTGGTACGCTGATGCGCTCATCAAATACATAGCACTGACCATCCCATAGTTCACCTTGTACTTCTGGATCTTTTCCGTATGTTACAATACCTCCGTGAAGCTGGCTTACATCTTCAAAACCTTCTTCAAGAAGCCATCCAGAGAATTTTTCACAGCGAATACCGCCTGTGCAGTACGTTAAGATTTTTTTATCTTCAAACTGATCTTTGTTGTCGCGAATCCATTCAGGAAGCTCACGGAAGTTTTGAATATCCGGACGAACAGCTCCTCGGAAGTGGCCTAGATCGTATTCATAATCGTTTCGTGCATCGATTACGACCGTATTTTCATCTTGCATCGCTTGATAAAATTCTTTTGGGCTTAAGTAATTACCCGTTACGCGAAGAGGATTCACATCTTCTTCTAATCGAAGAGTTACTAATTCTTTGCGGTGACGCACGTGCATTTTTTTGAACGCATGTTCATCTGCTTCGTCTATTTTAAATACAATACCTTCAAAACGAGGATCATTTTTCATCGTTTCCATGTATTTATCTGTTTGTTCAACTGTTCCTGATACTGTTCCATTGATCCCTTCAGCCGCAATTAAAATGCGTCCTTTTAGTTCAAGCTCTTTACAAAATGCCAAGTGCTGAGCTGTGAACTCTTCAGGATTTTCAATTGGAGTGTACAAATAATATAGTAGTACTTGATATGGTTTTCTTTCAGTCATGTTGCTTCTTCCACCTATCTGTTTATATTTGCAAGATATAATGCATGTAGGTCGGTTATTGTGAACCGAATTGATGGTAACAATTCATTACTTAAAGGTACATTACGACAAAAACAACATCCTTTTTATGAGGATGCTTCTATCTAAAAAGTATTACAGTGAATGATTGTTTCAAAAACATACAGTATTTAAGCCTGTAATAGTATAACATATCAAGGCGAACACTTCTAGGATTTGTTTTTTTATGAACATTTTCTTGCGGAGATACGTTCTACCTGAGCTTTTCTGCGCATACATGATGAGATATGAACCTTTGAGATTGGAGGTGGAAATGATGCCTTTTTATACATTAAAAGACGGTGCAACTTTATACTATGAACAACAAGGGGAAGGAACACCTATTATTTTCATTCATGGAGTTTGGATGAGCAGTCGTTTTTTTCACAACCAGCTTTCTTTTTTTTCGAAACAGTATCAAACTATTCTTTTGGATTTAAGAGGACATGGAAATTCAAGTCATACTCCATATGGTCACACAATTTCCACTTATGCTCGCGATGTGCATGAGTTTATAAATAATAATCGATTAAAAGACGTCATATTAGTAGGCTGGTCGATGGGTGCTTTTGTTGTGTGGGAATATTTGAAACAATTTGGTGAAGAAAATGTAAAAGGGAATATTATTGTAGATGAAATGGCTTCAGACTTCAAATGGTCAGACTTTCCAATCGGTGCATTTGATTTACCTGCCCTTATTTCGCTTATGCAAGGTATTCAGCTTGATCGAACAAGTACATTAGAAAGTTTTATTCCGCTTATGTTTAAGGATGAATTAACTGAAAAAGATAAACATTGGATTATGAAAGAAGTAACGAAAATGCCCGAGTCGATAGCTAGTGCTATTTTGTTTGATCAATCCATTGTGGACTATCGAGAATTCCTCCCGTTTATTACAATTCCTACTTTACTGTGCTTTGGAAAAGAAGAAAAACTCATTCCTGTAGCGGCTGGAAGGCATATTCAAAAGCTGGTTTCAGGTTCTGTACTTGAAGTTTTTGAGAACAGCTGCCACTGCCCTTTTCTCGAAGAAAGCGATCGGTTTAACAAAGTTGTGAGTGATTTTATCGAGCGTATCTAATTTACAACAAAAAAAGAATTGCCTTGTTTCTAACGGATTCGGTTGATAGAAAGAAGCGTAAGTTAGAACTACAAATCAGCAATATAAATGGTAAGTAAAAGCGCTCGAAAAAAATCCGAGCGCTTTTACACTTAATGTTCTCCGCCCTCATTGAACTTAACTCTTTTACAGTTTGAGGCGATAACTTATAAGAATATCTTTTGGTTCAAAACCAACTTTCATATATACTCGATTTGCTTGACTATTTGCTCTATCAACGGTTAGTTTAATTTCATTAATTTGTGGAAATGAAAACATCTCTGTTAAAACTTCCTTTAACAACCTCGTTCCTAGACCTTGACTCTGAGCATTCTTTGAAACACTGATATACTCCAATGAAGCCTCTCGCATTTCAGTATCGACTTCAAAGTACGCATAGCCTTGCAACTCATTAGACATATTTTTAAGTATCTTTAACATATTTCTATCGTTAAGTCTCTCAATAATTGTTTTTCCATCATAATAAGTATTTTGAAACATTGCGTTATGCAGCATTTCAAATGCTTGAAAATCACTATGTTTAAATGGCTCGCTTTTCATTTCAATAACTTTATCAAAATTTTGTTCTTTAATTTCTAAGATCAAGTGTTCACCAGTCTTTTTTGCTTTTATTTCATTCATAAATACTTGTTGCAGCTCATTTTCTTCATTGATAAAAAAATGAAATTTTTGAATCAAAGGATTTTCATTAACTAACTGTTTCCATAATTGAGATTGCAAATCAATAGAAGATGTTTTATTAAAAGGTCCCCACACTTCTGCTACCGTTTCTTCGATATCAAATCCAATAGCCGCTAAAATTTCTCCTGTCCCATTTCTAGCGATTAAAAATTTAATATCGCCCTCGTCACTAATAAAAGCTTCTTTTAATGTCTGGTAGATTTCTTCTTCTTTTTCACCACAATAACCAATATGTAATGTTTTCTGACTATTTGTTTCTGATAGAAATCGAGATAATTCACCGAGGTTATTTGCTTTTTCTATAATAGCATCCATAACACTATCCCCTTCTTTAACTCCAATTTAGTGTCGTGTTCGTTCCTACTTCAAGCTATCCCTGCTTATTAACCCCTTTTACCTTCCTAGTTTGAAATTATTATTCTATATGATATTAATTAATCTCAACACAAATAAGGTAATGAAATCTCGCGTCCGTCATAGGCAAAGCTTACGTTTTTATCTAAAAGCATCTCAGCGTGCTTTCTGATATCGATATCATGTGATAAATGAGTAAACACCATGTTTTTTGCCTGTAGCTTCACTTTAATCTCCATTGCCTCTGTCACATCATATACGGATCTTTTTTCTTTTTGAAGATATTCTTTCCAGAAAGATGTACCGAATATCAGTAAATCTAAGTGGTAAAAAGGCTTCCACTGTTCATTTGTCACATTAAAAGAATCGGATACATACGCCCAGCGTTCGCCTTGTTTTTGATGAACCACAATACCGTAGGAATAACCGTTAAATCCGTGATTTACTTTATGAAACGTAATGGCCGTTTCTCCGCTTTCCCACTTTAACGTGCCATTAAAGTTAAGCCCTTTTCTTTTTGCGAGATAAGGAAATCTTTTGATTAACTCATTGATGACTTCAGGCGCTCCTACGACTTCTGTACTTACATTATTCCAGTAGCATAAGTCGGCTAAATCCCCTAAACCAGCAACATGATCATTGTGAGGATGAGTAATAAACACGGTAGAAGGGATTTTTTTGTTATTGTATAAATGAAATTGATGTTTAAAATCAGGTGATACATCAATCAAACACACATTACCGTCCAGTGTGAACTGTGCACTAGGTCTTGTGCGCTGATTTAATGGATCTTTTTGCGCGCATACTTTACAGTCACATAATAATCGAGGCACTCCTTGAGCATCGCTCGTCCCATAAAATAAAAGCTTGTTCATTGCTCTGTTTCCCCCTTTTTTTCTTCTAAAGGTCTATCTTTTTATTTTAAGAAATGCCCTATGGTGTTCTGCATCTTTCTTTTATTTGTCCTTCTAGAATAAAACCAGCTTTTATGTAAAACAGCCAGTCTTTTTAACGACTGGCTTTGCTATATTCCTTATAAAAAACGTTTTTATGCTTTTTCTATTGCTTTCTTTCTTCGTCTCTTTCAACAATATGCTGAAGAATAGATAATTTGTTTGTCCAAAATTGTTCGTAGTAAGAAAGCCAATCTTTTATCTCTTTCAAAGGCTCTGGCTGAAGATGATACACTTTTTCTCTGCCTTTTTTTTGTCCATGGACTAGGTCTGCTTCTGAAAGTATATGAAGATGCTTGACAACAGCGGTACGGCTTATTGAAAAATGGGACGTTATTTCTGAAATAGGCAATTCTTTTTCAGAAAGCAGCTCAAGTACTTTTCTTCGAGTAGGATCAGCAATGGCTTGAAAGATATCATGCTTGGCAGCTGATGAAGTCATTTAGTTTTCAACAACCTTTCGAAGTTTTTCATTCACGAGACTAGTCCACCCGTAGCTCATTCTATCTCGTACCACTGAACTCTTTTCGTTTGCTTTTTCAAGAAGTGTTTCAGCTTCTTTCCAGCCGCTATGAATAAGCGTAAATTCAGTTTGATTACCCATTTCTTTTAAGGTAAACGAAACGACCCATCCATCCGTATCCCAAGAGAAAGAAAGATAGTTTGGTGCATCTATTTCTAATACTTTACACGGAGATGGTCCAAAAGGCGATTGCAAATGAAATTCATATCCTACCAGAGGCTGAAAATCATTAGGCATGAACCATTGTTGGAGCCCTTCTGCGGTTGCTACTTTATCCCAAACTTTTTGAATCGGCGCGTTAAATATTATCGTCTGTTTTACATCTTCTACTACACTTTTATCATTCATCGTTGTCTTCATTCTCCTTTTCCGAAAATAACACCAAAAGGTTTTATATAAAAATAATATAACACCTTTTGGTTTCATGTCAATTCTTCTTTCGAAAAATGAAATCCTTCAATACATCTCCGTTCTTTGATAAAGAAATTTGTTATAATGTTGAATGAGTGCATTTTGTTATATTTCAAATATATCTTTTAAACGATGCTTCGTCCGCTTTGTGCCAATGCATAGTGAATACCGTGCTGCAATGTTTGAAAACAATCATATTTTGATAAATCAATATGAGTCTTTGATATAACTAAGCCTAAGTCAGCAGAAATTCCTACTAAAATTGTTTTCGTACCAATCAGGGACGCTGCTGCACCTAATTTTTCAATAAGACTTGCCGTATATTCAGTAAGTTCTTTATCCAATCCGGTTAAATCCAGCACAAGATAATTAGCCTGATGTTTTGGGAGGTTATTTAATGTATTGACAATCAAATCTTCCGTTCGATCCTCGTCGTACTTGCCAATCAAAGGAACGACGACTATGCCTTCCAAAACCGGAATAATAGGAGAAGAAAGCTTTTTAATAAGATCTTTTAACTCTGCCGTTTTTTCTGCTACAATGTTTTGCAAATGTTCTATTTTCTGCGCTTCTTTTCTTCTCGCTAATTGATGAATATTTTGAGTGATATCAATGTTGGAAGGGAAGTATTCTACTGTGGTGCATTCATGCCCTTCTATTTGATGTTGAATCACCTTGTACCAAATGTTTGTTCCGAATAGTCCTGTGAAAATCCCTGCGTAATGGGCCGGAAGAAAATTTCCTCCCTTTGTTTTCTTTTGGGCCACGTTAATTTTATGTTCCCAACTGTCTTTTAATTCAGCAGATAGAGTTTTACTTTCAGGATCTAAATATTTTATAGTAGTTTTTCCCCATCCAGCCGAAGCGTATGTATTTGTAATTAACTCAGCCGCTTCAAAAACCGTTACGCCCTTCATGTTTTGAAAGTACTCTCCTACTACTAATCCTTGTCGAAAACCAGTAGTTTCCAGTACTACCGAAGCTGCCTCTTCTCCAGATATTTCTTCGATTGTGTCAAACAATGTTTTCATCGCCGAAGAAATCCAAAAAAGAATCGCATCTTCTCCTTCAAAGCTAAATTTTCCTTTTTCTAAATCCCAAGCAAAACTAAGACCACCTATATCAATATTCTTTTTTTCACCCATGCCGGAATCTCCTTTTTATATAGTCTCTCTACTATAGTGGTTTTTACGTAAAAGTGAGTATGAATTACCTTGGATGCTGCTTTTTTTAATCTTATCATTATTAGCTCTAAAGGAACAATTCTTTTCAACCTACTGAGCTTGTAATAGTGGTGAAATAAAAAAAGCTTCTATTTTATGAAGAAGCTTTTCGGCTGAATTATTTAGTTTTCCTCATTCCCCTGACAGCTCGGACATTCATAAACGTGCACAAAATAAAGCCCAACATGGTAAAAACGTTTTCCTAAGCAGTCTGGACATGTGCCTGCTTCACGCATTTGTTCGCGTCGTTTTTCTCGCTGATTAGCTAAAAGATTTACAAATTTCATTAAAAAGACCTCCGCATGTTTTTGACTATAGGTTTTCCTAGTAGGAAGCCTTTTATTCGACCCGGTATATTTATCACAGCGCCTGCTTAAGTTTACTTTTAATCATGCTCAAGTTTTCTAATAGCACAAAAAAAGGATAGATAAAGCAGTCTCATGACGCTCATCTATCCTTCATTTTTACTCTATCTAATGCTTAACGTTATATCTGATTGGTGATAAAATCCAGCATATATAAGTTATCCTTCTACTTTGTATTTTTCTTTTTTTCGAAGAAACGGCCACCAGTTTCCTTCTCCAAGCGTCACGACAATCGCTGGCATAAGAAGCGGAAGAATAACAAGACCATAAAGTAAAAGACCGATGATAACAACTGTTGCTACATGAACAAGCGTTAATACACCTGATGGCATCATAGCCCCAAACGTTCCGGCTAGGATAATAGCGGCAGTAATAATAACCGACCCCATCTTACTCATAGACGTAACCATGCCTTCTGCTACGCCGCTTTTCACTTCTTCGTTAAAACGGTCTAACAAGAAAATAGAATAGTCAATTCCAAGAGCAACTAAAATAACAAAACTAAAGAATGGCACGGCCCAGCTGATTCCGTCATTCCCCATTATATCCACGAATAGAAGCTCTGAGATTCCCATTGCTGTATAATACGTAAGCAACAGTGAAGCAATCATGTATACAGGCATGATCATTGAACGGAATAAAATGGTCAAAACAATAAACAATCCAATCATCATAATAACCATTGTGCGTGAAAGATCCGTTGTAGATAAATCTTTTAAATCCGCATTTGAGCTCGATACCCCTCCATACACAATTTCTGTATGCTCAAACGGCGTATCAACGACTTCGCTTGCCACCGCTTTTTCAATATTTTTTACGGTTGAAATGGCTTCTTCAGAATATGGATTTTGATCGAGCACTACGCTGAGCTTAACTCCTTTTCCATCTGCAAAAGAATAGTTGTCGATGGATTGTTTAAACCCTTTATCTTTCATCACTTCTGTTGGAAGATAAATACCCGTATCTCTCACTGTTGAGCTGTCACTCATGTTATCAAGCATACCTGTTGCTTTTGTTAAGCCATCTGAGATTTTCGTTAGCCCATCATTTGCACTGTCAACACCTTCTGCTAATTGATTGATACTGTCTGATAGGGTTCCGACTTGGCCTTGCTGAGCTGAAAGATTCTCATTTGCTTGTTGAAGACCGGTTTGAATGGTAGTAAGCTGTTTGCTGAGTGCTGCAAGCTGAGGAACCGCTTGCTGCACATTTCCTGTTGTAGAGAGCTGAGTGCTGACAAGCTGCAGCTGTTGATTAACTTGAGCTAATCCGTCTGCGGCAGGTGCAAGTGACCCGCCAGATTCTTTAGAAGCAGAACCCGTTTGGTCAGCTATTTGATTTAGCCCTTTTTCAATATCACTTAATCCTTTTTGTACATCTCCGATTCCTTTAACAGCATCTTTGATTCCGTCTGATACAGAGCCCAGCTGTGAATTAACATATAAATCATCAATCTTTTCTCCGGTAGGCTGTGTGATCGTCATAACAGAATCCACGTGATTCACTTTTTCAATTGCTTTGCTTATATTTCCTAAATACGGAATAATATCCGCCTTTGTTAACTCTTTATCTCCTTTAATAATAACATTGACAGGAAATGCTTTTCCTTCTCCCAGTGCGTCACTGATAGCATTTAGTCCTTTTATAGATTTATAATCACTGCTTATTTCAGCAGTAGAATCAAACGATACTTTTGAGTCATACGTTACAATAAAAGGCACGGTAATAATCGCTGTAATGACTAAAAATACGAACGGTCGCGCTACTGCCTTTCTTCCTAAAAACCCCCACAGCTTATTATCGCTATGAGAAGCCACTTTTTTAGACGGCCAAAATAATTTTTCTCCAAGCGTAACCATAAAAAGTGGCAGCAAGGTAAATAAAATCACTAGCAGCACACCAACTCCCACTGCTACGCCAACGGCCGATTGGAAAATAGCAAACTTGGCAAATCCGATGGCTGCAAAACCAATAAATACGGCAATTCCGCTGATGAATAACGTTCTTCCTGCTGTACGGTAAGCCGTGATCGTGGCTTCTACTTTATCATGTCCGTTAGCCAATTCTTCACGGAAACGGTTAAGTAAAAGAATGCAGTAATCCGTACCTATTCCAAACAAAATAGCTACTAAGAACGTTTGCGTGAACGTTGAGATTGGAAAATCGACATTTTTAACTAAAATACCTAGTAACGATTGACTGATTAAGTATGTGATTCCCACAATTAAAATAGGAATAAACGGCGTCACGACTGAACGGAAAACGAGTAGAAGCAAACCTAAAATCAAGAAGATAGTAATAAACTCGGTTTTCTTTAACCCTTCTTCTGAACTGTGTGCAAAATCCTGATTAATAAGAGATGCACCTGTTACATATGCCGTAACGTCTTTTGGCACGCTGTCATAAATCTGATTCGCTATTTTTTCAACTTTTTCATCCGATCCACTGACAGTAACCGGAACTAAAACGGTTTTTTTGTCTTTAGACATTAATTGGTTACGAACATCTTGATCATCTGTTAAAGGCGTTGTAACATCTTTTACACCTTTAATTTTCTCTGTCTTATCAATGATTTTCTGTATTTGTTTCTCACTATCTTTATCTAATGCGTTATCTAGCTTGATCACCATGCTGATGGTGTTACTGTCTTCCCCGGCATTTTTGAGAATTTGGCTGGCCCTAGATGAAACGGCATCATCAGGAAGCTGAGACTGTCCTTTTTCACTTGCGAGCTTTGTTAAATTGGGTGCCGTTAGCATCAATATGACCGTTAAAGCTAAAATAAAGGCCGCAATCACCCATTTAAATTTCACAATAAATTTCATTTTTTGCTTTCCCCTTTTATAGTTAACTTTTCTTTTGCCATTGTAAGAATTTCAATGAATGTATCTATTTTTTCTTCTTCTACATCATCAAACAAATTCTCAATGATACTAAAACACGCGGCATTTCCGTCATGTATTACCTTTTCTCCTTCAGCCGTAATCTTAATAAGCTTAGAACGTTTATCGCTCTCTAGTTCATTAGTGTCCCACTCCACAAGCCCTTTTTCGAGCAGTTTTTTAATTCGATTCGAAATGGCACTTTTATGAACACCTTGCAAGACAGCGAGACTGCCAGGTGAAGATGGGCCTTTAATCATCAAACTATTTAACAAATCAAACTGCTGCCTTGAGACATGTTCGAAGAGGTTATGGCTCAGCTCTCTGTGAATGACTTCGGTTCCTACAAACAGCACTTCTTCAAAAAGTTCTACAGCTTGATATAACTTGCTTTTCGTCACTTCTTTCCCTCCTTTGCTCATTTAGTTTATAGGTATAAACTATTCAACTTTAAAAATAGTTTATAGGACTAAACTTTATTCTGTCAATAAATTTATGTCTGACTGTCTTCATATATGATACAGATAAACGGAATCCCAAAAGATACCGCTTACATCAGTTTTTTTGGTTGTCAAAGCTCAATCACTTAAGTATTATTAGTAATTGACTTCTTTTCAAGGAGATATAAATTTTATACACAGAAAGGGTGATCACACATGAATACAATGCATACTAATGAGCAGGTCAGTAAGAAGGATTCCTTTCCAATTGCTCTTATCTCGTTGACTCTTGGAGCTTTTGCTATTGGAATGACGGAATTCGTTATTATGGGGATACTGCCTAACGTTGCAGAAGACCTTCATGTTAGCATTTCGACTGCTGGTCAGCTAATTACGAGCTATGCTTTAGGAGTAGCGATTGGCGCGCCAATTTTAACCATTTTCACTCATCGACTTCCTCAAAAGCTTCTGCTTTGTTTACTCATGCTTTTATTTATTCTCGGAAATGCGATTGCTATTATTGCACCTAACTATGGAATTTTGATGGGAGCTCGTTTAGTTACGGCGTTATGTCACGGTACTTTCTTTGGAGTAGGCGCTGTTATTGCTTCACGGCTCGTACAACCGCATAAGCGAGCAAGTGCTGTTGCAACGATGATGGCAGGTTTAACCATTGCAAATATCATCGGCGTTCCTGTAGGAACATTTATTGGCCAACACTTAGGTTGGAGAGCTTCGTTTGGGGCTATTACCATTATGGGAATCATTGCATTTATCGGTATTATTCTGTTTATCCCAAAGCTTGGTCAAGAAAAATTAACGGGTCTAAAACAGCAGTTTGCTGCTTTTAGCCAACCAAAACTTCTTGTGATGCTTCTTTTAAGTGCAATAGGGTGCGGTAGTTTATTTACTGTATTTACGTACATTACACCGCTTCTTGAAGACGTTACGGGAGTAAGTGAACACAGCGTTACGTGGATACTTGTATTGTACGGATGCGGCGTTACGCTTGGAAATGTTGTTGGAGGAAAGCTTGCAGATTGGAAGTTAATGCCTTCGGTTGTAGGTATCTTTGCTTTTCTTTGTATTGTGCTGACTATTTTTACGTTTACTGTCAAAAGCCCAGCAGCAGCGATTATCACGCTGTTTTTCTGGGGAGCAGCAGCATTTGCTGTAATGCCTGGTATTCAAGTGAAAATTATGAACTTAGCACAGGAAGCACCTGCTTTAGCTTCTACTTCGAATCACTCATTTGCTAACTTAGGAAATGCTTTTGGCGCCTTTTTCGGAGGCGTAATTATTAACCATATGGGACTTACTTCACTTCCTTGGGTTGGCGCCATTTTTGTAGGAACGGCTTTTGTTATTAGCACTTGTCTGTTTATTGTGGAAACACGCAAAAAACATAGTGAACAATCGTCCTAACTGTCTAACAACTGAACAAAAAGCAAAAAAAGAGCCTTTCTTGGATGAAAGGCTCTTTTTTTGCTTCTAACTCGCTTTTTTCATTTCTTTACTTGTTAATCGACTGTGTTTACGAGAATAACCTATATACACAAATATACCAAGCACAATCCATATGCTAAAATATAGCCATGTTGTTTTAGGAAGATTAATCATTAAAAATAAACAAGATAATACAGATAAAATTGGTAAAACCGGGACAAACGGCATTGTAAATCCACGTTTTAAAGTTGGGTGCGTTTTGCGTAAGATGATAATGCTGACGCCCACCATACCGAAAGTTAAAAGGGCTCCGATATTTGCTAAATTCGCAAGTTCTTTTAAATCGATAAATCCTGAAATTAACGCTCCGATAATTCCTACTAGCCAAGTGGAGAGAGTCGGAACTCCCGTTTTCTCATTTGTTTTAGCAAATGCTTTTGGTAGCAAGCCGTCGCGGCTCATTGAGAATAAAATTCGTGTTGCTGCATAAATGTAGGCGAAAATAACAGCCATAATTCCAATGACAGCTCCTGCAGCAATAACTCCTGCCACTGCATTTTGTCCTACTGAATGAAGAACATAGGCCATTGCTTCTGGAACATTCAGTTCCTTGTAAGAAACAACCCCTGTCATAACAAGGCATACCGCTACATAAATAATCGTGCAGATCACGAGTGAACTAATAATTCCAATTGGCAAATTGCGCTGCGGGTTCTTTACTTCTTCTGCTGATGTAGATAAAGCATCAAAACCTAAGAAAGCAAAAAATACGGCCGCTCCCCCTGTCACAACCCCTTCAATTCCATAAGGCATAAAAGGAGTCCAATTAGACGGCTTCACATAAAAAGCCCCTACAATAATAAAGAGAAGGATAATAAATAATTTAACAAGTACCATAAAATTATTCACTTTTTTACTTTCTTTAGTTCCCCTTGAAAGCAGCCATGTAATAAGAAGGGTAATACAAATAGCAGGAAGGTTCACCAGGCCTCCATTTGCAGGGATCGTAATCAATTCTTTTGGGAGTGAAAAACCAAAGCCTTCTAAAAAATTATTAAAATAAGAAGACCATCCATTTGCTACTGCTGACATCGTTAATAAATAGACGGAAAGCAATGTCCATCCCATTAAGTGTGCTACCACTTCGCCGATGGTTGCATATGTATAGGTGTAAACGCTCCCAGATACAGGTATAGTTGAAGCAAATTCCGCATAGCACAGCGCTGCAAAACCGCATACAATAGAAGCCAGTATAAAAGAAAAAATAACGGCTGGCCCCGCATCGTTAGCAGCTACTAAGCCTGTTAACACTAAAACCCCCGTTCCTATTACGGCTCCAATACCAAGAAGAGTCAAATCGAATGCCCCTAATGTTTTGACTAGAGATTTGTTTTGACTTTGTTCTAATAATTGCTCGATTGACTTCTTTTTAAATAGTTTTCCCATTGCACTCTCTCCTCTCTGTTGCCACTCATCCATTAAAAAACTTAAAAATGACGTCTTTTCCTATTTGACTACGCGTTTTTACTTCAGATACAGAAGTAATTATATAGAAATAATTACTAACTTGTCTATTAGTATACTAATATCATTATATATATTTCAAGAGTTTTTGTAAGCGATTTCTTAATCTCTCTATTTTGGCTTTATCAACTAAATAAAGAAATCATCGTTGTGATTATGTATAATAAGTTTGAATAAAATTAATATTCTAAAAAATAAATCGATTTATTTCCAGATAGTTTTTTTCGCTACCTATCTTCAAATATAAATTCCTGACATAGGGATTATTTACAGAACGATGAATGTTTTACCTTAACGGGTGTTATAATGATGAAAACTGAAGCGTATGAAGGGCGGAGAGAGATGCTTAACTTACTTATTGGCTGTATTTTACTAGCATTAGGAGTGTACTTTATGTTTAAATTTCTTTTTTATTCTCCTTCTAAAAAGAAGCGAGGTCAGCAACCTATGAACAAATTGTCAAATGGAGATTCAGCTCCATCAAATGCAAACGATTCGAATGGGATAAGATAATTTTTTTCACAAAATACCGGCGTTTGTCTAAGGCAAAAGTTATACTGCCGATATATAATATCTTATACCCTTCTAGTTCAATATTCCCTTCATTTTGGTGTAAGACAAGATGAAGGGAATCACTATCCGACTTAAAAAATCGGATTTTTCTATTTAGCAAGGTAAATGGCCTCAATAAACTCTGTTTGAATCCATTTCTTTATTCAAGTGTACAGCTGCCTCTTCAACACTTACTGTTCCAATGTTTTTCTTCCCGTGCTTTCGCATAGCAAGCGATTTATTTTCTACTTCTTTATCTCCTATTACGGCCATATAAGGAACTTTGAGCATTTCGGCTTCTCTAATTTTCAGACCTATTTTTTCAATACGATCATCCACTTCAACACGATACCCTTGTGACTCCAGCTCGTGTTTCACCTTGTACGCATATTCCACATGCGGCGGTGCAATAGGCAAAAGCTTAAATTGAACTGGAGCTAACCAAAGAGGAAATTGACCTTCATAATGTTCAATCAAGATGGCCATAAAACGTTCAACGGAACCGTATATAGCGCGGTGAATCATTACGGGACGGTGCGGTTTATTGTCTTCTCCAATATACATACAGTCAAACTTCTCTGGCATTAAGAAATCAAGCTGAACTGTTCCGCACTGCCAGCTACGGCCTAGGGAATCTAAAATATGAAAATCGATTTTCGGCCCGTAAAAAGCTCCGTCTCCTTCATTTACCTGATAGTCTAAGCCTTTTTCATTTAGCACCGATTGAAGCGACTTTTCTGCTTGATTCCATGTTTCAATATCTCCCATAAATTTTTCAGGACGTGTGGATAGCTCCACTTTGTAATCAAAGCCAAAATGTGAATAAAAGTCATGGATAAACGCTAGAATGCGGCTAATCTCAGCTTCGATCTGACTGAGTTCTACGAATAAATGCGCATCGTCCTGTGTGAA
Organism: Priestia sp. 3CA3; assembly: GCF_056836725.1. Classification (NCBI taxonomy): domain Bacteria; kingdom Bacillati; phylum Bacillota; class Bacilli; order Caryophanales; family Bacillaceae; genus Priestia; species Priestia sp. 3CA3. Next base: position 325,573 of record NZ_JBXENJ010000004.1, read on the forward strand.
TGACCGAACTCTTAGTAATCCGTTTAAAGAGCCAGAAAGCTCGTGGCGATGAACTAACCCGAGCTCCGCGTATCGAACTGGAAGTTCTCGGTAGCTTCTTCGCTTGCTGTTAAACAATAAAATGGCTCCCGGACAATTCATCGGTTTAATCGCATAGTTTTGTTTGTCAACATTTGAAAAATACATATTTTCATGATAGTGCTCCCAATGCCCTGATTGTTCCCATAGCTCCTGTTTCATCATGATGGGTGTTTTTATCTCTTGATAGCCTGCTTTGTAATGCTTTTGTTTCCAGTAGTTTTCTAACTCATTTCGAACAATCATTCCGTTAGGTAAGAAAAACGGCATACCAGGAGCTTCTTCCATCGACATAAACAGCTCCAGTTCTTGACCTAATTTTTGATGATTTCGTTTTTCTGCTTCCATTTGTTTTGACATGTTCATTCCTCCAATATGTTTTTATTCAACAAAAAAACCGCACTCATCCCTAATAAAGGGACGAATGCGGCCGTGGTACCACCCTAATTCCGTAAAATACCTATACGTATTTTACGCTTAAAAAGATAACGGTTTTACCGGTTGCAGTTTCAGTGTATACACATTCCCCGCCGCAGCTCCAAGGTGGTAAATTCATTTCGTTTTCTAAGGGTTCTCAGCCAGTGACCCTACTCTCTGTAAAGAAAATCCAAAAATGATTCATGTCCTTTTCAATGCTTGTATATTCATTTTTTCTACATAAAAAACCGCACTCATCCCTAGTGAAGGGACGAATGCGGTCGTGGTACCACCCTAATTCCGTAAAATACCTGTATGCATTTTACGCTCAAAAAAGATAACGGTTTTACCGATTGCAGTTTCAGTTATGCACATTCCCTGCAATAGCTCTAAGGTGGTAAATTAGATGATTTCTTAAGGGCTCCCAGCCGCTGACCCTATTCTCTGCGAAGAAAACGGCACCTAATTCATGTCCTTTTCATTGCCAAATAATGTTTGTTAGTTGTTAAAAGTGATTATAGTGTATAAATTTTACAGAAGTCAAGAAATAATTTTTATTTTTTAATATTATAGAGTTAATTTATGCTTAAATTCCCGAAAAGTTACTTAAGAATATATGGGCTTAAAAAGTTTTTTATTATAATATTAACACCTGCATTTTATTTTGTTTTTGCCTTTATTGTGTAAAAATAAAGGCAAAAAAGAAAGATATTACAAGCACTTATTTGCTTTATCTAAGTATTATTAACGAATTAAAATCCAGTACTGCTCAAATCAGAATAAGTAACATAGCACAAGTATCATCAGTTTTTTTATTTATATACTAAAATATTAAATATACCTTTTTCTACTTACACCAATATTAGGCTTGAACTCGTCGAAACTATTTTTTATCTATCTTTAGACGGAAGCTCCTGGTACATGCTTCCACTTTGCGGAAAAATCCGTTTTTTCCTGAGTTGTTCTTTAAGAATAACATCAAGCTGCCGCTGAATTTTCCTTGTTTCATTTGTTGAAAAATACGGGTAAGCCAAATTTACTGTTTCTAACGGATCCTTGGTCAAATTGTACATTTCAATTTGATCCGGAACCGATGTTTCTTTAAGGTTAGTAAGATCTACCGGGTAACTTTCATATTGCTCTCGGTGGATGACTTCATCTTTTTCGTTAGGTGCTGACCGAAATTGCGGATTATCATGGTATCGAGCGTATTTCCAGATTTCCTTTCCTGCGGCTGATTGAAACTCCACAATGACCGCTTGAATGTGATTAGGCTGAACGACTGACGGATAGCTTTCTCCTAAAAAATTTGTTTGGTGAAGTCCTTTTGTGGGGTCATCATCCGTCATAAAGAAAATCGGTGCTTTTTCTTGATGGAGCGATGTTTCTCCTCGCAACGTTCCTGAGAGGTCTCGCCCAACAAATGGATGTACTTCCGTATGACTTTTTTGCAATTGCTTTTGAACAGCGGAAACATCGATATTAGCCAAGCTAAGCATTGTCGGGATCAAGTCAACATGACTAGTCAGCAAGTCTGTACGTTGATAACTAGGAAACAAATGCTTGTTATGAATGAGAAGCGGCACGTGAATCGACTCTTCATACATGTTGTACCATTTTTGATGTAGTCCTCCGTGAGCCCCAAGCAAATCACCGTGATCCGACGTGAAAATAATAATGGTATTGTCATAGAACGAAGATTGTTCTATAGTCCGAAGGACTTTCAAAATTTGTTTATCAACATTTTTTTGAAGCTGATAATATAAGCGCCGGTAGAAACTAGAATTTGGCGTCGGCTGCAGCGCTTTTGGGTAGATGTATTTATAGCTGCTTTGAGCGCTAGGCTTCGTTTGTAAAGATTCTCTAATAGTAGGTGGCGGCTCGATGTTCGGAATTGTCTCATCAATAGAAAACTGAAACATAGCAAGGTGTTTGGTGATTGCTCCGAACAGCGCAATGTCATGCGGGTTCACAAACGAAGCTACTATGAGCCAAGGCTGCGCAGTCTTTTGATATTCTAATCGTTGAATAAGCTCTATGATTTCCTCTGCATATATTTCGTCTCGTCCACTCACTCCAATGGCCGCAGATGAACCAGAATTGTGCGGGTTTCTCCCTTCCGGCTCTGGACCAATCCACCCTGAAAAACCAAACTTTTCAAGCTTATTAGCCCGTTGATAGAGGCGCTCTTTTTCTGGATCCGGTATTCCTGTTTGCATCTGGTAGCTAGAAAAAACGTTATGTGTTCCTGGAATTAAGATGTTCTCATCAGAAATATGCCATTTTCCTTTATAAAAGGTTTGATACCCAGCCTGCTTAAAATAATCTCCCATCGTTGGGACGGTATTAGGCTGCAGCCAAAACATATCAGGATCTTGTGACTTCTTTGCGATACCTTGCGTTTGGGTCACTCCGTGCAAGGAAGGGTACTGCCCTGTAAACAATGTAGCTCGACTCGGTGAACAGGCTGTAGAACCGACGTAGTGACGAGTAAACCCCATTCCATGCTGTTTTAAAAATTCATGTGCTTTTAAATATTTTTTTCGCCACTTTTTTACTTCTTTACTTTCATATACGGGTGGAAATCGTTCTTCGTCCACCATAATCAACAAAAAATTAGGCTGCTCTTTCATGTTTACTCCTCCGCGTGTTTATCAAATGTTCTGTATTGATAAACTATGTAAAAAGTACTTTTTTTAGAAGAACGGAGTAAGGTTCATGTCTTTTTATACCCAAACAAAAAAAGACTTAGAGGATTTCTCTAAGTCTTTCATAACGCGTTTCAATACGATATTCCTTATTTTTTGTATGCTTTTAGCTGCTGATTTCGTTTATAGGTACCCATTATACTAGGTATACCTACAATTATGCTTATCATAAAACTCCACATCATGTAGCGCCAATCCCCTGTAACAAGCGCTACTCCCATAAAAAAATGAGCTGACCAACAAGAGCTAACCATGAAGCTATCCAAGCAAACATCATATTCTCTTTCAAGTTATCACCTCATATTTTTAATTACGAATGACTTCTTTTATTTTACCATAAAATTCTAATTTTAAAGGTTGTTCTACTGTTTATGCTATGTACATAACTAAAAAAGCTAATGATAGCACGTAGCTAGCCATTAGCTTTTTTATTATTTTGCAAATACATGATGCCCTATTTTAATTGTTTCTTGTTTTTGGCGCAGCCATTGATCTCCCGTTTTATCAGGATTAAAGAAGAATAATGAACCTTTTCCTTGACCTTGGAAGTTAATTGCTTCTTCTACAGCTTTTTTTGAACCTTTGTCTGCAGGTTTATTAATTTGACCGTTGCTGACTGGGCTGTACTGACCTTTTTGATAAATAACGCCTTTTACAGTGTCAGGGAATTTGCTGCTGTCGACTCTATTTAATACAACTGTTGCCACGGCTACTTTGCCTGCGTACGGCTCTCCTTTAGCTTCAGCTGATACAAGACGAGCTAATAGTTCTTTATCATTTTTATTTACTTGAATGTGCTGTTCATGAGCGGGTGCTGCTGCAAATGCTGAGTAACCTGCACCAAAACTCGGGATAAGCATTGCGATAGCAATTACTAGTTTTTTCATCATAAAAATAAAAGCCTCCTTGCTATTTCTTGACGTGGTTCATATGCTAGCAGAAATATAGGAGTCTTTCATTGCAAAAAATTATCCAGTTCCAAAAGAAATTGTATATTCTCGTATTTTTTTAACTATTTTTTAATTTGTTCAACTTTCTGTTTTAAAGCAGCTTTTTTCAGACGACTCTGCAGTTTATCCTTTAATAACCTCTATGCGTTTACTTTATTGTCATAAACAACTTTTATTTTATAGTCTAGGTATCTGTAATACTGCTCACAGTCAGAGTAAGAGTCATGAGTCGTCAAAATAAATCCAGGGTACCCTGAAAAGTGCGGATACGGAAAAATTTCTGTACCTTTAGTTATGAACTGAATAACTCTTTTTACTTCACTATCTCTATGCACGTCTTCTACGCCTTGAATTTCTTTGAAAATTCCGTGACCTTGTACAGGAATAATGTAGTTGCCTACTACTTTCTTTTGTTGTCCTTTGTCTTTTAATGCAGGAGGTTTTAAACCTAATACATAGTAAAAAACTAGCTCCATATAGTTAATACCTGTACTTTTTTTTACGATATAATGTGAAATACCAGACCCTCCGATGCGCGCTCCTATTTCAATCACATAAGGTTTTCCTGCTGGGTCCAAGCGTAATTCAATATGAGCGGGGCCATTTTCAATCCCTAAAGCGGTTGCTGCTTTAGCTGCTTCTTGCGAAATAGATTCCCAAACGTTTTCTTCCAGGTGAGCTGGAGCTATATAAACACCTTCTTCAAAAAAAGGCCCTTTTGAATTTCCTTTGTAGCCTATAGAAAGTACATAAACTTCTCCTTCTACAGAAAACGTCTCAATAGCAAACTCCGGTCCGTCTATAAATTGTTCAATTACGATACCTGTTTTATTTTTTGTGAACTTACCTAGATCTTCTTCATTTACGCGTCTCACTTTTTCTATGCTGTCGATCAGTTCCTCTTTATTATTCGCTCTTGACACTCCTTGACTCGCAAATCCGTTAGAAGGTTTTATTACAACAGGATAGGTTAATAAAAGATCCTTTACTTCCTCTTCATTTTTAATCTCTTTAAAATAAGGAGTATTAAGGTTACTATCTTTTAAAATCTTCCTCATCATCTGTTTGTTGCGACAGTTACTAATCACAAACGGTGATAAGCCCGGCAAGTTTAGTTCTTTTGCCAATTGAGCGACAAACTCTAACGCCGGTTCATATATTGTCATAATACCGTCAAACGAATTTTGGTTATGCTCTGTTTTAATAACCTCAAGAGCTTTCTCCGGAGCCTGAAATAGATCAATGGGTATAAATTTTTGTACGTGTTTAAGATGTGTAGGTTCTGCTTCCTCTTGGTTATAAAAAAATGTCATTTTAATTCCGAGAGCTTCTGCTTCTTCAAAAATAAACGGTAAATATGTATTCTGTAACACGATTGCCAAGTGCTTATTTCGTAACGGCATTTACTTCCCTCATTTCGAACAGCTTTTCACTGTTTGATGACTAAATTCTAATGACAGCTTCGTACATTTGTCAATTTAATCCTGTATAATATTAGGAATATATAGAATGTTTAATATAGCAGTAAAACGTTGAGAAGCCAGATGTTTATAGAAGGGATACTAAAGGACATTTAAAAGCGGAAATTTTGCTATTTAATTATAAAGATATGGTTAGAAAAAAATTAATGAGAATTTTTATAAAAAAAAGAAAGGTTGACCTAGGTTCAACCTTTCTTTTTTATGTTTTTTATTAAAATAGATAGTAACCATTTATAAAGTTACATCTTTTTCAGCCATCTCATTTAGTATTCTTTTTAAAGCGACGTCCGGGTTTAATCCAGGATCTGTTATATGCTGAACTAAGCCTTCCGCACTTTCACTGATTTCTTTTTCCGTAGCAACAACCGAATTGTATTGAACAAAGTGAGTAAGAAACTTCATGCCCGTTAAGTTAGCCGTTTGTTGCAGCGGTTTTGTTAACTCACTAATCGTATAGTTGTTATAACCTCCTGCTCTATATGACTTTTGCGGACCTCCTACTGAAATTGCCAATACAAATTCTTTTCCATGCAGTTTGGTGCCATTCGTGCCGTATGCCCAGCCGAAAGTTAATACATCGTCCAACCATTTCTTCATTAGCGGAGGCGTACTATACCAGTAAAAAGGAAATTGAAAAACGATGCGGTCATGCTTTAATAAAAGCTCTTGCTCTTTTTCTACATCAATTTCCCAATTCGGATAGCGCTCATAGATATTATTAACTGTGACATCTTCCTTTTCTAATCGCTTCATCCACGCTTTATTAACGTTAGATTCTGCTAAATTAGGGTGAAATATATTTACTAATACTTTCATTATGATCTCTCCTATATTGTGTATAATTTTTATAGTACGGAGATGATTTTCACTTAAACATCTCCTCTTAAATTCCTTTACACGTTTATTTTAGGAGATATTCAAGTCGTTTTCTTGTACAAAATTCGGTTATTTTTGTATAAAATTTTGTTTCCACTTAAGCGGGGACATTCCCGTTATTTTTTTAAAATGCTTTGAGAAGTGGCTTTGATCTGTAAAGCCTAATTCATAAGCAATTTCACTAAGCGGCAAACTGGAGCTTTGTAATTTTTCTTTTGCTCTTTCAATTCGAATCTTAAGCAAGTATTGATGGGGCGTTACGCCTAGCGTTTGTTTAAAGCTGTTAATGAAATGAGAGGAACTTAAATTAGATAAACGAGTTAACTCATCTAATGTAATGGATTCAGCATAGTGATCTTGCATGTATTCCATCGCTATTTTTAAATGCTCAAGTCCCGGCGTCTTACTAAGAAAATTGGATTGACTATCGTTATGCTGTTTTAAAATGTGATAAATAATTAAATTTGTAACTGAGTCAATGTAAAGTTTTCCTTGAGGATTCCCATGTTCGACCTCTTCATTAAGCCACAAAAGAAGCTGCTGCATTTTATGATCTTGATTTCTAAGGTAATAGCTTAGATCAAGGCTAGAAGATAAGCTTTCTTTATCAGCTATTTCTTTAACGATTTGAGGATTTAACTCAACACGTAAAAAAGATAACGGTTCTTTCCACTCGCAAGTGCTGTCAGCTCCCGCAGGAATAAAGTTAATATCATTTTTAAACGCTACTCCTCCATGAAAGCTGTCTGCTACTGTTTCTTGAATTGCAACAGGCTTAGCGGTACGGTGAAGAAGAAGCAAATGTTTATCCAACGTTTCACGTGCTTGTTGAGGCTGCACGTTTACTGCTTTTATAATTTGAATATTTTCTTGTTTTTGACTCAAAACGTCATTTGAGTTAAACTTCACTTCTTTCATATAGCGCTCCTTTTTTATAGAGATATCCATCTTTTACTTTTTAGTTTGAATTTATGTGAACCCTTTTTGATTACTATAACGAAAGAGAAAATAAAAAGAAAAAGAAGTGAACTTATAATTCACTTCTTTTTTTGACGTAGCATTTATTTCATAGGCTGTACAGTGTCGTTAGATTTTTGTTTTGCATCACGCTGAACGAAAAAAATGATACAAAGCGCTAGAAGATATAAACATGCAAAAGCTGTTATGTACCAAAGCGCTGAGGTAATGCCGCTTGCGTCCATAGTAAAGCCAATAAGCGCAGGGAAAACAGCACCTCCAAGCCCTGAAAAACCAGTAATTAAACTTGTTACAATACGGGCAGATCCGGTAAACGTATGGTTAGCATATACCATCGTTATCGAATAGATACCTGACATTGCAAGCCCTAAAAACCCTAATAAAATATAGCCTGCTACTGCTTCTTTTAACACAATAAACAGCACTAAACTCACAATTGTCCCTCCAATGCTACCAAAAAGATAACGTTCGTATGTAACAATTCGAATAATCCATCCAGTAGCCACTCGTCCTATGAGCATAGCCACCCAAAAAACGCTTATGCTTAAAGTAGCCTGTGAGGGAATTACGTCTAGATATGTGATAAAAATAGACGAAAGAAAATTATTCATACTGCTTTCTACTCCGGCATACATAAAAATCATCACACTAAAAAGAGCGAGTATTTTCCATCTTTGATTTTTAGCAAGCACAGGCGCAGGTTCTGAGTTGGCGTCTGAAGCACCGCTTTCTGAAGTTGAAACAGTCTCTTTTTTAAAAGGAATCATTTTACAGACTACAACCATTAGTAAAGCTAGTATACTGGTTATAAAAAATGAATACCTCCAGCTGTTCTGTGAAATCAATAAGCTAGCTATTAACGGCATCAACAGCGCACCCAGGCCAAATGATACTTCTAAATAACTCATAACAATAGCTCTTCTACCGATAAATACTTCCATCATTAAAGTAGCTACAACTACTTCCAAGGCCGCTACACCAATACCATTTAAGAAATTGAATACGATAATCCACTCGAATGGAGGCAATAAAAGCATACCTATTTGTGATAGCGCTATCATTAATGCGGAAATTGTAAGTAAATTCATTTCGCTGAAGCGTCCTAATAGAAAAGAAGATAGCGGAACTCCTATCAAAAATCCTAAAGAACCTACTAATACAAGCTGCCCGCCAACTGTATAAGACACATGGTAATGTGTTAACAATTGCGGTAAGACGGATCCTACGGCTGTAATGACTAATCCGCCCAACAAATAAAGCGCATATGAAGCTAGCGCAAATTTTTTCATCTTCCCACTCCCTTATATCCTCTAAAGCGTTCTTTCTGTACTCAATTATAAAGGTTTTTCTTAGATTATTAACCGAAATCCTAGAAAAAAATTTCTCCATACGCTACTTAAGTTCCAATCATTTATAAGATAAAACAAAAAGAAGGAGATCTATGTCTCCTTCTTTTTGCTATTCACCTTATAGTGATGCTTTTAAAATAGCTAAAATATCATCTTTATTCAGTTTCTTAAAGTTACCGAAACCTCCGTGCTCCATTTCACGAGCAGCAATTCCAGCAATTTCGTCTAGTCGCTCTTCTCCGATATCGTAATCTGCTAAGCGAGAAGGTGCACCAAGGCTTGACCAAAAAGCGCTTAGCTTATCGATTCCTTCTAACGCAATTTCTTTGTCACTTTTACCTGCAGTTTCAATATCAAACATGCTTGTCATGACGCGTTTCATACGAGTGACATCTTGATCTACAACGTGTCGCATCCAATTTGGGAATAGGATTGCTAAACCGCCCGCATGAGGAATGTCATATACTGCTGATACCGCGTGTTCAATTGTATGTGAAGCCCAATCGCCAAAGTAGCCCATTTGAAGTGTTCCGTTTAATGCGATCGTTCCGGAATATAAAATCGTTTCGCGGTGTTCGTAGCTTTGCAGATCTTCTAGCAATTTCGGTGCTGTTTCAATTACTGTTTGTAATACGGAATAGCACATACGATCTTGTAAAGGCGTGTTTTTCACGTTATGGAAATATTGTTCGAAAACGTGGCTCATCATGTCTACCATGCCGTAGATAGTTTGATCTCTAGGAACAGACATCGTGTTCACAGGATCTAGTATAGAAAATACAGGGTGCGTAACGGCGCTTCCCCAAACGTATTTTTCATTTGTTTCCCAATTCGTAATAACCGAATCAGGATTCATTTCAGAACCTGTTGCTGCCAATGTTAATACCGTTCCAAACGGCAGTGCTTTTGTAGCCGTGACTTTTTTGTTAATAATATCCCAGACGTCTCCTTCATACTCAGCTCCGGCAGCGATTGCTTTTGTACAGTCAATAACGCTTCCTCCGCCGACTGCTAGCATGAAATCAATGTTTTCATTTCGGCAAATTTCAATTCCTTTTCGTACCGTAGATAATCGAGGGTTTGGCTCTACGCCCGCTAACTCGTGTATGTTTACGTTTAGCTCTTTTAACAGCGCAAGAACTTGATCATATAAACCGTTTTTCTTAATGCTTCCTCCACCATATACAAGCAAAATATTTTTTCCGTATTTCGGGAGTTCTTCTGATAATGCTTGAAGCTGATCTTTTCCGAAGATTAATTTTGTGGGATTATGATAAATGAAATTTTCCATACTATCTGTATACCTCCTAGTTGAATATAAAGTAAGTTGTCGCATTACGCGAACAAGAATGTAAGTATAAATGTAAAACGAAAATTTTTCAAGAGTTAAGTTCTCAAATCGCGTACTTTGTTTTATTGAGTGATTAAAATGAAGAAAATGGCTTCCTAGACATAAAAAAGAGAGCAAGTAAATGCTCTCTTTAAAGCTCTTTATAAACCATTTTTCTATACGTAACAAAGCCTTCTTTTTCGTAAAAACTCTCCGCAACCGTATTGTCACTCCAGTAATCCAACTCAATTGTATTTATGTCTTGAGTACGGGCAATGCTATAAATTTCTTTCATCAAACTTGAACCAAACCCTTTGTTTTTGTGGAGTTCTGCGATACTTATTTGATGAACATAAATTGACTTGTAAGCTTTTTTAAACACTGTTTCTGAATACTGCTTTATTTCAACCCAAGCGAATCCTACATGCTGTCCTTCATCTTCTGCTAAAAGAAAGATAAACCTATCGTTTTCCATAACTTTCTTAAAAAATTCATGTATCTTCTGAAAATCATATGTTTGAAAGCGCTCGGGGGATAATTCTACATGCAGTTGATGAACAGACTGATTAAGCTTGGCAATTGTATCAGCATCGAAAGTACGGCTAATCTTCAATTTTTTCTCTCCTATATATCTCATATTTAGTAGTGGTCGTTATGAATTTATTTCGTTTAATATAGCCGGTGCGTTTGAGGTAAATAACAGATAGTTTTTATTGGTCGTTTTAATAAAAATTCGGTCAGTTGTTCCGTACGGAGGGCCAATTCGAATGGCGTTTGCTTCTTTGCCTCCGTACGTGTCATCTTCCGTTACTTCAAGAATGTCTTCTAACGGAATCGTAAAGTGTGCAAGCTGCCATTTTATAATGAGATTATCATTTATTTTTCGGACACTGATAGTTGGTGTAAACATTTTGTCCATCCCCTTTGGCTTCTATTTATCTTAACTTTGTCTCTCTGCAACGTGTTCTTTTATCCTTAAAATCGCTTCTTTCGGACAGCCTTGAAAATAGCCTCCGTGATAACAAATAACATGCTCGATCTCATAGTTTAAAAACTTTTCAAGTGATTGAACTGCTTGGTCCATATTTAAGGTCGTTTGTTTAACAGGTTCCATTAGCTGTCCATTTGCCAATACTAGAGCATCTCCGGCAACCAGCGTTTTTGATTTTCTTAAATAAAAACTAACGTGCCCAGGCGTATGTCCGGGAGTAAAAATAACTTCAATGCCTCCGCAGTATGGAAGCAGTTGACTCCCTTTTAATACTATATCCACGTCAACTTTTGGAGGGGTTTTATATAAATATTTTATTTCATCAGGTATAGCTGATAGTTCTTCTTTACTCATTTGACTAGCATTCGTTTTAATAAGCGGAAGTTTCCCTTCAATATACGGCTTATCAAATTCATGAGCATATACGATGATATTTTTATTTGATTTTTTTCGTATATCAGTCGCACACCCTATATGATCTAGATCTTGATGCGTTAGAAGAATTACTTTTAGCTGTTCAATAGATATATTCAATTCACCCAAGATCTCTTTCAGTTGATCGGTTTGCCCAGGCATTCCTGTATCAATTAGAATAGCTTCATCGTTATTCCAAACTAACGTAGGATTTAGTATTATATCTTGGTCAAAAGCTCTGGCAGTCAACTGTAGCATCTCAACACCTGCAGAAATTCTCATTACGAACCCCTTTTCTTATTAAAGTACAAAGATTTCCGACCTCCACAATTGCTTAGCATGCAGTGCTATTCTTGAATTTTATCAATAAACAAAATAAAAACCAGACTGGAAAAAAATCACTTTTTATGATATGATATTCGTATAACAGAGTGTAAAATAATCGATTTTTATAAATGAAAAGGTGAACCCCACTGTCCGGGGTTCACCTTTTTTCTTTGTCGTTAGCCACTATGGCTTTTTTATTTCTTATCCTCTTTTTGAATGCACTCATGCAAAGGTACAACCTTGGTTTTCTTTGCTATTTTATATCCCCACCACGTCGCTAAAAAGAGAGGCAGGCCAATGTAGGAGACCGTTAAGCCGTACCAATCAATTTTGTCGGAAAGTACCGCTTGATAGTTTTGTCCTAAAATAACAATGAGGCACATTCCAAATGCAAGAACAGGACCTAGAGGGAACCATTTTGCTTTATAGGCTAGATCATTTAGATCCTGTCCTGAAGCAACATATGCTTTTCGGAAACGATAGTGGCTGACGGCAATACCAATCCACGCAATAAATCCGCTCATACCTGAAGCGTTTAAAAGCCACATATACATTTGATCACCAAAAACGGATGTTAAAAAGGCAAGACCGCCAATAATAGTGGTTAAAACAAGCGCATTTACTGGAATTCCTCGACGATTAATTTTCCGAAGCGCTTTAGGCGCTTGCCCTTCATTGGCCATTGACCATAACATTCGCGTAGAAGCATATAAACCAGATGTTCCGGCTGATAAAACGGATGTAAGAATAACAGCATTCATCACCGAAGCAGCTGCAGCAATTCCTGCTTTTTCAAAAACAAGCGTAAATGGACTAACCGCAATGTTATCCACATCTCCTCCTAGAAGAGATGGACTGGTGTAAGGAATGATAAGCCCGATTACAGCAATGGCTGCAATATAAAATAGAAGGATGCGCCAAAAGACTTGGCGAATGGCTTTTGGTATATTTTTTTGAGGGTTTTCACTTTCCCCTGCCGCAATACCGACTAGCTCTGTACCTTGAAAAGAAAATCCCGCGATAAAGAAAATGCTTAGTACGGACAGAAATCCGCCGTTGACCGGCGCTTCTTCTAATGTAAAGTTTTTAAAGCCGATATATTCACCGCCGAAGATGCCAAAGATCGTCAGAAGGCCCACTCCGATAAATACAATGATGGTTACTACTTTTACGAGAGCAAACCAATATTCAGATTCTCCATAGCTTTTTACAGATAGGAAATTAAGTGAAAAAATTAAGCCTAAAAACAAAGCGCTCCAGATAATACTTGGCACATCAGGGAACCAAAACTTCATGATAATAGCAGAAGCAGCTATTTCTACAGCGAGCGTAACAGCCCAGTTAAACCAGTAGTTCCAGCCGAGCGCAAACCCGAGAGCTGGGTCTACATAGTGACTGGCGTATGTTGAAAAAGAACCTGATACCGGCATAAACGTGGCCATTTCTCCAAGGCTAGTCATGAGAAAATAAACCATAATTCCAATAGCCCCGTAAGCAATCAGCGCTCCTCCCGGTCCAGCAGTTTGGATGGAAGATCCCGTGGCTAGAAATAAGCCAGTTCCTATTGAACCTCCAATGGCAATCATGGTCATATGACGAGCTTTTAAATGGCGTTTTACATGCTTATCGTCCTGTTTTTTTTCTTCTTCATTACGATTTATATCGACTGCTTCCATACTTATCCCACCTTCATAAAAGAACTATGCGAACATGTTTAACGTAAAGCGTATAAGAATATCCATCTCCTATAAAAAGTAGGAGATGGATCCTTTATTGCTCACTTTGAAAAATCAAAGTAGTTTCGTTTTAATAGACGAGGCAGGCTCATAAGCTGTTCGTACGTTACACTTTTTTCTAAGGCAGAGGTGTTGATTAAAAACAGTTGATCTTCAATATGTCCAACTGTTTCGTCTGTTTGATACGTAATTCCACATTCTGAACATGTAATGGAAGGCGTCTCTTTAATTTCTATAGCTTTTGTACCGTCAGGAAGCTCCCAATAAACCGTTGCATCCGTCTCCTTGGCTTCATATGATTCGCACCATTGGCACTTCAATATTATTCCTCCTTCGCTCCCGCTGTTTCGTATTTTTTCATTTGCGTTTCAAATTTTTTCTCTTTTAATTGATCGCGCTTTTCACGCTTGTCTTTTAAAGAGCTATGCTCTGGATTTTGATCATACGTTTTCCGGCGGTCAAGACGGTTTAGACCTTCTGGCGTTAAGTTGAACTTTGTATCATCGATAATCGAAAGAACACCGTTGCTTTCAAATTTTTCAAACACTTCAGGATATACTTTTTTATAAAATTCTTCTGCGCTTCCACTTTGGTAATTTTGCGGCTCTGGATAAGACGTAATAACACCTTCAAAGTTTCGAAGCACCACTTTATTGGAGCTTTGAGAAATAATATAGTTTGGCTGCAGCGGAATTTTACCGCCTCCTCCAGGAGCATCCACGATAAACGTAGGAACTGCATAGCCGGACGTATGGCCGCGAAGTCCTTCCATAATTTCTAGCCCTTTGCTGATTGGCGCACGGAAATGGCCGATTCCTTCTGATAAATCACATTGATAAATGTAGTAAGGACGCACGCGGATCTTTACTAAATCATGCATAAGTTGCTTCATGATTGGCACGCTGTCGTTAATTCCGGCTAAAATAACCGCTTGGTTTCCAACTGGAACTCCTACGTTCGCAAGCATTTCACATGCACGCTTTGATTCTTCTGTAATTTCAATTGATGTGTTAAAGTGCGTATTTAGCCAAACCGGATGATATTTCTTTAAGATGTTGCACAGATTTTCTGTAATGCGCTGAGGGAACACGACCGGCGCTCTTGTACCGATACGAATAATTTCTACGTGCGGAATATCGCGCAAATTTTTCAAAATATATTCTAAAATATTGTCATTGATTAATAGGCCGTCTCCTCCGGAAATTAATACATCACGAATTTGAGGGTTGGCTGCAATGTAATTAATCGCTGTATCCAGCTGTTTTTTTGGAACGCCCATTCCGATTTGTCCTGAAAAACGTCTTCTTGTACAATAGCGGCAGTACATGGAGCACTGATTTGTAACTAAAAACAGGACGCGGTCGGGATAACGGTGCGTTAAGCCAGGAACCGGTGAATCTTCATCTTCATGAAGCGGATCTTCTAAATCATATCTTGTTTTATGCAGTTCTTCTGAAATAGGAACGGACTGCATTCTGATTGGACATTTCGGATCATTCTCATCCATTAACCATGCGTAATAAGGAGTGATGTTTAGCGGAATCGTTTTAGTTGCAATTTTAACGCCGTCTTCTTCTTGAGGTGTTAAATTGATCACTTTCTTTAAATCTTCCAATGTTTTAATCGTGTTTGTCAGCTGCCATACCCAGTCGTTCCACTGCTCGTCCGTTACATCTTTCCAAAGCTCGATTTCTTTCCAATGTCTGCTTGCTTTATATAATGTATTTTTCATTTTATATTCCCTCCAAGGTTCATTTTTTGAATAGATGTTCTACTAAGAAATTGACCGCACCATATAATAGCGATCTTCTCCTTCGCCAAACTCTCCTGCTCGCGTTTCTTTAATCGTAAAGTCCATTTTTTTATACAGCTTAACAGCGCCTTCATTTTTTACATTCACAGTCAAACAAACGCTTTCAAAATTATCTTTTTGTAGAATCGAAAATATTTCTTCTAAGAACAGCTGTCCAATTCCGCTTCCTTGTTTATCAGAGCGGACGTAGAACCCAAAGATATAAGCTTTTGTGACATCTTTGTAATCTCTAAGCAGCTCGCAAATGGCAATTGGCCTTGCGTCATTTTCCTGGAAATATTGAATGAGCTTTCCGTAGCGCGCTAAAGGTACAAGCGTCTGTTCATCAACGGCTCCCATGCCCGGAAACGCATCTTTTTCAAGTTCAATCATCATTTTTTGCTGCGCGGGACTTAACGACTCTGGGACTTCGATATAATACTGCTCTTTTAATGCATCCATTTTTCTTTCCTCCTTTTTTCACTTTCATATTTTGCATCTTGCAGCGGCCATATTGGACTTGGAAGGTGCTGATAATTAAAGGTCGTTAAGCGATTTGACGCTACGCCTGGAGCATCCACATAGATGATAGACCCTACAAGCGGTTCAAAAGCGGCTCTGAAATGATTTTTAGCTTTTAAACCAATGATTTTTTTCCTTGCTGGCTCGATACCGATATGGCGAAAAAGTTCAGGATCGTTTGCTGATACCGGCCTTCCAATCAACAAAATATCCAATTCTCCTACTCGAATATGAGCTGCGCCTTTTACATTTACTTTTAAATGCTGATTAAACGGTCCCGAATTGTAAAACTCACCTTCTGATAAGCCAATGACCTTTGCTTCAACTTCAACCGGCTTTCCAAACTCAGGAGAAACTTTTCCTCCTAAGGAAAGAGAGACGTAGCTTCCAACTCCTGCTTGCACGCATTGTTTAATAGATTCAGGGTCATAAAGACCTCCAAACAGTGTCCCCGGCATATTTAGCTTCAGCATGTATTCTAAAAGCTCTGTTGTATCACCGCTTCCGCAGCTTAAAGGATTGTCCGCTATATCAGCGAGCACAATTGGCTGTTCGTTTGATCGTTTTAACGCTGTTTGCAGACCTTCTTCAACGGTAGGCAAATCTACCATAAATTCCTCTTTTATACTCCAAAATTGAGAAGCTAGTCTATTTGCTGTTTTTTCTGCTGTTTCCGGATTCAAAGCTGTTACGAGCACGCTTGCTCCCGCAATTGGAATATCAGAATACGGAAAGCCTCCAAAAATGGAAACATTGTATACGTCTTCTTCTTGCTCGGCTTGGTTAGCAAGATCAATCATTTTTTTCATAGGTCCTTCTGCTGTTCGCATATTAATCGACGGCAAAAGCATGGGCAGTTTTTTTAAAGACGCATAATAGATAGCGCTTTCTTTTACCTGTGTTAAAAGCGCTCGCGCTGCGTTCACTCCTTGTTCATACATATCAATATGAGGATATGTTTTAAAACCGAAATGTAGCGGCGTGTACGTAAGCATATCTTCACTGATATTTGCGTGCATATCGAGCGTAGTAGCAATGGGAACGTCGCTTCCTATACAGCTTCTTATTTGACCTAACAAATGAGCTTCCGGATCGAAAAGATGCTCTGCTACCATTGCGCCGTGCAAGGCGATTAATAAGCCATCTAGCGGGCCGGCGTGAGTAAGCATATGCAGCATTTGCTTTTCAATTGTGTAATAAGCTGCCGAAGATACAACCCCAGACGGAATTGCAGCTGCACAAACAAGGGGAACGATTTCTACTTGCTTCTCTTGCTTTAATACATCCAAAAATCCCCCTACTTCTGTTTTG
Source organism: Priestia sp. 3CA3 (assembly GCF_056836725.1). NCBI lineage: Bacteria > Bacillati > Bacillota > Bacilli > Caryophanales > Bacillaceae > Priestia > Priestia sp. 3CA3. The sequence continues at coordinate 342,833 of NZ_JBXENJ010000004.1, forward strand.
GTTCCTGAGTATGCTTTATATATTTCCGTTCCAACAAAATATCCTTCTTGTACAAACTGTTCTATTTCTGTTTTTAATGGACTAAAGCTGTGAGATTCATGATAAAAAAAGGCAATGCCAATGCGATATGAAGACATGTGCTCCTCCTTTTCGCTAAGGTGCGAGATTAATAGTTGGTGTAGACAGACTTCCATTCTGTCATCACATCAAATGCATGATGAGAAACTTCCCTGTGGCCGTTGCCAGACATTTTCATTCCACCGAATGCTACCCCCATTTCAGCATTAGATGTTCCGTTATTGATATAGACTAATCCGCTAACAGCGTCTTTGGCAGCTCGGCTGGCATAGTGCAAGCTGCTTGTATAAATAGAAGTGGAAAGTCCGTACACCGTTCCATTATTGACGCTCATTGCTTCTTCGTAGCCATCTACTTCAATAAAAGCAAGCACGGGACCAAAAATCTCTTCTTGAGCAATTGTGTGATTTGAATGGACGTTATCGATGATTGTAGGCATGTAATAACAAGTTCCTAACTCTGATAAAGCACGACCTCCGAGCGCAATATTCCCGCCTTCTTCTACCGCTTTTTGTACGTAATCTTCTACTAAACGGCACTGCTGTTCATTAACAAGCGGTCCTATTGCAACCCCTTCATCAAGACCATTTCCAATCTTCATTTCTTCTGTAAGAGCTATTACTTTTTTCAACAGCTCTTCTTTTACTGAACGCTCCACGATGACTCTGCTAGCTGCGGTACAGCGCTGACCCGTTGTCGTGAATGCTGATTTAACGATTCCCTCTGCTGCTTTATCCAGATTGGCATCTTTTAATACGATAACCGCGTTTTTTCCTCCTAGCTCTAAAGAAATACGCTTTAAGGTTTTGCTGCTCATTTCTGCTAATTGCTGACCAACTTCCGTAGAACCTGTAAATGAGATGATTTTCACTTCAGAGTGCGTAGCAAGCTTTTGTCCAACGATTCTGCCCGATCCTGTAAGCAAGTTAATCGTTCCTTTTGGAAGCCCCGCAGCGTGCAATACTTCCATAAAAATCTTCGCTGAGAGCGCCACTTCTGAAGCCGGCTTCCAGACAACGGTATTGCCAGCAATCAAAGCGGCAAACATTTTATAAGAAGCGAGAGAAACAGGAAAGTTCCAAGGTGTAATACATGCCACAACTCCAAGCGGTTCGCGAACCATTTTTATATCTCGGTCAGGAAAGCCAGCGGGCACTATTTCGCCAAACAAACGTCTTCCTTCTCCCGCCATATACTGAGCTGTTGCAATGACGACACCAACTTCCCCTATGGATTCTGATAGCGGTTTTCCCATCTCTTTTGTCATTACTTGGGCTAGCTCTTCTTTTCTGTTTTCAAAAAGCCCAGCTGCTTTTGTTAAAAATGCTGCACGTTCAGGAATAGATATATTTTTCCAGTGGCTGTAGACTTTACTAGCCGCGTTTACGGCAGCATCGACTTGACTAGCCGTAGCGGCTGCGCACATTCCGACGAGCTCTTGTGTTGCAGGGTTTATACTTTTAAAATAGGTTTGCTCCTCTTCACTTACCCACTCGCCGTTAATATATAAATCTCCTTGCAGCAGTTCGGTTTTAGTTTGACTCATATCGTTACCCTCCTTTTCATTTAAAAAGCTAATTAATTGAAACTGCTTCTGTGATGACTTCTTCTAATAAAGACAGCCCTTGATTCAGCACGTCTTTATCAATATTCAGCGGCAGCATTAAGCGAATGGTTTGCCCTTTGACTCCACAGTTCATGATAAGCAGTCTTCTTTCCAGCGCTTTTGATTTAATGGCAGGAACATAAGCAGCTGCTGTTTCAACATGAAATTCAATGCCAATCATCATGCCAATTCCTCTAACCTCTTTAATAGCCGGTAAATGTCCGATAGAATGCTGAAGACGTTTCACAATATCGGCACCTACTTTTTCACTGCGCTCTACAAGCTTTTCTTCTTCAATGATTGAAATGTTAGCTAAAGCAGCTGCGCACGATACTGGATTTCCACCAAAAGTAGAACCATGTCCGGCTGTTGGCCATTTCTCATGCAGTTCTCGGCTTGCTACAATCGCTCCTAGTGGCATACCACCGGAAAGAGCTTTTGCTAAAACTAAAATATCTGGTGTGACTCCAGCATGTTCTGCGGCAAACATTTTTCCAGTGCGCCCGAATCCCGTTTGCACTTCATCAAAGATAAGCAGAATGCCATAATCATTCGCTATGTCTCTCAGTGCGCGTAAAAAGCTAGAAGGAGCAGGGTAATAGCCTCCTTCGCCCATGACTGGCTCAATAACAATCGCCGCTACGCGTGAAGGATCCACTCGCAGTTCAAACAGCTTTTGCAGTTGATTTAAGCAATATGCTTCCGCTTCTTCCTCGTCAATATTAGGAAGCTGACTTGGATACGGATAAGGCGCGTGATACACTTCTCCCAAAATCGGCTCGTAGTAGCTTCGGTACTTGGAGCTTGAAGCCGTAATAGCTGTAGCTCCTAATGTACGGCCATGAAAAGAACCTTCAAAAGCAATAATCGCTGGTCTGCCAGTGGCCGCTTTTGCTAACTTAAGCGCTCCATCAATAGCTTCTGCGCCTGAGTTTGAAAAGAAAACCGTATCTAAGTTTCCTGGCGTAATTTGCGCAAGTTTTTCCGCCAAATTCACAGCTGTTTCATAGTATCCGTAATTTAAACCGAGGTGAAGCAGCTGATCTGCTTGTTTTTTAATCGCTTCTACCATCTTTTCATGTGTATGACCTACTGCATTGACAGCTACTCCTGATACAAAATCAATGTATTCCGTGCCATCAGCTGTCCAAAATTTCGCACCGTGCGCTTTTTCAATAACAAGCTCTGTTACTCTTGTCATCACGGGTGATAAATGTTTTTTGCCTTTGATTTGAAGCTCTTTTGTTTTATTTTGCACTTTCATATGACTCATCCTTTCTTATGTGCTGATGAAAAATAGAAAACGCATGATCTAGCAATCTCACTATTTCATCAACTTCTGATTTCGTTATATTTAAAGGAGGACTAATAATGATATGTTCTCCTTTATGTCCATCTACAGATCCGGACCCTGGATAAAATACGCCTCCAAGCTCCATACAAATTTCATTGAGCTTTTCGCTGGCTGCTTCGCCTGGCTCGAAAAATATCTGTTGATTGGCGTCTTTCATTAGTTCTAATCCAATTAAAAGTCCGCGGCCGCGAATATCTGAAATATACGGATGCTTGCGCTGCAGCGCTACTAAACATTCCATTAAATACGCACCTTGAGTTTCTACATTTTGAAGGATATTTACTTCTTCATACATGTCCAAAGCAGCAAGTCCTGCCGCTATCGAAACAGGATGTCCACTGTACGTATAGCCGTGAAGGAATTTTCCGCCGCTATTTTCTAACAGTCCTTGAATCAGACGGTCATGGACAACCATTCCTCCTAAAGGAGCGTACCCTGCTGAAACTCCTTTACCAAACGTTAGAATATCCGGTTCGATTCCGAATTGTTCCACTGCAAAATCAGTTCCTGTTCTCCCAAAGCCTGTCATCACTTCATCAACAATCAAAAGAATGTCATAGCGGCTGCAGAGCTCACGTACTTTTTTGAAATAGTCAAGCGGAGGCACGACAGCTCCTTGCTGACTTCCTACAATCGGCTCTGCGATAAAAGCTGAAATATTTTCTGGACCAAGTTCTAAAATGGTGCGTTCAATATCGGTGATGCAGCTCCAGTTTTGATTTGCCACGCAGTCTTCTTGATTGCGATTATACGGACAGCGATGACAATAAGGAGAATAAACGTGCGCAAAATGTAAAAGATTAGGTGTGTAAGGATATCGTCTTTTTACATCTCCTCCAGCTGATAGTGCCCCTATCGTATTTCCGTGATAGGACTGCCACCTTCCGATTACGATGTGTTTTTGCGTCTTTCCGGCATCTCTGTGATATTGCCTTGCTAATTTTAATGCACTTTCATTGGCTTCTGATCCTCCTGATGTAAAATAGACTTTGTTTAAATGGAGTGGAGCCATTTTACCGATTTTTCCTGCAAGTTTATGCAAAACATCTGTTTCAAAACGTAATGTATGAACAAACGCCGCTTTTTTAGCCTGATCAGCCATCGCCTCGGCTATTTTTACAATGCCGTGCCCTAAGTTTGCCGCTACGGCCCCGGAGCAGCCATCTAAATACTTTTTTCCTTGTTCATCTATTAAGTAGCTTCCTTGACCGTGCGTAATCATAGGGTACTTTTTTGTTAAATCTCTATGAAAAACATAATCTCTTTTTATTTCGTCCATCTTTCCACCACCATCGCCATTCCTAATCCTCCTGCAACGCAAATAGTAGCAAGGCCGTATCGTCTTTTTTGCTTGTGGAGCTCATGACACAGAGTTGTGATGATTCTTGCCCCGGAGCAGCCTAAAGGATGTCCAAGCGCAATTGCTCCTCCGTTTACATTCACTTTCTCTGATGTGATGTCCCATTCTCTTAAGCAAGCAATACTTTGGGCGGCAAATGCTTCGTTTAATTCAATTAAGTCCATATCATTTAAGCTTAAACCGGCTTTAGTTAAAGCAATTTGCGAAGCAGAAACGGGGCCAATTCCCATTTCCTTTGGAGAGACGCCGGCTGCGGCAAACGACACAATCTTTGCCATAGGTGTTAATCCGAGATGCTCAGCTTTTTCTTCCGACATCATCAGCAGCATCGAAGCGCCATCGTTTCTTCCGGATGAATTTCCGGCTGTCACCGTTCCATTTCTTTGAAAAACGGGCTTAAGCGTACCAAGCTTTTCTTTGCTAGTAAGACGAGGAAATTCATCTGTTGCAAAATGCCTCATTCCTTCTTTTACAGGAACCGGTATAATTTCTTCTTCGAACAAATCAAGTTCTATAGCCCGCCTAGCTTTTTCCTGACTATAAAAAGCAAACTCGTCCTGCTCCGTACGGCTAATGCTATACTTTTCAGCAAGCCACTCTGCCGTCTGTCCCATTGTAAACGTTCCGTATAGCGTTTCAGGCTGTGATTTTGGCTGACTTTCTGTGTTAGAGTCATAGAGTGTTAAATCACCAACGTGAAAACCAAAACGAGTGCCTACCGTATAGTGCGGTGCTTGAGACATGCTTTCCACTCCTCCAGCTAATACCGCTTCGGCTTGACCTGATAAAATGGACATAGCGCCATTCATCACAGCCTGCATGCCTGAGCCGCACTGGCGGTGCACGGTATAAGCAGGAATACGTTCAGAGAATTGAGCTTTAAGCCCGGCTACTCTCGCTATATTAGGAGCATGAGCGCTTTGTTTCGTTTGTCCGACAATAATTTCATCAACAATCTCTGATGTATATCCGGCTGAAGACAAATTGTTTTTCATCACAAGAGAGACTAGTTCTTCTGGAAGCGTATCTGCAAGCGAACCGCCAAACTTTCCAATAGGAGTTCGAAATGCATTTACAATCACTGCCATTATGCCGTCACCTCATTGTCTTTGCTAAACAATGTAGAAACATGAAAAGAAGCCTCTGTTTTTTGTTTTACTTCCTCTAAAGAAACACCCGGAGCTGTTTCAAGAAGTTCAAGACCAAGATCGGTTACCGAAAAGACAGCTAATTCCGTAATAATCATATCGACTCGTCGCTCTGAAGTAAGCGGATAGGTTAAATTCCTAACTAGCTTTGACTCTCCTTGACTATTCGTATGAAGAGTCGTCACAATCACTTTTTTCGATCCTTCTAATAAATCCATTGCTCCTCCTACGCCAAGAACACTTTTCCCAGGGACAGCCCAGTTCGCAATTCGCCCTGCTTCATCTACTTGAAGCACTCCAAGAATCGATACATTCACATGACCTCCGCGTATCATGGCAAAAGAATCGGCGCTGTTAAAAAATGAGGCACCTTCCAAGACCGTGACGGGAAGCTTCCCAGCATTCACAAGCTCTGGATCTATATAATCTTCTTCAGGAGTAGGGCCAACGCCGAGAATTCCGTTTTCCGAATGTAAAAACACGTGAACATCGGGTGAAATATAATTAGCAACCAAAGTAGGAATCCCTATCCCTAAGTTCACTACATCTCCGTGACAAAGCTCTTTTGCAGCGCGCCCAGCAATATATTGTTTGACGTTCATCTTATTTTTCTCCTTTCACTACGATATAAGTAACGTATAAATGAGGAGTGATAATTTCTTCAGGAGAAATTTGTCCAACTTCAACCACTTCTTCTACTTCAGCAATCACGATATCAGCGGCCGTTGCCATCATTGGATTAAAGTTTCTTGCTGATTTGCTGTAAATAAGATTTCCGAGTCGGTCTGCTTTTTTAGCTTTTATAAGCGCTACATCTGCGTGCAGCGATTCTTGCAAAACATATTTCTTTCCTTTTAATACTCGTTCTTCTTTTCCTTCAGCGAGCTGAGTCCCTACGCTCACAGGCGTGTAAAATCCTCCAATGCCCGCACCTCCTGCTCTAATAGCCTCGGACATTGTTCCTTGCGGGATAAGCTCCACTTGAAGTTCTTGTTGTTGATAGGCATGCACAACTTCAGGATTGGAAGTGAAATACGAACCTATAGCTTTTTTTACTTGTTTTCTTTGAACCAATATACCCAATCCTTTTCCAGGTTCACCGAGGTTATTACTAATAATCTCTAAATCTTTAAGGTTTGATTTGGCAATCGCCTCAATTAGACTAAGCGGGCTTCCTACAAGACCAAATCCACCTACCATAATGCGTGCGCCATCAGTTATTTTTCCTACTGCTTCTTCGCGCGTGATGATTTTGTTCATTTTGTTTCCTCCTTTTCTTTTTATATTTCACAGCGCTTTACACGAAAAAAACCAAGCAGGACACAATGACTCCCCAAAGAAACAGGGACGTCCCCCATTCTTTGTAAAGCGTGTGTGTCTGCTTGGTTTTAATAAAACCATGAAAAGAGGTTGTCTTCTCACTTTATTCTAACCAAACGCTATGTAATTTTTTGATTCACATTATCCCAGTAACGTTGGATTGCAGCCTGAAGCGCTACGATAATCGCCTGTTGAGATGGAGCAAAATAATAATTTTGAATACGTTCAATAAGAGGTTCAATTCCATCTGCAAGGCAGTAACCAATAAGCAGCTTCCGGAAAAAATTTTGCGTCAGCTCCGTAATAAACGTAAACTCAGCATTTACAATTTTATGCTCTGTCAGATCCACTTCTAGTACAATTCCCGCATGCTTATACATTTCATACATGGAAGTTCCCTGTGGAGCTTTTGCATATCCTGTCACAATGACTGTATTCAGTATTTGCATGCCCCTTAATCTCCTTTTAAAAACTATTTAATTACTCCGCACATTTACACTAATAATTCTGAAAGGTCAAATGAGACTAACTCATATGCTTTTAGTTATGTAAGTGCTTTCATTTTTAAAAAGATATGTTCTTACACAACTAATATTTCGCCTTTTCTAGACAAAATCCTTCTTTTCTTTTAAAAAAACTTTCTATTTTTTTATTTATTCGGCTTTATTGAAATTTATTCGAATCTCCATCAAACTTTTCATCTGCTATACGGATGGACTCTGTTGGACAGCCTTCAAACGCATCTATTAAATCGTCTTCTAACTCTTGGGGCACTTCAACAGTGCCTTGATTATCATCAAGGATAACGAACGCAATTCCTTCATCATCATAATCATAAATATCAGGTGCCGCAGCTCCGCATGCGCCGCACGCAATACACGTTTCTTTATCGACTATTGTATATTTCCCCATGATCATTCTCCTAACTAAGTTTAAAAGTTATTACTTATTACCAGCCGCGTTCTTGCATACGATTTTCTGGTAATAATGATGAAATTTCAATTCCTTTCATTGCACTTCCTAGCCCTTTTGACAAGTTTGCAATGAGTTCATAATCTTGATAATGGGTTGTTGCCTCAACGATTGCTCGAGCAAATTTTTCAGGGTTGTCGGATTTAAAGATTCCTGAACCAACGAACACACCGTCTGCTCCAAGCTGCATCATTAACGCTGCGTCCGCGGGTGTTGCTACGCCGCCTGCTGCAAAGTTTACAACCGGTAAGCGGCCTTCACGTTTAATTTGCAGTAATAGCTCATAAGGGGCACCTAATAGTTTGGCTTCTGTCATTAACTCGTCTTCATCCATGCCTACCACTTTACGTACTTGAGCGTTGACTTGGCGCATATGACGCACTGCTTCCACGATATTTCCTGTTCCTGGTTCGCCTTTTGTACGAAGCATCGAAGCACCTTCACCAATTCGTCTTGCTGCTTCCCCTAAATCACGGCATCCGCATACAAATGGAACCGTAAATGTACTTTTGTTAAGGTGATATTCCTCATCCGCTGGAGTCAGCACTTCACTTTCGTCAATGTAGTCTACACCCATTGCGTCTAGCACGCGTGCTTCAACAATATGGCCGATTCGGGCTTTTGCCATAACTGGAATGGATACAGCGTTCATCACTTCTTCAACAATTGTTGGGTCTGCCATACGAGAAACGCCGCCTGCTGCACGAATATCAGCTGGAACACGCTCCAATGCCATAACGGCAACAGCGCCTGCTTCCTCTGCAATTTTTGCCTGTTCTGCATTGATCACGTCCATGATAACGCCGCCTTTTTGCATTTCTGCCATTCCCCGCTTCACGCGGTCCGTTCCATTTCTCACCATATTCAATTCCTCCTTTATATGTTCAAACACTTATTATGCAACTTCCATGCCAGTGTTAAAATATAGAAGAAATTAGTGAAAAGTACTGATTTTTATGCCAAATTATTAAGCGGTTTTTAAAAATTTGGCAGGCAAAAGCCAATTTTTTAAACTAAAACAGCTTCCATCCCTATTAGAGACGGAAGCTGTTTTGTTAAGGAACTAACACTAATTTTCCGGTCGTTTTTCTTCCTTGAAGCAGACGATGTACATGTGCTGCTTCTTCAAGTGAAAATGTACCGCCCAGCATTAATTTTAACTGACCGGAATTCACGTAGTTTAATAGCTCATGCAGGCTTTGCTGATAAAGTGCTGGTTTTGCCATCATTTGAGGTAAGAAAAAGCCGAGAACCGACTGATTTTTTTCCATCAAGCGAGCAGGGTTAAACTTTACAGATTTTCCGCTAGCCATTCCGTAAAAAACGAGGCGCCCAAATGGTGCAAGACATTGAAGAGATTCATAGAATATATGCCCTCCTACCATTTCTAAAATAATATCGGCTCCTTTTCCTTCTGTTACTTCTAAAATCCGTTTTTCCCAGCCTGTTTCTGTATAGTTAATCACTTCGTCGGCTCCAAGATTTTTTGCAAGCTCAAGCTTTTCTTTAGAGCTCGCTGTAGCAATAACTTTTCCAGCTCCAAAAATTTTCGCAAGCTGAACAGCTAGGGTTCCGACGCCGCCTGCTGCTGCATGAACGATGACGATTTCTCCTTTTTCAAGGCGACCCATTGTTTTTAAAATATGATAAGCCGTTAGTCCTTGAAGAGGCAAAGCAACGGCCTGTGTTAAATCCACATTCTCCGGCAACGGAATAAGGCCTCTTGAATCTGCCAGCGTGTACTCAGCGTATCCTGTTGCTCGATTAGATCCCAGCAGTGTCACGACTTTTGTACCTACTTTTATCCCTTGTACATCCTCGCCTACTTCAACCACTTCGCCTGCTACTTCAGAGCCTGGAATAAAAGGCAGCGGCGTTTCGACTACATATGCTCCTTCACGGCGCGCAGCGTCGGCATAATTAACGCCAATTGCCGCAACTTTAATGAGCACATCTTTCTTTTTAGGTACAGGGCGTGCAATATCAATAACTTGCAGAACATCAGGCCCTCCATACTGCGTGAATTGAATAGCTTTCATCTTTTATATCCCCCTCTTATTTCCCTTGAAATAGTGGCTTTCTTTTTTCTTTAAATGCAGATATTCCTTCTTGATGATCCCTCGTTTCTACCATAAGAACTTGCGTTAGCCTTTCTTGTTCAAGCACTTGTTCTAGCGTTAAATGGAATGAATCGTTGACGATTTTTTTCATTTTTCCGTACGCTTTCGTTGGCCCTTGTGATAAACGGCTTGCAAAAGACGTAACCTCATCTTTCAACTGATCTAACGGCACTACACGGTTCAAAAAACCGGCTTTGTAAGCCGTATCGGCATCCAGAGGCTCTGCTAAAAATAGCAGTTCTTTAGCTTTGTGGGGGCCAACGACCTTTGTGAGAAAGTAAAGACCTCCTCCATCTGAAATCAATCCCACTTGAGAAAAGCTTAATACAAATCGGCTTTCTTGTGATGCGATGATAAAGTCAGAAGCGAGAGCTAAATTAAAAGCAGCTCCTGCTGCAAACCCATGAACTGCTGAAATAATTGGCTTCTCTAGATTTTGCATCGCTAAAATACATTCATTTAAACGGCCGATATGTTCATAAACATCAGCTCCCGATGCTTGACCCATCGTTTTTACATCGCCTCCGGCAGAAAACGAGCGCCCCGCTCCATTTAATATAACCACTTTAATAGACTCATCGCTTTGTGCCTGTTTTATTTCAGCTGTTAACTTTTCAATCATTTCCTCACTGAATGCATTTAAACGATCCGGTCGATTTAACGTTAAAGATAAAATAGTCCCCTGCTTTTCTACTACTAAATCACTCATAATTTCGACTTCCTCCTCTTTGCTTTGTATTAAACGATAAGCCACCCGCCGTCTACTAATAAATCACTTCCCGTCATATACGATGCCTCTTTAGACGCTGCAAAAGCAATAACATTTGCAATTTCATCTGGTTTACCTACACGTTTTAAAGCCGTATTTTTTTCGATTGCCTTAGTGAAGCGCTCATTTTCAAGTCCAGGCTGTGTTAAAGGTGTTTCTACGAATCCAGGAGACACAGAGTTTACTCTGATTCCGTGAGGTGCTAATTCAAATGCCATTGCTTTTGTAAAGTTGATTAAAGCAGCTTTAGCAGCGCTATAGTGGGGAATTTGCGCACCTGCTTTATGTCCTGAAAGAGAAGCGATGTTAACAATAGAGCGATTTTCTGCTATTTCTTCAGTTAAAAAAGGAATCAAATGTTTTGTTACAAGAAATACGCTTGTTAAATTGACGTCCTGCACCTGTTTCCACTGTTCAAGCGTTGTTTCTTTGATTGTGGAATTAACAGATCCGCCTGCGTTATTAATTAATAAATGAATTTGTCCGTACTTTTCTTTTATAAACTCAGCAAGCTCTTTGACGTCTTCTTCTTTCGTTACGTCAGCTGGGAAAATATCTGTACATTTTCGTTCACACCGTGTGTCAATAGCGGATGCAGCCTGTATTAGTTTTTCTTTCGTTCGCCCCACAAGAATGACGCGAGCGCCTTCTTTCGCCATTCTTTGAGCGGTCGCTTCTCCAATGCCGCTTCCAGCTCCTGTAATAACAGCTATTTGCCCTTCAAAACGCATCATAATCCCCCTCCTTATACAACATATCGTCCGCTGTCGATAAATTCACGGGCGATGTCTCGATTGCGCATGAACTCTCCTTCACTTTGCAAATCATTCATCCATTTTCCAAGAATTGTGCGGTACTGTCGGTGTTTTTCATCCGTTAACATCCCGTTTATTAATTGTCGAGCCTGCTTTTCAATTTCAAAGAGCGTTTCACTAACAACTGTTGCTGTGAGCTTGCTTTTTAACGTTTCTTTTTCTTCTCCATTTCTGGTTACAGCTTTTTCCACGCGCAGCACAGATGACTCCATAGCGAATAGCCCAATAGCAATTTCTGCTAGTTTCATCAGCGTTTCTTGTTCTTGCGCTAGATTTGTCTGAAACGTTTGGAATGCTGTTCCTAACAATGCAAGAAATAAATGTCTTGTTGTAATAACAGCCTGCTTTTCTCGTGCTAGAAGTTCATTTGAAGATATTTCCCACTGACCGCTCATCAATTCACTAACGGCATGTTCTACTCGTTTGTTCAGCTCTATTTCTCCTTTGCCTGCTTTTTTTAGAAGCTGAGTTGGAAGCAAAAGGCGGTTGATTTCATTTGTACCTTCAAAAATACGATTGATGCGTGAGTCACGGTATACTTGTTCAATTTTATATTCTTGAATAAATCCTGCTCCGCCATGAAGCTGCAGCGATTCATCGGCAATTAAATCAAGAGTTTCCGATCCATACACTTTACACACTGAACATTCCATTGCAAATTCAGCCAGCTGTTTAGCTACTAACTTATGATTTTCACTTTCATATAGTCCACCAAGCGCCTCTTCTAGTAAACCAGCTGTACGGTACTGGATAGATTCAGATGCAAAAATACGAGCCGCCATTTTTGCTATTTTTTCTTTTGAAGCGTTAAATTCCGCAATAGCTGTTTTAAACTGCTTGCGTTCTTTTGTATAACCTAAAGCAAGTTCAAACGCATATTTCGCTGCGCCCATACATGCAGAACCTAAGTTAAAACGTCCAAGGTTTAAGACGTTCAGCGCAATTAAGTGACCTCTTCCTACTTGTCCAAGTACGTTTTCTACGGGTACTAAACAATCTTCATAAATAACCGGGCGAGTAGACGACCCTTTAATCCCCATTTTCTTTTCTTCTGGCCCGAGAGACAGTCCTTCAAAATCTTTTTCTACAATAAAAGCGGTAAAATGTTCTCCGTCTACTTTTGCATATGTGATGAACGTATCTGAAAAGGCAGCATTGGTAATGTACTGCTTCATTCCATTTAATACATAATGCGTTTTTTCAGGATTTAATACGGCTTTTGTTTGGGCTGCAAGAGCATCAGAACCAGCTTCTGGCTCTGTCAAACAGTAGGCGCCAATATATTCACCGCTTGCCAATTTGGGCAAGTATTTTTCTTTTTGCTTTTTGGTACCAAAATACGTAATAGGAAGTGTCGCAATGCATGTATGATTAGAATGAGCGACTCCATATCCGCTTGTCCGGCCGATGATTTCACCGACGAGTCCTTTGCTTACTTTATCAAGACCTAGTCCTCCATATGCTTCTGGAATACTGTGAGCAAGAAGTCCGAGTTCGCCTGCTTTGTGCATCAATTCTACTACTTTATCAAAATCTTGCTGCTCAATGTCACTGTGGTAAGGGTCGACTTCTTTTTCAATAAACTGCTTTGCTGTCTGAGCGATCATACGATGCTCATCCGTTAAGTCTTCAGGTGTATAGACGTGCTGCGCAGATGTTTTTTTAAGTAAAAATGATCCGCCTTTTGCTTCGGTTTTCATTTCAGACATATCATTTCCTCCCCGTTTACTAGCTTTTTCTTCACTACCTTAGGAACTACAGAATAGACGTTTTTCCGGCTTACAAAGCCAATTTCGTCTAGAAAGCCATACTGAGTGAGCATTTCTCCTACGGCTGAGTGTTTCAATATTTCAATAGATGAATGCTCATAAGCCTTATACAAAAGCAGTGCGGCTTTTGCAGCATCCGTTAAATAAAATGTTTTTAGTTGCAGAAGACAGCTTATAAAGTACCCCGCTCCATATAAATCTTCTAGACAGAAGCGATCGGATGAACCTGAACAAACCAATAAAACAGTTTCATCTTGACTTGGTTGACAAACAGCACTGGCAACCGCTTCTCCGTTTAACAGTGAAGCTGCATAGACATGTTTTGCTTTTTCAGCGTTATGAATGGCCACCGTTCCATTAGTGGTGGATAAAATAACCGTTTTATCTTGAACATGCTGCTTTATCGTGCTGGGGCTTGGATCAAAAAAGCCTTCAATCGTTTTCCCTCTATATTCGCCTACAAGCGCAATTTCGTCAGGCTTATACGTTTTTGCTTTATTGCGCGCTTCTTCTTCGTTTTTTACGGGAATAACCTCTATTGCTCCTTGTTGTAAAGCAGCCGCAATTGTTGAAGTAGCCAATAAGACGTCAAATATAACGACCGTTTTTCCTTCTAGCTTTTTGGCAAGAAGCTCTTCTTTTTTGAGTATTACGTGAACTTTTCTTTTCATATATGCCCGCGTTCTGTATGCAGAGCATGAATAATCAGCGTTTTTACATACTCTCCAAATTGTGAAAACCGTTTGTCATTTGTTTGGCCTTTTTTATAACGGTAATAAATTTGCTGACAAATGACAGCAAGTTTGAAGTACGCAAACTTCAGGTAAAAGTCAATGTGTGACACATCTCGTCCGCTTTTTTTAGCATACGCTTCCACAAAATCTCGACGGGAATAAAAGCTTTTTTGCACAGTAACAGGTGGGTTCCCCAATCCTCTTTTTAAAAGTTCAGGGTCGCTGTCTTCCATCCAATAGCTCATCGCCACTCCCAAATCAGCAAGCGGGTCTCCAACGGTTGTCATTTCCCAGTCAAATAATCCTACAATTTTATTTCCATCCGGTGAAAATAACGTATTGTTAAGCTTATAATCATAGTGAATAATGGTTGAATGCTGTGAAGTGGGGATGTGTGTGGTCAACCATTTCTTTAGTGCTTCTACTTCCGATATGTCACTTGTTTTTGATTTTTCATAACGATGAATCCAGCCGTGTACTTGACGTTCTAAAAAACCTTCAGGCTTGCTGATTTCTTCAAGGAGCGTACCTTTATAAGGAACGTCATGAAGCTGAACAAGGACATCTACCATTTGTTCTGAAATACGACGGCAAAGTTGGCTCGTTTCTTTCACTTCTTCTGGAAACGCTGTGTCGATGAGAACACCGTGCTTTCGCTCCATTAAAAAAAAGGGTTTCCCGACCACCGTTTCATCTTCACAAAACACATTAGGCCTAGGAGCGAGAGGGAAAGATTTCGATAAAACAGATAAAATCTTGTATTCTCTTTCCATGTCATGCGCTTTTGGCGCAACTGGCCCAAATGGCGGGCGTCTCAACACCGCCTCCCACTCTCCGACTGAAAGAGCGTAGGTTAAATTGGACGCACCCGATCCAAATTGCTTGATTAAAAGAGGCTCTTTAGGTAAATCAGGAATCGAAACACGGAGAAACTGATGCAGTTTTTCCGTGTTTAATTCCTCTCCTTTTCGTACAGGAATGATTTGTGACATTCTTTTACCACCTGCTTTTTTATAGTTAAACAGCTACTTTATAATTCATCAAAAACTGCTTAATGTCCGCTGGAATAGAAACGCTTTTTTGTGCATCAAAATCAAAGTACACGATGACAGCTTCTCCTTTAGCAATCAGCGATCCCGTCTTGCTGTCGGTAATTTCATGGCCAATTGTAAAGCTTTTATTGCCGACATTAGATACAAAGGTTTTAATCGTTAACACTTGATTAAAATATCCTTGCGCAACAAAATCACATTTAGTAGACGCTAAAATATACTCCCACTTTTTTGTATGCATGGATGCTCCCATTTCTTCAAAAAAAGCAATGCGTGCCTCTTCTAAATAAATGAAATAGCTCGTATTGTTAATGTGACCGAGTGCGTCTGTTTCGCAAAAACGCACTTTGACCTGTGTTTCATACATGGTTTTCTCCTCCTTTACTTATGTGAAAAAACAGCGGGACGCTTTTCAATAAATGCTGATACTCCTTCTTTAATATCTTCTGTTTGAAAGACTTCTTCAAACAGCTCTGCCTCAAGTTCAAGACCTTCAGATAGTGTACGATTCATTCCTTCGTTTACCGCTGCCTTAATTCGAGAAAGTGACGGAAGAGAGTGACGGTTAAATTTCTTAGCCAGCTCTTTTGCTTTTTCGAGCCCTTTTCCTTTAGGCGTTACATGATTGGCAAAGCCTGCATGAAGTGCTTCTTCCGCCGAAACAGGACTGCCGGCAAACATCCATTCTTTAGCTTTAGATGCGCCGATTACGCGCGGAAGACGCTGAGTTCCGCCGCCTCCGGGAAACAATCCGAGCTTCACTTCCGGAAGACCGATTTGAGCATGTTCTTCGGCAATGCGTATATCAGCGGTTAGTGAAAGTTCGCACCCTCCCCCAAATGTTAAACCGTTTAACACGACAATTGTTGGTTTTTCAATGTTTTCAAGTTTTTGCAAAACACGATGGGTTTTCATAAACTCTTCTTTAATACCGCTTTGTCCCATTAGCTGTGGAAATTCTTTAATATCAGCTCCAGCCATAAACGCCCGGTCGCCCGCTCCCGTTAAAATGATTGTAATGACATCAGGATCTTTACTAAGCTCTTCATACGTTTCTTCAAGCTGCTGCACAACAGCCTGGCTCATTACATTTAAAGGCGGATTATCAATGGTTACAATAGCTGTTTTCTCTTCTTTTTCAATACGTACAAATTTTTTCATCATTGCTTCACTCCCTGTGTGTGGTATGTGTAAAAACCTTTTCCTGTTTTGCGTCCAAGCTCGCCTTTTTGAACTTTTTCTTCTATGCACGCAGCTGGCTTGTCCTCAGGGTCCCCTGTTTCGCTATAGCGCTGCTGCATCACAAAATATCCGACGTCAATTCCTGAGAGATCCATCAATTCAAAAGGACCGATCGGGTGATTGAGCGCTTTTTTGCAAATCGTATCAATGTCTTCAAAATCTGCGTATCCATTTTCGTAAAGGAAAACGGCTTCTTTTTGCAGCGCTCCTAAAATTCGATTGGCAATAAAACCTGAGATTTCTTTTTTCAGAAGGACTGCTGTGCGATTAATTTGCTTGCAAACTTCCATTGTCGTTTGAGCTGTTTGTTCACTTGTCTTTTCACTCATCACAACTTCTACGCAGTCCATTACAAGAGGAGGAAAAAAGAAATGCATGTTAACGATTTGCTCTGGACGGTTTGTTGCACTTGCAATAAGCGAGTTAACAATTGTTGAACTATTCGATGCTAAAATGGCGTGACTTGGTGCGTACTCATCTATTTCTTTAAAGACGCTTTGTTTTACATCTAACTTTTCTACAACAGCTTCAATCACAAAATCAGCACTTGAAACCGCTTCCTTTAATGTGCTTGTAAAAGACAACCTTTGAAATGCGTCTTCTTTAGCATCAGAGGAAATTTTGCCTTTGTGAACCCACTTGTCTATAATTGCTTCCAGCTTATTTTTCGCCTCGATGAGTGATTGTTCATTCATATCTTGAATAATTGTTTCATATCCTCCAAGTGCACAAAGCATACCAATTTGATGTCCCATTTGTCCTGCGCCAATGACAGCAATACGCTGTATATCTTTACTATTCATGTTATAGCCTCCTTTTAATATAAAAGGAGAGAAAGAGCTTATACTTTCCCACCTTTTACGAGCACTGTCCAGCCTAGCAGCTACTGTGACTGAATACCTTTCATCAACATCTTATAAAAAATAGCCGCAACTTCTCGATCTGACTTTTCACCATCCGGCTGAAACCAAAAATAGCTCCAATTTGTCATTCCTAATATGCCTAGCGTCACGATATCTGAAGGCAAATCTGAACGGAACTGCCCTGCTTCCATTCCTTTTTCAATAATTTCCTGTACGTTTTCTTTAAAACGATCGCGCTTTGGAATGATTTGCTGTAAGTGTTCTTCACTCAAATGACGCATCTCTCGAAAAAACACTTTAGCTCGAAGACCTTCTTTCTCAATATCATGAACAAGTTTAAAAATAATGCTGTGCAGCTTTTCAGGATAAGATATTGTCTTATCTGCAAGAATCGTCTCTTGATTTTCTATTAATCTTTCAATATATTGAAGGTGAATATCCATTAAAAGCTCTTGCTTGCTTTTAAAATAATAATAAAACGTTCCTTTTGTGACGTTTAATTCATTTACAATATCTTGAATAGACGTTTCTTTGAAACCTTTTTGAGCAAAAAGCTGAATGCTTCGTTCCATCATCAAATCTTTCATCGTCAAACCCTCTCTGTCTTTTCTCATTTTCACAAATTATACCATGGCTTAGAGGGAGCTTTTGAAAAAGTTTGTTTATGTTCAGCTTCTTTACATCGTTTCTTTCACCACTTCTTCTCGCAGTGCTCTTCGTAAAATTTTTCCTACATTGGTCTTAGGAAGCTCAGCGCGAAACTCAAAGATTCGCGGAATTTTGTAAGCTGCAAGATGATGTCGACAATAAGAAGTAAGCTCTTCTTCAGAAAGAGATTTTCCTTCTTTCACTACCAAAATCGCTTTAATTGTTTCTCCTCTGTAAGGATGCGGAACGCCAATGACAACGGCTTCTTTAATGTGGCTGTGCTCATATAAAACTTCTTCAATATCTCGAGGATACACATTAAAACCACTCGCAATAATCATATCTTTTTTGCGATCAACAATGGATAAATACCCATCTTCGTCTATCTGTCCAATATCTCCTGTGTACAGCCAGCCGTTTCTAAGCGCGTGAGCTGTTTCTTCAGGCTGATTCCAATAGCCCTTCATAACTTGAGGGCCTTTAATCACTATTTCACCAAGCTCTCCTCTTGGCAGTTCTTTTGTTCCTGTAGCCACGTCTACAATTTTATAAGCAGTTTGCGGAACGCCAAGTCCGACTGTGCCTGGCTTTCGTTCACAAAACGGCAGGTTGCAATGGGTAACGGGGGCCGCTTCTGATAAGCCGTACCCTTCTAACACTTTAGCACCCGTTTTTCGTTCGAACTCTTTCATCAGCTCAACAGGCATTGGCGCACTGCCGCTGTTGCAGATGCGAATACTTTCGATATTGTATTCTTCTGCCCGCGGATGATTGGTAATTGCGACATACATAGTTGGCACTCCAGGGAAAATACTAGGCTGCTCTTTTTTGATTGTATTTAGTACTTCTTCTAAATCAAAACGCGGCAATAGCAATATTTCATTTCCGCAAAGAATTGATAAATGCATACAGGAAGTCATGCCAAATACGTGAAACAATGGAATAACGGTTAAGCATTTTTCTTTTCCTAATTCAATATCATGCTTAAATATTTCGTATGATTGAACTGCGTTTGTGTAAATGTTTGTATGTGTAAGCATCGCACCTTTAGATGGTCCAGTCGTTCCTCCCGTATACTGAAGAACAGCAATATCGTGTGCTGGATGGATGACCGGCTGATTAAATTCATGCTTAATGGTTAGAAAATCTAAGAAGGAAAGGTCTGGTGATGTAGGAACAAAAGGTTTTTGCAAGCTGACGGTTATCGCTTCTTCTATCTCAACACGATTCCTTATCTCTTGAAGTCTCGTATAAAAATCATCGAGTAGAATTATTTTTTTTGCGCCGGAATCGTGTAAAATATGCTCTAGTTCTTGTTCGACAAGCATGGGGTTGACCTGAGTGACAATGCCGCCCGCTGCTACAATGCCAAAATAGCTTATTATATATTGCGGACAATTTGGCAGCATAATTGCTACACGATCTCCTTTTTTAATCCCTTTTTTCTGCAGTGCTCCTGCAAATACGCGAACTGAGTGGTACAGCTCCTGGTACGTTAACGTATGCTGATACATGCGCGTGGCTGTGTGAGCAGGATAACGTTCGGCTGTTTCTTTCAGCATATCAAATAGTGAAATATCTTCGATGTGAATGTCATGAGTGTAGGCTTCTGGATAAGGTGTAAACCATTTTTTAACGTCTTCCATTGAGTAACTCCTTTCTTATTCACATAGCATGAACTCCACCGTCTACTGTCAGAATATCGCCCGTAATATAATTAGACGCTGCAGAAGCAAGAAAAACAGCCGCTCCTTTTAAATCAGCTTCGGAGCCAAAGCGTTTTAAAGGGGTTTGACTTAGAAAATAATCTTTTCCTTGTTCCATAATCGCACCTGACATTTTAGTAGGAAAAAATCCCGGCGCAATTGCATTAACTTGAATATTATGCTGTCCCCATTTGACAGCTAAATCTTTCGTGAACGTAATGACCGCTCCTTTACTCGTGTTGTACCCGATTGTATCCATATACTGAGGGTCCGTTCCTCCAAGACCCGCAATTGAAGCAATGTTAATAATCTTACCAGCTTTTTGTTTAATCATTTCTTTTCCAGCTTCTTGTGACATTAAAAACGTGCCCGTCACATTAATATTCATCACTTTTTGCCATGCTTCAAGAGGCATTTCTTCAGCCGAAGCTCCCCACGTAGCTCCGCTGTTGTTAATTAAAATATCGATGCGTCCAAATGTTTCAATCGTTTGATGCACGACATTTTTAATATCTTCAGGCTGACTGATGTCGCATGCTAAAGCGAGGGTTTTTACGCCCATGGTGGCCAATCGATCAGCCACTTGCTGACATGCTTCTTTTTTTCTTGAGCATAGAACAATATTTGCCCCTGCCTCTGCAAGCCCTTCTGCCATTTGCTCTCCTAATCCTCTGCCTCCTCCGGTAATAATAGCTGTTTTTCCAGTTAAATCAAATAGATCCTTTATGTGCATAGGTTGCCTCCTGTTCTTGATAGGATTTTAGCTCAAGTCTTGCAAGCTGTGCTTTGTGCACTTCGTCTGGACCATCGGCAAGGCGCAAAGTGCGGGCATTTGCCCAAAGTGCCGCAAGCGGCGTGTCTTCTGAAACACCTGCTGCTCCAAATGCTTGAATGGCACGATCAATGACTTTTAAAGCCATAGCAGGAGCTATTACTTTAATCATGGCAATTTCTTTCCGCGCTTTTTTATTTCCAACTGTGTCCATCATATAAGCAGCTTTTAATGTTAATAAGCGAGCTTGCTCAATTTCAATACGCGATTCTGCCACCCATTCTTGAATAACCCCTTGCTGAGAAAGCACCTTATTAAATGTAGAACGAATTTGAATACGCTTACATAATTCTTCGAGCGCTCTTTCAGCTGCTCCTATTAGACGCATGCAGTGATGAATACGTCCAGGCCCTAATCTACCTTGAGCAATAGCAAACCCTTTTCCTTCGCCTAAAAGCATATTGGATGCTGGCACACGCACATTGTCATAATGAATTTCAGCATGTCCATGAGGAGCGTGATCGTATCCAAAGACTGGCAGCATTCGTTCAATTTTAACTCCCGGAGTATTTAATGGAACTAGAATCATAGACTGCTGTTCATATTTAGATGCGTTAAAATCGCTTTTTCCCATGACAATAGCAATTTTGCAGCGAGGATCTCCCGCACCTGAAGACCACCATTTTCTTCCATTGATTACATATTCATCGCCTTCTCTTACAATACTGCACTGAATGTTTGTGGCATCAGAAGAACCTACATCCGGTTCTGTCATAGAAAAGCAGGAGCGAATGTCTCCATTTAACAGAGGCTTTAGCCATTTTTCTTTCTGTTCAGGCGTTCCGTATCGAACCAGCACTTCCATATTGCCAGTGTCAGGAGCTCCGCAGTTAAAAGCTTCTGGTCCAATAATAGAACGGCCCATAATTTCGCAAAGAGGAGCGTATTCTACATTTGTTAGACCTGCTCCGTATTCGCTTTCTGGCAAAAATAAGTTCCATAGCCCAGCTCGCTTTGCTTTTTCTTTTAACTCTTCCATGATTGGAGGAACAGCTGACCATCTAGATGGCTGTTCATTCAGCTGTTGTTCGTATAGCCGTTCATTTGGATAAATATGCTCTTCCATAAAAGAGCTCAATTCTTTTTGCAGCTTCACTACTTTGTCAGAGTAAGAAAAATACACGGTAGTCCCTCGCTTTCATTTACTTACTAACCGGTTGGTATGTTACATATTCATCATAAATGAAGGAAAATAATTCAGCAAGATATTTTTAGAAAAATTCTAAATATTATATTATTTAGAAATAAAAAAAAAGAGAGGTTGTAACCTCTCTTTTTACGCGGATGTCATTTCCTCAAATACGGCTGATACTTTTTCAAACTCATCATCATCTTCAATTGAAGACCATTCACCATCATCTTCAATTTTTAAAAAGAAAACATCAATTTCTTCTTCTGTTTCAATTAAAACTTCTTCCACAAACGCAACGGCAATATAATCGTGGCCTTCAATCGTCATTTTTCCAAGCACTTCAATATCTTGCTCTTGATCATTTTCATCTAAAATTGTAAAAATCTCTCCCGTTTCAATACGTTCCATCGTATTCCCTCCTATTTTAACCTCATTATTCGTTCACTAACATGTATTCCCCTTTAGAAAAGGTTTCATGCTTATAAAAGTAGAATCTACTTTTTAAAAGGCAAAAGAATGTCTACGGTAGTTCCTTTTCCAAGTTCACTTACAAAGTTAATTTCTCCTCTATGTTCTCGAATGATCTTATAGCACACCATCAGTCCAAGCCCCGTTCCTTTCTCTTTCGTACTATAAAAAGGTTTTCCTAAATGCTGCATTCGTTCCTGCGTGATGCCTGGCCCCTCGTCGCTAAACCGGACAACAAGGTTCTCCTGATTAAATCTTTTTAGTTGAATCGTTACAGTTCCTCCACTTGGCATAGATTCGACGGCATTTTTAAATATATTGCTAAAGACCTGTTTTAACTGGTTTTCTTCGCATAATACGAGAGGAAGATGAAGATCAATCTCTTTTTTTACGTGAATTTTCTCTGTAATCCCCTGCACCTCAGCTAGCTTTAACGTGTTCTCTAAGATATCTTGGACGTGTTTGTCTTTGTAGGTTTTCGCCTGAGGCTTTGCAAGACTCAAGAACTCGTCGGCAATCAATTCGATTCTATCTAACTCATGATTTATCATTTCTACATAGTAAGGCTGACCGCTCGTTTCTTCTAATAACTGCATAAATCCTTTTACCGCTGTTAGAGGGTTTCTGATTTCGTGAGCGATACCCGCTGCTAACTGTCCGACTAAGGAAAGCTGAGCGGATTCACGCAGCAATTTTTCAGTTTTTTTACGTTCTGTAATATCACGAAACAAAACTTGAATGGCCTGCTTTCCCATATACGGAATAGGAAAGGCAATGGTTTCGGCATCAATCGTATGACCGTCTTTATGAATAAACTTTTCTTCCTGCAGATCCACAGATTTATTTTCTGTTTTCATTCGATAAATTCGCTGTTTTACAACATCATAGTAATCAGGGTGAACAAACTGATAAACACAAGCTCCTAATACATCTTGAGGATTCTTGTATCCTAGTGCTTTAGCTCCTGCAGGGTTGATATAATCAATTTTACCTTCACTATGAACGATAATTGCTTCCGGGGATAACTCAATCAAACTTCGGTAGCGCTGTTCGCTTTCTTTTAAAGCCGTCTCATCCTGCTTGCGCGATGTTATATCTCGATAGACAAACGCAATGCATAACGGCCAATCATTCATATTTTCAACGCGGAATAGTGTGACGCTTACATTAATTAAATGCCCGTCTTTATGCTGTCTGACCGTCTCAAATTCCGTTTTCGATTCCCCTGATTGAATAGTCTTATGAAGTTCGCACACGGGCTCCTTTAAAAACGAAGGTATAATCGGAAGAGGCTTTTGATGAATTTCTTCAAACGTCCAGCCAAATGTATTCTCAAACGCAGGGTTCACTTGAAGCGTTTTACCCTCTAAGTCAACGATAGCAACAGCATCTGCGTTATGATAAATAAAAGGTTGAATCTGTTCTTTTTTCTCTTGATAACTAGTTATATTCACGCAATGTCCCATAATTTCAGGCTTTTCTGTGTAAGATAAAGGGGTTAAGTTTACTACATAGCGTTTATCATTTATTTGAAGCTCGTACATAAGCGTTTTCTTTTTATTTAGCGCTTCGAAAAAATGCTCATACGAGACCCATTCTTCTAGAGGTATTTTTTGCTCAGAAACGCTTTCTCCTTGATACATACTGTAAACAAGGTGGTCACCTTTTTGTTTGTAAGCAAATATGATTCCTAGAGCCTCAGCTGAATGATTTTCTGCATGTAATCGGACTATTTTTTTATTTTCGTTCATCGTTCATATTTACCTACCCCTCACTAGCATCTTTCCTAATCGTTCTCATTCTCTTAATTTTACATGAGGCGTTTAAAATTTACTAGATAAAGAAGCAGATATTTTCCATTCATTCACATAAAAAAAGCGCCTGTATAGGCGCTTTTTTATGTGAATAGGAATTACTTTGAATGATGCATTTTATGACAGTGCCGCTTCGGAACAAACCCATTTTTCTCCATATGCTGATAGCGATTTTCCATATGTGAAGAAATGTTTTGACTCTCCGTTTTGCTTAGCACGCCGTACTCCACATATTTTGAAAGTATTTCTTTCTTTTTTTCGAACATTTCTTTGTACAGAACGGATAATTCCTGCTTTTGCTGAGACGTCAGCTGCACGTCTTTTGTTTCTGGCTGAGGATTGTTTTCCGCTAATACAGGCGTCCCGCTCATAAATAAAAAAGCTGCTGCTGCACTTATCATAACCTTTCGCAAACAATCTACTTCCTTTCATCATATAGTAGTTATAGTTTGCGAACTTCTATTTGTTTTCATTCATTCTATTTGCTTAGGACTCAATAGCTCCTCTTACATCATAATCGCTAAGATCAATTTCCATTTCCATTTCAAGTGCTAATTTAGCAAGCTCTGAACCAAGATAAGGACCCGACGTTAAGCCTGAAGCTCCCAGACCATTCGCTACTAGTATTCCTTCGTAAGCTGGAAGAGCCCCAATGACTGGCAAGAAGCCTGGAGTAAATGGTCGAAACCCTACCCTTGTTTCTAAGACTGTGCTTTCTGTTAAGCCAGGAGCAATTAATAAGGCCTTTGAAAAAATTTCATGAAGCCCCCCAGCCGTTACTCTCAAGTCATAACCCGTGTCGTTTTCATGTGTTGCTCCTATGACAATTTGACCTTGTTCAAACGAAAGAATATATTGGTCGCTTGGAGGCATTACAACGGGCCAGTCTTTTGTATCTAAATCAGGAAGATGCAAGTGGACAATTTGCGCTTTTTGAAAGCTTGCTAAAAATTTCACTCCAAGAGGCTCTAGTAATTGATTTGCCCACGCTCCTGCTGTCACGATTGTTGTACTTGCTAGAAGGGTTTGTCCATTTACGGCAACGCCCGTTACTTGATTATTTTCATAAAGTAGTTCTGCGTTTCCTTCTATTATTTTTGCACCGTTTTTCTTCGCTGCATTCACAAGTGCGTTTCGAAGAGCTCTTCCGTTAACGCGAGCGGCTCCACTAATATGAACTGAACTGTATTCTTCCGAAAGAGCCGGAAACAAAGCCTGTGTTTCTTTAGCGGATAAACGTGTAATCTCGCCTATTTCGGGGGCTTCTTCCCGACGCTTATATGCTCGTTCTTCCATTTTTTTAAGCTTTTGTTCATCAGTGTGTAAACTAATTGCTCCTACTCGCTTATATCCCGTATCCGTTTCTCCATCTTCTTCTAATTGCTGAATTAATGTTTGATAGTACTTGGCGCCGCCTTTTGCTAAGCGGTACCATGCTTTATTTCGACGCTGCGAAAGCCATGGACAAACAATTCCTGCTGCTGCATCAGTAGCTTGACCAGCATCCTTGCGATCTATCAATGTCACATCTGCTCCTGCTTTTGCTAAATGATATGCCGTAGAAGCTCCAAGTACCCCAGCTCCAACTACGATGTATGTTTTCATACCAAAACACCCTTTTCTTTCTTCTAGTATTCTCATGCTATATGTATGCAATTTTAGCATAGCAAAAAAAGAAGTCACATACTAGGCGAAGCTATTTTAAGCTTATTTTTAAGCCTTGCTGACTTTGACATATAGCTCCTTTCGTCTCGTAAACAAGAGCGGTAGAAGTTCTTTTACCAAGATTATAACAGGGTGAAGAAAGCCATAAATAGTGGTAGTACGTCTTTAACGCTGTGGCTTACGGCTTTTCTATTATAGGTGCTGAATAAAAAAATGAAAGAATAAAACCACTATAATATGTAAATAAAAAGAAATAACCATTATTTTAAGGAGAGCGTATGCAATCTTCATTTGTATTATTTTTTATCATTCTTGGTTTACTATTTGGCAAGTGGCGAAGGTATCAAGAATACTACCCTACTTTGCTGTTTTGGGTCACGGGGAATTTGCTTTATGAAGTGCTGCTGTTTCATCACCGCGTATGGGTATTTCACCCTGTTGGTATTGATCATCTTTTTCTACCCGATCACCTAATGGTTTCTCTTGGAATAACCTTAATTATTTATCCGTTTGTTATACCGGTTTTTTTAGGAAGGCTGCCGCTGCATGTAAGCGGCCGGCTGTGGTGGATTCTTTTATGGGCGCTTTTATTTACTGTGATTGAGTTCATTGCTTATGTTAATCACAGTATCACTCATCATTATGGATGGTCGCTGCTATGTTCTTTTCTCTTCAATATTGTCACGTTCTCACTTTTAATCATTCATCAGAAGACAGCGCTGGCTGCTTGGATTCTATCTGGAAGCTTCATAGCTTTTTTATTTATCTTCTTTGATATTCCTATGCCTTAACTTTTCATTGACTAGACAGAGGAAAAGGAAATATAATAGGAGTTACATTTAAATATAATTTTCCTCTCTGAGAATAGAGGTGCATGAAATCAAGAGTCACTTATTGGAGACTAATGGAGTCTGTGAAGATAAGTAAAAGGGATTTCGTGCCGAAGTATATAAACATCCATTGTGTTCATATACTGGTTCAGTATTGAATAAATGCTGAGCTGTCACAAACCACTTGGTTTGTGGAGAGCTATTGAAGAGATGTTGATGCCTAGAATGTAATAATACTTTATTATTATGAAACCAAGACGCGTGAACATCACTTCACGGGTCTTTTTTGTGTTTTTCTACTGACCATCAAAGTTATAGTTGAATGATTTAAATGGAGGGATACGGATTATGTACTTACATGGAACGAGTAAAATTAACAGCAGCAATCATTTAGAAATTGGGCAGTGCGATACGGTCGAACTGAAAAAACAATACGGCACTCCCCTATACATCTACGATCAAGAATTAATTGAGACGAAATGCAAGGCCTTCCATTCAGCCTTTCAAAGAAGCGGATTTTCATATCAAATCGCCTATGCAGGGAAAGCGTTTCTTTGTATGGAAATGGCTAGCCTTTTAACGAAGCTTGATATGTCATTAGATGTGGTCTCAGGAGGCGAATTATTTACAGCTCTTGAAGCGGGATATCCAGCTGAACGCATTCATTTTCACGGAAATAACAAAACGATTGAAGAAATTGAAATGGCTCTTGATGCGAATATTGGCTGTTTTGTTGTGGATAACTTTACCGAACTTGAAGTTTTACATGCCTTAGCAGCTGAGCGCAAACAGAAAGCATCTATTCTTCTGCGTGTTACTCCAGGGATTGAAGCCCACACACATGAGTATATTATGACCGGACAGGAAGACTCCAAGTTTGGATTTGGTCTTTCCAATGACCAGGCTATGAAAGCGGTAAGTTCTGCATTAGAAAAGCCTTACTACGATCTTTTAGGCATTCATTGTCATATTGGTTCGCAAATTTTTGAAGTAGATGGTTTTTCTCGCGCCATTGATATTTTAACTGATTTCTTATTCAGTATTCGTGATAAAATGGAATTTGAAGTAAAAGTTTTAAACGTAGGTGGTGGTTTTGGTATTCGTTATACCGAAAGCGACTCTCCACTTCCAGTTGAGTATTATGTAGATGCACTGACAGAAAAGCTAAGCCGCACGTTAACTGAACAGAATTATACCCTTCCGGAAGTCTGGATTGAGCCTGGAAGAAGCATCGTAGGAGAAGCAGGTACAACGCTTTATACAATCGGCTCAACGAAGGAGATTCCAGGTGTACGCAAATACGTAGGAATTGATGGCGGTATGACCGATAATATCCGTCCTGCTCTTTACGATGCAAAACATGAAGCTGTCTTGGCTAATAGAGTGACGGATAAAAAAGATGAAACAGTATCAATTGCAGGGAAATGCTGTGAATCAGGAGATATGCTTATTTGGGATATCGATTTACCGCGCGTTAATCAAGGAGATTTACTAGCAGTATCCTCTACAGGTGCCTACAACTATTCAATGGCTAGCAATTACAACCGTATTCCGCGCCCTGCTGTTGTATTTGTGAAAAATGGAGAAGCTCGTCTTGCTGTAGAGCGAGAAACATACGAAGATTTGGTGCGTAAAGATGTAAAGCCAGTCGTTACTACGTATGCAATGAGCAAATGATAGCTGTTCTTGCGTAGTAAAGAAGCTATTGTTGTTTGGAGGAAATCTATATGGTTTTAAGTGTATTTAAAACGTACAGATCATCGCTTATTCTGCTTCTCGCTATTTTAATTGGCGGGATAGCAGGATATGCTATCGGGCCCGATGTGGCAGTCGTAAAGCCCTTTGGTGATTTGTTTCTTAATTTAATGTTCATGATTATCGTTCCCCTTGTCTTTTTTAGTGTGGCTTCGGCGATCGCAAACATGAACGAAATGAAACGTCTTGGTAAAATTATGCTAGGTATCGCCGTTGTGTTTGTCGCCACTGCTGCTGTTTCAGCCGTTCTAGGCTTTTTAGGCGCATCACTTTACAATCCGCTGCACAACGTAGATACTTCTGCCATTAAAGAATTAATGGGTGACAGTGAAAATACAGCTGAAAAAATGACGCTTTTAAATCAGCTTGTTAGTACATTTACTGTACCTGATTTTGTTCAGTTATTTTCGAAAGAGCATATTTTACAATTAATTGTCTTTGCCGTTATCTTCGGTATTGCTACCACGATGGCTGGTGAAAAAGGACAGCCTATGGCGAAATTTCTGACTTCGGGTCAAGAAGTATCGATGAAAGTCGTTAAAATTGTCATGTACTATGCTCCAATTGGTTTAGGGTGCTATTTTGCTACTGTGGTAGGAGAACTTGGACCAAAGATCTTGCAAGGGTATGCCAGAGCATTTATTCTTTATTTATTAATTGCAATCGTTTACTATTTTGGCTTCTTTACGCTATACGCATGGATTGCTGGCGGTAAAGCAGGAATTAAGCTGTTTTGGAAAAATGCAGCTGCTCCTTCTATCACTGCTATTGCTACCTGTTCTTCCGCGGCATCTATTCCAGTCAATTTAGACGCAACAAAGAAAATGGGTGTGCCGCTGGATATTGCTGAAACAGTGATTCCATTAGGAGCAAACACCCATAAAGATGGTTCTGTTATCGGTGGTATTCTAAAAATTGTTTTCTTATTCAGTTTGTTCGGCAAAGATATGACGTCTGCTACGAGTATTTTGAGCATATTAGGCGTAGCCTTTTTAGTTGGAGCCGTAATGGGAGCAATTCCTGGAGGCGGTATGATTGGCGAAATGTTAATCATTACAATTTACGGATTTTCGCCAGAAGTTCTGCCCATCATTGCGGTCATTTCCACAATTATTGACGCCCCTGCTACGCTCTTAAACAGTACGGGAAATACAGTAACAGCGATGCTTGTTACAAGGTTTACAGAAGGAAAAGACTGGATTAATAAAATTATCACCACCGATAAAGTCGCCTAGTAAAAAAGCAAAGGGAACAGTCTTAGTGACTCTCCCTTTGCTTTTTTCGTGTGCAGTAATATCGATAGCCGTGTATAAAGTTTGTAAATACGCACATTCTATAGGTATGTTTCATAACCGGACTGGAGGTGTCGTCTAATGAGTAACGCTGCAGGAGGTTCAAAGAAGAATCAACCGAATGATGCGAATCACGTAAGTGCAGAAACAAAAGCTCATCAAAAACGTCTCACTGAGCAAAACAAACAAGAGCATCAAGCTGAAGAGCGAAAATAAAATGACGTCAAAGAACGTTTGGCACAGGCCCTGTGTTCTTTGACGTCATTTTATTTTGAGAGAGCTTAATGACGACGCTCTTTATAGGTCTATCGTACAACCTCCTTTCAAACTTTTACATATTCTATTAATAGGTTTGTAAAAGGAGGAATGATATGGTGTTTTCTTGGATAGAGATTACAGCTGCAGCCTTTGGGCTTTCAGTTATTTTGATAAGTTTTGCATTTTTGCCCGAATGTACAGGCAAAAATCTTTATATTCCTCATCAGCTAGTAGCAAAATCTATGTTTCTCTATAAAAAGATTATTGGTTTTATAAATCAATTTCGACAGAAACTTTAGTTCATTTCCTTTCCTCGTTTTTATTCATTGGATAGCTCCCTTTTTTAATCAGCGCATTTACAGTAAATAATTTAATCGTTAAAATAAAGAGTAAAAAAAAAGTATAAGCAGTTTGCAGAAATGGAGTTTCACATGGAAATCAGAGACTTAGAATACTTTATAGAGGTAGCGAATCATAAAAATTTTACAAAGGCAGCGCTGCAAGTTCATTTGTCACAAACGGCTTTAAGTAAAGCCGTCAAAAAAGTGGAAAATGAACTAGGATTTGAGCTTCTTGACCGTTCAACAAGAGAATTAAAGCTAACCGATGCAGGAGAAGTCGTGTATCATCAGGCAACTAAAGCGCTGTCGGTGTTAAAAGACATGCCTCACTTGTTGGGCGATTTAATGAACTTGCAAACAGGGCAAATCAAGATGGGAATCCCTCCGCTCATCGGGACCTTGTTTTTCCCGAAGATTGCAAAAGCATTTAATGAACAATACCCTAAAGTATCTCTAGAGCTTATTGAATTTGGAGCAAAAAAAATTGAAGCCCTTGTGGAAGAGGCTGGTGTAGATATGGGGATTGTTATGCTTCCTCTCACAAGCGGTCATGATGAGCATTTTCACGTATACCCGTTCGTTAAGGAGAGATTCCTTTTATACGCCCATAAAAACCATCCTTTAGCGAAACGTTCTTCCGTCTGGATGAAAGAATTGGAGCATGAAAAATTCATTATGTTCAGTGAAGAATTTACGCTGCACGACCGGTTAATTCAAGATGCTTTAAAATCAGGATTTGTGCCTTCTATCGCATATAAAAGTTCTCAATGGGATTTAATTATTGAATTAACAGCAGCAGAACTAGGTATTGCTATTTTACCCGAATCGCTTTATGCCAAAGTGAAAGATTCCAATATTATTACGGTACCTATTGCAAATCCTGAAATGATGTGGGAACTTGGAATTATTCTGTTAAAAGAACGCTACAGTTCATTCGCTGTAAGAGAGTTGATTAATTTTCTGACAGCAAAACAAATAACAAATAAGTTGGACGCAAATTAAATAGAGGCTGGGAGATAACGAAATCAATCCACAGCTAGAAGCACATACGCCTACACACATGAAATTTACGTTCACTATCACCATGAAAAAATCCGACCGAGGAATCGAGATTCTCCATCAAGAATTTGAATTCATCGGTCGGATTTCCCTTCAACAAAACTACTTTTGTCCCAGCCTCTTTATATGTAACACGAGTTTTATCATTCAACAATCCCTACAATGAATCCATCATAGCCTTTGCTTCCAACGGTTTGTATAGCCGTGGCGCTGATTCGTTTTTCTTGAGCCAGAGCATCCATAAATTGTCGAATTCCCTTTACATTTTCATCTTCACTTTCTGAGTTCACCACGTGCCCTTGACGAACAACATTATCACAAATAATCGTACTTCCTCGTTTCGATAATTCTAGAGCCCACTTTAAGTAATTTGGGTTATTCGGCTTGTCAGCATCAATAAAGATAAGATCAAACGGCTCTGTTCCCTTATCCTTTAATACAGCTAATGTATCAAGCCCGGGGCCGACAATGACTTCTACTAAGTGGCTTACTCCCGCTCTTTTTAAATTTGCTCGTGCTACTTCTGCATGCTGAGCGCTTAATTCGAGCGTAATCAGCTGTCCGTCTTTCGGAAGAGCTCTGGCTAGCCAAATCGTGCTGTACCCTCCAAGAGTACCAATTTCCAAAATGCGTTTAGCCCCTTTTAATGAAGATAACAAATGCAGAAACTTTCCTTGACTAGGCGATACGTCGATGGCAGGTAATCCAGCCTCTTGATTTGCCTTCAATACCTCATCAAGAATAGGGTCAGGTTGTATGAGCTTATCATTCATATAAAGATCCACTTCATTCCAAATTTCATATATAGACATTTCCATACTCCTCCACATAAGTGATAAAAGCTTTATTATTCAAAGATACGAATATGTTTTTCTCATATTCAGCTTGTTGCCATAATCGTTCGTATTATGAATGTGTTCTAGCTCTCTAATAAACTATCCTGCTCGCTCTTAAAAAGAATTGTTATATGTCCATAAAAAAAAGACCTTCAGAGAGGTCTTTTTTTATCTTTAAATAATCGTAGCTCAATCAGTAGAAAATAGCCGGTACCTTTCTACCGGCTATTTTCTAGAAGACATCTTATTATCCGTTATGACTGAACTTAAATACTATCGGTGTACGTTCTGTTTCTATTTTCCAAATCATGTGATGATATCCTTTGCTCCAGTAATCTTTTACTAAGTAATCGGGAATTCCAAATATGTTTTTCCATACTTTCTGAGCATTCTTGTATCCGCTATCCAAACAAATTTTTTTAATTTCTCTGCTTTGAAGCGTAAGCAGCATAATATGTATAAGTAGTGTTCCTACCCCTTTTCTTTGGTACTTTGGATGAACAAAAACTGTGCCGATTTCAATCCATCCTTGCAGCTCCCCTTTTGTACACGCCATAATTAATTCACTAACAGGGCCATATTCAATGCAGCCAATAATCTTATTGATGCACGTATCTATTCCGAGCCAAAAGAATCGACATTTCCCATCGCTATCAAGGTCACTTTTTAAATATTGTTCTTTACTTTCAATTTCTATTTGTATATCGTTCACCATGTCAGATAGCCCCTCTCTATGAAAGGTATCTGTGATCACTTCATTAAAAAGCTCGTGGAGTTCTGCGCTATCCTCTATTTTTGGTCTTCTTATTTCAATATGATTCAATGTTCATCCCTCCTGATTATTTCACTGCCAAATATGAAGCTTTACTTTTATTATTTATCAATATATGTTGATAATCCTTTTCCTTTTCTACAGTTTTCCCAACAAAAAAAGCACGAGAAGCTTTAAGTTCTCGTACTTTTTTTATAATATGGATTCTGCTTTTCTATTTGGAACTGTTAATACTGATTCACAAAGCTCTGGATTTTACATACGAATTCAGAAAGATTCTCCTTTATCTCTTTATCCTCTGTTTTCGCTACTTGCTCTTGTATGGCATCAATCATTAAACGTGCTCTTTTAGGATCTATAGAGGCCGGCTGGCTGCTATTGTTTGATAGACTTTTTAAAATTTGATTGGTCATTTTGTTTTTATCATGAATATAAAATAATATTTGAGGAACTTGATTAATTAACAAATTTACATATCTGCGAAACTCCTCTATCTCATATAATTCTCTTGAAGTACCTTTAAAGCCATCAACGGAAAGCATAAGACTCTGGTAGCCTTTATCACTGCGTTGATTAAGTGCTTTAATCACTTTTAAAAATCGACCGAACTTTAGATAACGTATTTCGTCTTTCTTTAATTCTAAAAATTCAATTTCTCCTTTTTCTAAAAAAGGATCTTTGATAAGACTATTATCATTCATATACATTCTCTCCCTACTAATTTATTAGTTGCAGAGCTTGTTTTGAATTCATTTGTCTATCGTTTTAGTAATTGTTTACCTCTTTTAGGACCGTTTTAAAACCTTTATTTGTAAAACGCTTACATAAATGTTCTCAATTGCCTGACGCGTTGATGGAACCCTATTTATTATCTGATAAATGACGAATGAAAAAGAGCTCCTTTACAGAAGCTCTCTTTTTAAGGTTATAGGGATGCTGATAACTTTATATCTTATTTGCCTCTTTTAATACTGCTAATAAGTATTCCCATGTCTTAAGAGTAGACGGAATGCTCAGGTGTTCATCAGGTGTATGAACGTCGTACATATCGGGTCCGAGCGAAATGGCATCTAATCCAGGGATTTTTTCTAAGAAAATACCGCATTCAATTCCAGCATGGATGGCGATGATCTCCGCCTCTTCACCATACTTTTCTTTGTAAACCTTTTTACATAATTCGCGAATTTTTGAATCTCCATTGTACGCCCATTCAGGATAATTACCTTTTGTTTCAACTCTTCCCCCGACTACCTGAGCAAGTATGCGCACTTGACTTACTATTTTTTCTTTTAAGCTTTTTACTGAGCTGCGAATTTCATTTTGAAAAACAACCTCAGATTCTGTCGTCGTAATCACACCTAAGTTGGTAGAAGATTCTACTAATCCTTCAATATTCATACTCATGCTTTGAACGCCGTTTGGTGTTAGCATAATAGCTTGTACAATTCGTTCTGTCGTTTCTCTTGTAAAACATTTCTCAACGGAAGAAAATTTGTTTATTTTTACATATACGCTCGGATCAGCCGCTTGTAATTCATTTTTTACTATTTCGTTCCACTCACGAATCTTATTTTCTAGCTTTCCTATCTCAGAAGGCTCAACTGATAGAATTGCTTCTGATTCACGGGGAATTGCATTTGATTTTAATCCTCCGCTAATGCTGCTTAAAGAATAGGGAAGTTCTTGTTGTAAATCATATAAAACTCTCCCTAGCAGTTTATTCGCATTTCCTCTTTCTTTGTCAATTTCCATTCCGGAATGTCCGCCGCGCAGTCCTCCGATGCTTAAGCTATATGTTTCTGAGTTATTGGAAGACGACTCCCAGTTTAGAGGAATACGAAGCACGCCTTTTACCCCGCCTGCGCTGCTGACAAGGAGCTTTCCGTCCTCTTCTGTATCAAGGTTAATAAAGATTTTCCCTTCAAAATAAGCTGGATTTACAGCAATGGCTCCGCCCATAGTCGTTTCTTCTTCAGTGGTAATGACTACTTCAAGAGAGGGGTGCGCTATATTTTGAGCATCTAGTAAAGCTAGTGCATATGCAACAGCAATCCCGTTATCAGCTCCTAGCGTAGTACCATTTGCATAAAGCATATCTTCAACAATTCGCAGTTGAAGCGGATCTTTTTCAAAGTCATGGACAGTTCCTTTATTTAACTCGCATACCATGTCCATATGTCCTTGCAAAATGATGGCTGGAGCATGTTCATATCCTTTAGTTGCCGGCTTTTTAATGATTACATTTAAAGCTTCGTCTTGGATAACCTCAAGGCTTCTTTCTTTTGCAAAAGAAACTAAATAGTCACTGATTTTCTTTTCATTTCCAGATTCTCTAGGAATAGCTGAGATTTCGTTAAAGAAATAGAAAACCGGATGTTTAATTAATTCATTTACTGTTTGCACCATATGTATCATCCTTTCTAATCTGTACGCTTTTTTTATCCTACTATTTATCTTGACAGTAGAAATAGCATATGAGGCTTTTTTTATGTATCGCCTAGTTATATTTTAACGTTGATTAACTCAATAGAATAGATATAACCTAAAAAAGCATAAATGAGCCCGTTGGACTCATTTATGCTTTTAATGATTTGTTCTATTTTTATTGAGCTGTATATCCGCCGTCCATTACTACCGCTTGACCAGTTACACCTTTTGCTTTATCACTCGCTAAGAAGATAGCGTAGTCAGCAATTTCGCTCACGTCTAGTAATCTTTTTTGAGGGACTAAAGGATAAATAACTTCTTCAAGAACGCTTTCTAATGGTACGTTTCTTGTTTTAGCTAAACCATCTAACTGACCTCTCACTAGTGGTGTATCCACATAACCAGGACAAAGTGCATTAACCGTAATACCGTGTGCTGCACCTTCAAGAGCAGCTACTTTTGTTAGCCCAATTACACCGTGTTTGGCACTGTTATAAGCTGCTTTGCCTGCAAAACCGATTAAACCGTTGATAGAAGAAACGTTAATAATACGTCCGAACCCTTGTTTTTTCATAATCGGAAACGCGTGCTTAATCGCCATAAATGGAGCTGTTAGCATAATTTTAATCATTAACTCATACTTTTCAGTTGGAAACTCTTCGATTGGAGAAACATGCTGCAAACCAGCGTTGTTAATGAACGTATGAACCGCTCCAAAATGTGCGTTTGCTGTTTCAATTAAATGTTTGATTTCTTCTTCTTTTGTTACATCCGCTTTGACACCAAGTGCTTCGAATCCAGCTTCACGAAGATTTTGTGCTGCAGCTTCTACGGCAGTTTGATCAATATCAGATAACACAATTTTCCCGCCGTTTTCAGCGAATCGTTTACCTATTTCAAATCCAATTCCTCTTGCTGCTCC
Source organism: Priestia sp. 3CA3 (assembly GCF_056836725.1). Taxonomy (NCBI): domain Bacteria; kingdom Bacillati; phylum Bacillota; class Bacilli; order Caryophanales; family Bacillaceae; genus Priestia; species Priestia sp. 3CA3. The sequence continues at coordinate 378,792 of NZ_JBXENJ010000004.1, forward strand.
TGTGATTACAATTACTTGATTTTCAACCATGTGTATTCTCCTCCTGTTTTTAAATAATACCGGCTGCCGCTAATGCGACTCCTGCAAATAAAGCGATTGTCGGGATGATAAATGCAACAACAAATACGTCTTTATACGTTTCTTTATGCCGAAGACCAGTTACAGCTAATAGCGTTAACAACGCACCGTTATGCGGTAAAATAGATGCACCTGACGCAACGCTTGCAATACGGTGAAGCGCATCTGCGCTTAAATTCGTCGTTTGAGACAAGTGATACCACGTATCTCCTAATGCTTGAAGCGCAATACCCATACCACCGGATGCTGAACCCGTGATCATCGCTAGCACTTGAACGCTTAACGCTTCTGAAACGAGCGGATTACTCGAAATGTTTAGTAGTACGTGCGTGACATCTTTAAACTCTGGAACTGCTGTAATAACCGAGCCAAAGCCTACTGCTGCACTCGTGTTAATAACAGCCATTACGGATCCTTTTGCTCCTTCATTTATAGAAGAAATAAACGTCTTATAGTGTTTGAAATTAATAAGTAAAATAGAAAAAATACCAATTAATAATGATACGATAGGCTCCCATTTTAAAACGTTTAATGTCATGACAACGATAATCAGCGGTAAAATAGCTAACATTACATTCATCGAGTCCTGCTCTTCACTTGCGGCAACCGATGATTCATTAGGCTCAGTAAACCCTTGATTTTTAGCTTTTAATTTTTTATCGCGATAAGCTAACCATAAATAGCCTCCCACTGCCATAATAAGACCTGAGACAATTCCAATAATTGAACCGGACATTGCATTGGTTTTAAATGTAGCAGTCGGAATCAGATTTTGAATTTGAGGCGTACCTGGAATCGCTGTCATTGTAAATGTAAATGCTCCGAGTGCAATGGTTGCTGGCAGTAAATTTCGCGATACGTTAGCTTCTCGAAATAATGCGATTGCTAAAGGATAAATCGCAAAGACAACAACGAATAAACTGACTCCGCCGTATGTCAAAATGGCTGAAGCAATCAGCACCCCTAAAATGGCTCTTTTACTTCCAAACAATTTAGCAATGCGCTGCGCTAGCGACTTAGCTGCGCCTGTATCTTCCATTAGCTTTCCAAAGACGGCTCCTAATAAAAAGATGGGGAACCATTTTGCAGCGAAATCTACAAACCCTCCCATATACACATCTGTATAAGTAGGCAGTACTTTTAAACCGCTAAAATAAGCAACAAACGTAGCGACAACAGGTGCCACCCAGATAATAGACCATCCTAGATAAGCAAAAAACATCAGCAATAACAATCCTACAATAATAACCACACGGTAACCTCCTTTCCTTTTAATACATATACATAATGGATTATTTCACAACACAACAAGTTTACACCCGTTAGTTTTATAAGTAAAATGAATAAAAGGAATAAAAACTATGAATAAAAGTCGTAGTTTATTTAAAAATTCACACTCAATTATTTTTTTCCTATAATTTCACTTTGAGTAGAAGCTATAAAATATACTTCCTTCTTTTTTCCTTGTACAAGCTAAGTTTTTTTCTGTTATATCCCGCGCTCTTCCTTTATTTTCTTTTCTCTTATAAGTTTTTCCGAACATATAGATGGGTATTTGAATGTTATGACACAGAAAAAGAGGCGATCTTATGCTACACTTCATAACAGACTTACTGAAACAATTTGGAATTTGGGGACTTTTAAGCGGACTGGCCATTGAGGCTTCCTCCCTGCCGTTTCCTGGTTCTCTTCTCACCCTTACCTACGGATACTTATTAAACATGCACATAGTGAAATTATTATTAATCGCTCTTGCAGGAAGCGCCGTTTATACAGCTTTTAGCTTTATACCGTATGGGATAGGCTATAAATTAGAAGATAAGGTAAAGAAAAAATTATCAAAAAAGAAAAAAGCATTTGAGAAATCGCAAAAATGGTTTAAAAAATGCGGATTATGGAGTATTGCGATTGCTCGTCCTTTAGGGCTCGGCAACTACATTTCTTACCTTTCAGGGCTATCTAAAGTAAAACCTATGCCGTTTGCTCTGCTCACATTTCTTGGTATCTTTCCTTTGAATATTGCCATGCTTTGGCTAGGACAAATCGGAAACTTTAAGTCCATTCAGTCTTTTATCTCAGATGCACAAACTTATATTCTAATTGCAGCGGTAGTGGCTGTATGCGGATTTTTAATTTATAAGTTCTATTTTAAAAAGAGCAGCTGCAGCGAACAGTCTAGTTCAACTTAAGATTAAGAATATAAAAAAAGACCCCTCGGGGTCTTTTTTTATTAAATAGAAATAACACCTAAGATTAATGCAGCTAGTGTCATCACCGCCGTAGTTCCTAGCGCCCACTTAATTAAAAATCGTTGCAAATCACTAAATTCAATTCCTACCATTCCAATTAATAAGTGAGCTGCTGCTACCAAGGGACTTATCACGTGAACAGGTTGTCCTAAGATAGCAGCTCTTCCAATTTCAGCTGCGCTAATGCCATAACTTTCGGCAGCTTGAGCAATAATCGGCAATACGCCAAAATAAAAAGCATTATTAGACATAAAAAATGTAAAAGGAGCACTTAAAAATGCTACTACAACTGGCAAAAAAGGGCCCATTGCATCTGGAATTATTCCTACAAGTGTATTTGCCATAGCATCAATCATCTTTGTTCCAGACATAATTCCTGTAAAAATACCTGCTGCAATAACAATTGAAACGACGGCTACCGCATTATTTGCATGAGATGAAATTCGCTGCTGTTGATCTTTGATGTTTGGATAATTTATTAGTAATGCAATAGCGAATGCTACCATGAACAATAGCATCAGCGACATGAAGTCCATAATTAAGCACACCATAAGACTAACGGTAAGCAGAAAATTAAACCATACTAACTTAGGACGTCGATAGTCTGAATATTGCACTGTTCCCTCTACTTCATGTGCGTGTGCAATTTCATTTGCAGAATGTTTAATATTGATAACTCCTAATCTTTTTCTTTCCCTTCTTCCAAGTACAACAGAAACAAACAGCACCCATAGAAGCCCAAAACCCATTACAGGTATCAAAGGCAAAAACAACTGAGATGAATCCAAATTTAATGAACTCATAGCCATAGCAGAAGCACCTCCCCACGGAGTCATATTCATAACTCCCATAGATAGCATCGCTACTCCTGCAAGGATAAGTGGATTCATTTCTAAGCGTTTATATAGCGGAAGCAAAGAAGAAACCGTTATCATATATGTAGTAGTTCCATCCCCATCTAAAGCAACCATCATTGAAAGCACAGCAGTTCCTACAACGATTTTTAGAGGATCTCCTTTTACAACCTTTAAAATGAATGAAACAAGAGGGTCAAACAATCCTGAATCAATCATCAACCCAAAATATAAAATAGCAAATAAAATCATAATAGCTGTAGGCGCAATGTCTTTTACACCCTCGAGCATCATAGGTCCCATTCCACTAGCAAAACCGCCTATTAGACCAAATATGATGGGGATAATGATAAGAGCAACCATTGGGGTAAGTCGTTTTGACATAATTAAATACATGAAGACTGCAACCATTAAAAATCCTAATAAAGAAAGCACAGATATTTTTCCTCCTTTTTTGATAACGTTTTCATTTTTATTTGCTACACGTTACTAAAAAGGTATCACTTGTTGAAGCTGGTTCATAGATAACCAACATAAGTTTAATATCTTTTATAAAAGTAATTTTTTTCATTTTTTTCATGCATCATTTCTACATAAAAACGAGATAGCGGATAAAAACCCACTATCTCGTTTTTATGTAAGATTAGTTACTCGATATTTCCGTTCGGGCCTCCCTACACTTCCATACACTATTTCAACCTGCATTTCCTTACACGATACTAAATACTCTAAATACCTTCTCATTGTTGAATAACTGATACCGACTAATTGAGCAAACTCATCTACATTCAAGCTTTCCTGAACTTTGCAAACTTTATCTCTTACCAAACGAAGAGTATGTTTATCAATACCTTTAGGAAATGCTGTTACTGCAGCCGCTGATTGATTGCGGCGACTATGATGTGTTCTAAATAAATGGTCTATTTTGTCTTGATTAATCATTTTATTTTCAGTTAATTCTATTCTCGTAGACTGATAATGTTTTAAAGTAGATAAAAATTTATCAATAATTACAGGTTTCACCAAATAACCAAACGCTCCGCCTCTTATTGCTTCTCCTACTGTTTCAACATCATTGGCTGCCGTTATTAAAATAATGTCGATTCCTCGATACTTCTTTCTAATTTCCCATAGCAGTTCTACTCCATTGATATCTGGCAAAAAGACATCTAATAAAATTAATTGCGGTGTAAATATTGTCAGTAATTCTAAAGCCTGTTCTCCAGATCCTGCTGTCGCAACAACAGTGAAATGCTCTAGTTTCTTAGTAAATTGTTCATAAATTTGTGCAGCTGTAGAATCATCTTCTATAATCATGACATTAACTTGATTTTCAGTCATATCGATTCTTCCTTTTCATTATTTAATAGCTTTGGGATAACTAATGTGAATCTTGCTCCCTGTAACATACTTTTGCTTATGTATAGTTCACCTTTAAGCAACTCTACAGATCTTTTAACAATGGTCAATCCAATCCCGTGATTTTCACCTTTTTTCGTTGTGTAACCATCTATAAAAATCATATTTTCTACTTCTTTTGATATCCCTTGTCCATTGTCTTCAACTTCAAAAATCAGGTCGTTTCCTACATCTGTAAAAGATACTAGCACGTTCCCTTTATGTTCTCGCACAGCCTCGAGCGCATTATCAATTAAATTCCCCAAGATGGAAACAACGTTTTTTGCCTCTTCGATATCTAAAGTACTTGTTAAGTTACTATCTTGATCAATTTCTAAAGTGACGTCTAATTCTTTCGAACGATTGATTTTCCCAAGTAAGCAGGCAGCAATCAAAGGATCCTTCACAGAAGACATTAAAAAAGAAAGAATATCTTGGCGTTCCTTTACCTCTGATGAAATCATTTGCATGACATGCTCATATTTCTTTAACCTTAATAACCCGTAAATCACGTTCAGCTTATTTAAAAATTCGTGATTTTGAGCGCGTAAATTATCAGAGAACATTTTAATTTTAGAAATCTCTTCAGTCAATTCTTCAATTTGTGATAAAGTTCTTATGGTAAGAACGATACCTTGCACTTCTTTTTTTCTTACAATAGGAGATAAATCTAAAATATACTGCTGACCATCTAGTAGAAGGGATTGGTTAGAATACACGCATTGCTCTTCTATTGCTTGATCAATTAGCTGTCCTAAACGGGTGTTCTTTATCTCTCCTCCTATTGCTAAATGAAGGTTATCAAAGAGCTCTCTAGCCCTTCTATTCATCGACGTTACATATTTTTCGACATTTACAGTAACAGTAGCATCTCGAATAGATTCAAGGGTAGCCTCTTTTTCTTTAAAAAGAAAGGAAATTTCCTCTGGTTCCAGTCCAAATATTAGTCTTTTTACCCGCCTTGCAATAAAGAAAGCCCCAAATGCTCCAATAAGAAAAGGAATACAGGACAATTTAATAATTTTTATTCTATAATCATTAATCTGTTTTTCTATATTGCTTACAAGAAACCCTACCGAAGAAACACCTATAACGTTTCCTTGGCTATCCCATATGGGGGTTTTGGCTTTAATTGCAAATCCTGAAATTCCTTTTCCTTTATAAATAATGGATTGATGCTTCTTTAAAGAAGCTTCATTGCTTGTTTTGGTATGTTTTCCAATGTAACTACTATTGGGATGAGAATAGCGTATTCCTTTATCATTGGCGATGGTGACATAATCTGCCCCTGTGGTTTTTCTTATTTTTTCAGCAACAGGTTGGATGTGCTCAGAAGGATTTTTCTGCTTAAAAGCTTTTACAATCATTTTATCTTCAGAAGCTAATTTTGCTACTGTCATAGCTTGATTACCTACATATTTTTCGACAATTTCATCTACCATTGCAGAAAATAAGATGCATACAAGGACGGTACTAACAAGAATAACTACAGTGATGAGTAATGTAATTTGGGCAAGTAAGCTAAGTCTTCTATTCACGTAAAGAGAACGCATACATTCCTCCTTTTAAGGAATTAATAATGAAATAAAATACCGTCTTTTGTTTTAAGTTTAGCATAAAAAAAAGGAAGTTTAGCACCAAACTTCAAATGTTTATAATCAGACTGATAAAGGGAAAAATAAATCGAATAAACGCTTGACTTAAAGTATACTTTAACAATTATAATCAATTCGAAAACATCGCAAATGGAGGAATTAACATGAAATATACAGTAATCACTGGCGCAAGTTCGGGAATTGGATATGAAACAGCTTTAGCTTTCGCAGCGCGCGGAAAAAACCTTATATTAGCTGCACGTAGAGAGGACAAGCTGGATGAGTTAAAAGAAAAGATTGAAAAACTGAACCAAGATGTAAATGTTATTATCCAGTCGGTTGATTTATCCGTGGCAGAAAATGCTCACACGTTTTATGAGTCGCTTAAAGAATATGAGTTAGAAACATGGATTAACAATGCTGGATTTGGAAACTTTGCTTCTGTCGGTGAACAAAAATTAACTAAAATTGAAACAATGCTTCACTTAAATATCGAAGCCTTAACCATTCTTTCTTCTCTATTTGTAAGAGATTATGAAAATGTTGAAGGTACACAGCTTATTAATGTCTCTTCTGGAGGCGGCTACACCATTGTTGCTGATGCAGTCACTTATTGCGCAACAAAATTCTATGTAAGTGCATTTACAGAAGGTCTTTCTCAAGAATTGAAAGGAAGAGGATCAAAAATGCAGGCTAAAGTTCTAGCTCCAGCGGCTACTGAAACAGAATTTGCACAGCGTTCGATGGATATGAGTGATTTTGAATACGAAGGACGAGTACCTAAGTTTCATACGTCAAAAGAAATGGCTGCTTTTATGCTGGACCTTTATGATAGCAATAAAACGGTAGGACTTGTAGATGGCGTGACTTACGAATTTCAATTAAAAGATCCTATCTATCCATATGCAGACAGAGCGACAAGTTCAGATTCTTAAACAGAAAAGCACCCTTTTAGGGGTGTTTTTTTATGGACTCTTGAATGGGTATCTTGTTTATGTGATGAAAATGCTTAAAGATAGTCGTGTTCAAACTCGACTTATACTTGCACTCTTTATTTCCTGATTTTTGTTTCACTTTTTTGCACATACTAACCGAACGGAGGTGACGAAAATGGGTACAAAAAAATCTGCTAACCGAGGTCAAGTAGCTCCTGGTGTTAACCCTCAAGGGCACGGAAAAGATGTTGAATTTTCAACAGAACCGAAAAGTGAACTTGAAAACAAAGCGAAAAAATCAAATACAAAAATTTAACTAAAAAGGAGAAGGTTCCTCTTCTCCCTTCTCCCCCTCTTAACTGCTTTCCTACATACACTCCTCAGGTCGTTTACTTCTTTCTGCTTCTTATAAAACTGTATCAATAGTATAAAAAAGTATACTATACAACAAAAATGTGCGTACTTGTTAGGATGAATTATATGATTTATGATAAATCTGCAAACGGATTTTACGACAAATTGTATGTTAACTGACTGTTAGTTGTAAGCTATACAGGGTATAGATTACTCTGAACAGTTCATCATTAAATATTTTTACAGAAAGGTTGTTTACACATGAACAATACAGATAAGAAACAAGAAATTTTAGACGCATTTAACTTTCGTCATGCTACAAAAGAGTTTGATCCAGCGAAGAAAATTTCCGATGAAGATTTCCAATTCATTTTAGAAACGGGGCGTTTATCTCCAAGCTCAGTAGGTTACGAGCCGTGGAAATTTTTAGTCGTTGAAAATGAAGATTTAAAAGAAAAATTAAAAGCTGTTTCTTGGGGAGCACAAGGCCAAATTCCTACAGCAAGTCATTTTGTTATTATTCTTTCTCGTACAGACGCAAGATATGACTCTGAATATGTGTTAAATCTTCAGAAAAACGTAAAAGAAATGCCGGAGGATGTATTAGAGACATTAATGCCTCGTTACAAAGATTTCCAAGAAAATGATTTTCACTTGTTCGAAAGCAAGCGAGCACTATTTGATTGGGCCAGCAAACAATCTTATATTGCACTAGCTAATATGATGACATCAGCTGCTCAAATTGGCATTGATTCTTGCCCAATTGAAGGGTTTAACTATGACCAAGTACATGAAATTCTAAAAGAAGAAGGATTACTAGAAGACGGCAAGTTTGATGTTTCTGTTATGGTTGCGTTCGGCTACCGTATTCACGAACCTAAACGCGAAAAAACAAGAAGAAGTATGGATCAAGTTGTACAGTGGATCAAATAATAAACCAAAAAAAGAAGAGGTGACGTTGCTCACCTCTTCTTTTTTATATCTTTATATGCTGCTATAAAATCACCAGGATCGGTGTGTATGGTATAAGCGAACATTCCTTGATTTGTATGTAAGTATAAAAAGCCGCTTTCTTTTGAAACGCATTTGTAAGAGATGTCAAATACGCTGTTAATGTGAAAGGACTCATTCTCTGTTTCAATATTATCAGTATATAAGCACATGTCTTTTGAATGCTGAATCGTCACTTTTTTTGTTCGTTTTATTTTTCTTTCAACGTATGTATAAGGAATCATAGAAATAATGCTCATAGCACAGCTCCCCTTCTTTATGAATATTTTCCTTTTGGAGCATAAAATATCTCGTTAACAAAACTCTATCACTTACCAAAAAACAATTCCAGAAATACTCTTTCTGGAATTGTTTTTAAGATTGTTGCTCTTTATTTTCTTCATCTTTGCAAAAGTCGATATTACTGTTTGTCATAGAGGCAATAGCAGGAGAACCATTTCCAAACGAAAAACAAGCTCCTACCGATTTTGTATTTGCTGTGTGGCTATTTTGTACAACACAGCCTACGCTTACATTCGAATTGTCTTTTAACCCGTTAGTCACGATATTCTCAATGTTAATAATACAGCCCATTTTAACACCTCTTTCGTTTCTATTAACGTATGTCATCTCTGTGTATATGTATAGGATGTTCGCCTATTAATGATAAGTTGTTTTCTGCAAAATACAAAAAAAGAATCTTCGTGTACTCTTTAAGCAGAGAAGACACTAAAATGATGTCTTCTCCTTAAGTCAATTTAACTTTTTACGGCTTTTTCCCAGTCTGATGCAAATTTTTCAATTCCTTGCTCTGTTAACGGGTGTTTTACTAATTGTTCAATTACGGCATACGGAATGGTCGCAATATGCGCCCCAGCAAGAGCTACTCGTGTGACGTGATCTGGGTGTCTTACTGACGCTGCTATAATTTGTGAGTCAATGTGTTGAACTCGAAATAGCTCTGCAATTCGAGATACCAGATAAACCCCGTCTTCTGAAATATCGTCTAAGCGTCCTAAAAATGGCGATACGTATGTGGCACCGGCACGAGCTGCTAGAAGCGCTTGATTCACTGTGAAAATTAACGTTACGTTTGTTTTTACGCCTTTTTTAGCTAGATAACGGGTTGCTTCCAATCCAGCAATGGTCATAGGAAGTTTAATTGTTATATTTTTGTCTCCTCCGTTAATTTTTATAAGCTTTTCTGCTTGCGCAATCATGTCTTCTGCTGTTACTGTGTCGGGGGTGACTTCTGCTGAAACGGATTCTACTTCCGGGACGGTTTTTAAAATTTCTTCGATGCGATCTTCAAACTTTACGCCTTCTTTAGCTACTAGCGAAGGGTTTGTGGTAACACCTGATAATACCCCGATTTTATATGCTTTTTTAATATCTTCCAGGTTAGCTGTATCAATAAAAAATTTCATCATGTATTCCTCCACTCGTTATGTTAAAAACAGCTTTTCAGGGGCATTTTTGCATAACTTTATGTTCAAATGGAATTGCCCTCTTCATATTGTCTTCATAAAATAAAATTTATTTCCTTTCAAATGCTGTATGTTTTTCTCCAAGTTTTCCCTTCTTTAAACTCACCTGAATAACTTCTATTTGTATGTATCATACTAATGATGTTGAAAAACCTCTCATTTACTCAACTAAAAAACCTCCAGCATTTATGCTGAAGGTTAAGATACATTCTACTCTTAATTTTTTAGTCCTCTATAGCGAGCTGTTTTTAATTCTTGAACGTAGGGTTCAAAGTCCGGCATCTCTACAGCTCTCGCCAATTCGATTGCTTTTTCAATATCGTATGGAATACGCACAAATTGAATAGAAAATGCTGAAGGACTTTCGCCTTGATCCTTTCCTTCTAAGATAAGATAGGAAGCTTGTGGTAAATCAAGCGGGTTTCCTACACTTCCTACATTACACAGCGTTTTCCCTTTAATATGTTGAATAAATGCATTATGTACATCTCCGTAACAGATGACATCCGGTTCTCTTGATCCTTTTATATTTTCCGTATATTCCGTATTAGCAAATAGACTAAGGCGCTTTTCAAGTGAATCCCAGGGTTGAATTCGGTCATAAAGACTTCTAGGTGAAGCGTGAAACATTCTAATTAATTTCCCGCTCATCATAAACTCAACAGAAAAAGGAAGTTCCTTTAAGTATGCTTCTTGGTTTGAACTTAACTTCTCTTGATGCCATTTTAACGCTTCAAATTCCGCAGGCTTTGTAATGAAATCATCCCAGTTCCCCATTACTGTTACTTCGCACTTTTCTTTTATGATATCAATTGCTTTACTTGAATCCGGTCCTTTTCCTACTAAATCACCTAGACAAATGATGCGATGGATATCTCGTTGTTGTATGTCAGCTAAAACTGCTTCTAATGCAGGGAGATTTCCGTGGATATCTGAAATAACAGCAATTTTGTCCATTGATTCCTCCACTCCTTTTTCATATGTATGTATTCAAGCCTTTTCTTTATTATAACATTTTATGATAAGACCGTTTACTAAAACGGGTCCTCTTCATTTAACAAGCAACGGTATAATTCGAATGGATATAAAAGGGAAGAATAAGAAGTGGGTTTTTATGGATTGGGAAGAAATCTATCTTCCTTATTTATTAACATAAAATAAAGGAGTACTGTAATATATTTATACGAGTACTCCTTTATTGGTAGTTAGGTAGTATAGAGAGTCGCCAGATACCTCATTTATCTTGCGACTTTTGGTTTATAGCTTATTGAACACCAACTGCGTCAAATGACTTGCCTACTGAAATTACTTCTTGAGAGCCTGAACCGTATAGATCAGCAGCAGCTTGTACTAAACCTGCACGCGCTTGGCTGAACGTTGTAGACTGAGTGAAGTATAGCGTATTGGCACGGTAATAAATTTTTCCTAGCTTATCTCCGCCGATGCCTGTTACAGTAACTCCGTAATGAGTTCCTCCGTTAGCTAGCAAGTAGGCAGCTTTGTTGATAATACCGCTATTTGTATGAACCCCGCCATTGTCACTAGAACCTGTATAGCGCTTTGAATAATGATCCGGATCTCCGTATTTCGCTGGGTTGCTCATTGAACGAAGTGCATCGCCGCTTGTTCCAGGCGTATAAATATCCTCTCCAATTTCCCAATCTGGATTTCGGTTGTCATAGTATTCTACCAACGTTCCGAAAATATCGGAAATCGCTTCGTTTAATGCACCTGATTCATATTGATAGATTAAATTAGAACTTCTTTCTGTCACCGCATGCGTCAATTCATGTCCGATAACATCTAATCCTCCTGATAGCGGAACAAAAGTAGTTCCATCTCCATCTCCATATACCATTTGAGAGCCATTCCAAAACGCATTGTTGTAGCCGCTGCTATAATGAACAGTCGATTTTAGCGGAGCTCCTGCATTGTCATAGGAGTTGCGGTTAAATTTGTTTTTATAATAATCATATGTCACGCCTGCATAATAGTGAGCATCTACTGCAGCTGCATCGCGAGTTGCATTGTACGTATTATCGGTATCGGCCCATAGCGTACCCGGAAGAGATGTACGATTTTTTGCATCGTACGTATAGATTGTAGCGCCTCTTGTATTATCTTGTAAGTAGTAAGTAGAACTAGATAACGTTGTCTTTAAGGATTTAGTATCTCCAAGAACTCCTTTACCTGAGCCAATAGCATTTGTACCTGTTACAGGTTTCGCTGCCGGCTTTGCCGCTTGCTTCACGTCGGCTTTTGGACCAGCTACGGAATCAATTGTATTGTACTTATCCAGTACTTTACCGCTAGTAGCATCAACAAAGTAATAATAGTTGCCTGGTTCAGGATTTAAGAAATTTAAATTTACTACATAAGCGTATGTAGTGTCTGAACCATTTTGATAAATATACAGTTCAGATGAAGGAGATTTTTCATACGTCGGCTTAAAGCCTAAGTCTTTTTCAGCTACTTGAATCGCCTTTTTGCTGTCAAGTTGCTTTTGGCCTTTTAGCTTTTCCTTTTTATCTAAATCAGGAGCTACTGTACCTGATACAACTTTTAAGGTTCCATCTTTCGCTACGTGTGCTAATTGAGTAGATCCCCAAACGGGAATATTATTATATACTTGCTGCAAGCGTACCACGGTTGCTTGTTCAATAGGATCTTTCACCACTTCTGTCACTGTAAATGAGTTTTGAGCATTTTCGTTTCCTAATTTATATTTGTCTTTATTTGTATTCATATAGTGAAATACGACGTCTTGAGCCTTCTGCGATGACGGGCCCGAGAGCTTTCCGGAAATAAACTCAGGAGATTTAATTTCTTTGTTATACTTTTCAGTTGAAAGTACATTATTTGGCGCAGCACTACTCGTATGTGCAAAAGCAAATGATGAAGAAAGAATACCAACTGATAATAATACCTTTAAAGCCTGTTTTTTCTTTTTCATAGTTTTTTTCTCCCTATCCCTAGTAAATTTAATTACCTCAATTTTTCTGTTAATTGCGATAATTAGCAACATTATAGCAACTAAAAATTACTACGTCTATATATTATTTCAATATTCCTATTATTATGAAAATTAAAAATAATTCCTCTGCAATAAGTCTTTTTTACCTGTTTAAACTATATGAAAATCATTTATGTTGATTTTCATACAAGTAAAATAATTCTTCTAGCCAGCTGATAAAAACTAGTAGGATAGGTAGCGTTATTCGTTCTTACTGTCAGTTCTATGAAGCATTTTACAAAAATTACTTATAAGGAAAATTATAAATTTCAGACCATTTTTTCGGCTTAGATATACTCTTCCTCTTCATTTTTTTATTTTTTTAATCTATTAATTAAATTTTTTATATGTTTTTTATGTACGTGCACAACATTATTTTATTATAGTACTGTACTTCTTATGAACGTAAAAAAGCACGAATCTACTAAAATCTTTGTAAATCCGTGCTTTTTCTGTTTATTTCAAGCATACACAACCAACGATAACTAATAAAACAAATAGTACAACGATTAATGCAAAACCGCCACCGTAACTACCGTAGCCGCCGTAGCCATAACCACCGCCGTAACCCCAGTTGTAAAATCCCATTTCACTTCACCTCCGTAGCCTGTTTACTCTATAGCATATGTACAGGCTAGAAAAAATGCTCGCCCATTTATCGCCCTTTTATAACTATAAAAAAGAAATTGAGACATAACGAAATCACTCCAATCAATAGCTAGAAGCAACTAAATAGATGAAACCTACGTTCACCCTACCAATGAAAAAATCCGAACGATTCATCGTTCGGATTTCCCTTCAACTAAACTGCTTTTGTCACAGCCTCTTTTAAGATAACAACTATTAACTTATTTACTTTTAGAAGCTTGTTCTTTAAAGCGAAGTATGTAATACGGAACAATACAAATAACCGCCAAAACGAGAGCCGTTAAACTGACTATGCGGGGATTATTAAGCCCGAAAGAATAGTCTCCAAAAGATGCTCCAATTGCAATAATAGCAAAAATAATATACAGAATACGAAATATGTTAATCCACTTTTTCTGTTTAATCGTAACCACTCCTTTGCTTATTTTACTCCAACATAGAATATTATAACTTTACTAAACAACTTGTTGCAAAATTTCTTCTGCCTTTAACTGATTACCTTTTATTTTAACGGTAAACAAATTTCCACATTCGTCCCTTTGTTTACTTCACTTTCAATACTAAGAGTTCCTTTATGCTGCTGGATAATATTAAAGCAGATCATTAACCCTAACCCAATACCGTCTTCTTTAATACTGTAAAATGGTTCACCTAAATGTTTAATGCGATCTTTTGAAATTCCTACACCTTCATCAATAATTTGAATATGAAGGTGATTGTTGTCTTTTTGTCTCAGCTCAACTTTAATTTCGCCTCCGGAAGGCATTGCTTCAATCGCATTTTTAAGAATATTTATAAACACCTGTTTCATTTGATTGCTTTCACAATATACAAGAGGCAATTCTCCATATGAGTGAAGTTCAATAAAAATGTTTTTCATGGTTGCTTGAGGCTGCAGCAATAAAATCACTTGTTGAATTAACAGCTGCAAATCAATCGACTGAAATGTTACAGCCTGTGGTTTTGCCACAGACATGAATTCATCTGTAATCATTTCAATACGCTCAATTTCAGAGGATATAATGTTCATATAGGTTAACTCTTCTTTACTCGCTTTTTCAGTTAATAGCTGCATAAACCCTTTGATGGCCGTTAAAGGATTTCTAATTTCATGAGCAATAGCTGTAGCAAGCTGACCGACCGCTGCTAATTTCTCAGATTTCTGCAACAGCTCTTCTGTTTCTAGGTATTCTGTCCTGTCTCTTGAAACAATAAGAAGCACTTTTTTGTTTTCTATATTGAACAATTTCCCACTATATTCTAGTTTTTTTACTTCTCCAGACTTAAATGTAAACTGTGATTGCAGCGTGAAAGAAAGATTTCCTTGGCGAATTTCTTCAACCGTTTTTCGAACAATGTCAGAATCTCTAGGTATAATATCTTGGCATGGCATGGATAAAAGCTCTTCTCTCGTATATCCAAAGCGCTTACATCCAGCTTCATTTACTTCGATAAAACGAGAAGGAAAATGATTAGAACCTATTTCAAGTAAATAAATTGCGTCGTTTGCATATTCAAATAACGTTCGATATTTCAACTCACTTTCCTTAAGCTTACGATGCAGCAAGTCAAGCTCTTTTCTCGCTTTTTTAGCCTCAGATATATCCACACATACTCCAGACAAACCTATTAACTCATCTTTCCCATTAAAAATTGGCGAAATAGTGATGCGAAGATCTACTAAACTTCCGTCTTTACGAGCTCTTACAACTTCTACTCGATTGATTGCCTCTTTTTCAGCAACCGTCTTTTTTATATTCTCATGTACGTCCTCACTAAAAGCCCCTGCTATTTCGTAATATGTTTTCCCAACTACTTCGTGGGCTTTCCAGCCATATACTTTTTCGTAGGCTTCATTAACTCGCAAGATCCGCCCTTCTAAATCAGTTATGATCACCGCATCCATGTGATGATTAATAAAAGACTCCAGCTGTTCTTTCGTATATTCCAGTTCTTTTTTCATTATTCTGACAAAAAAAGAATCTTCTTCATCCTTACATGAATCTGATCCAGCATAAGCAGCTTCTTCTGCTACAGCGTAAAATTTACGATAAAATTCTATCGTCGCTACAGCTACTCCCAGTCCGAGAATTCCGAACACTAAATATTCTATTTCGCTATAAAACGGCGACTGAATAGGTGTATTCCAGAAGTAATTCGTCAGTAAGACATGAACGATAAAATGAATAAAAAAACAAAGAAGAGATTGTTTTAATAAAGAAAACTGCTTTCTATATCGAATAAGAGGAAGGGAAAATAAAAAGGTAAAGATTAAAATTAAGATAGTCAGTAACCAATGACTTTCTAAATAGATACTGCACACAGCCATAGTGATACCTGCAACTGCACCGGCTCTATAACCAAAGTATAGAACGGTCAAAATAAGAGGAAGAAAACGTAAATCATATGTAATCTGTTGATACGTAACGCTATATATCATAAGAATAGCAGAAACAATACTTGCATAAATACCACTCATCCATTTGTATTTATGGGCTAGACGCTGCAGCAAAAATATTCGTATCGCAATCATAATGCTGACAAAAAACGAAAAAATACATAAGTTAACAAATAATCCGCTACTAATCACTCCTTCTATTCCTCCTTTACTTGTAAATATGCGTGAAATAATTCCCTTATATAGAGAGTGTAACATGAATAAGCGCTGCTATTTATAAAATTGATAAAAAAAACTAGTCTCGCCCGAGGCAAGACTAGTTTTTTTATTATCTATGCTGATCTTGATACATAGGTCCTTCTGAAATCATATTGCTTTCAGAAACGTACGTAGGATCTGAATGCGCATCTTTATTTAGGCTAGCATTTACCTGCTGTTTTTTAGATAAACTTGAAAGTTTTACTTTGGCACTTCGAACAAGTCCTTTTACTTTTCGGCGTTTCGCAGCATCGCTTAATAGATAAGACGTAATGCCGACTCCTACCGTTGATAGCGTAATACCTGATATCAATGCTTTTTGTTTTCGTTTTCTCATAATAACTCCTTCCTTGTACCTTTTTGAATCTTACAATAACTTTTCCCTCTCAGGTACTCTCTCAAACCCGATTATTCAGATTATTCACTTCTTTAATAAGACGCTGCAGCGTGTCCGCTCCTGCTATTCCATCTGAAAAAAGGCCATACTGATTCTGGAATTTTTTCACTGCAGCGATTAATTCATCTCCATAGAAACCGTCTGCTCCAAACTTCGGAAGAGAAAAACCTAGCGTAAGTAAGTTTTGCTGAATTTGTTTGACTCCTAACCCTCTATCACCTTTGGAATAGACAAATGGTCCTTTTGTATTATTCGTCATAGAGAGATTTGTTGTGACTTTTTTAAAAAATGAGCAGTCCATTTCATTTATATCCACATTTGTAGAAATTCCTTTTACTCTGCCAGAATCCGTATACTGAAACATTGCCCACCGCTGCCATTGACTTAGCTCACCAGGGTGCTGCATACCGCCTTGTCTGTTGTTTGCACTATATCTTGCTACCCACAAAGGATACTTACTTATTTCAGTTGTAAAAAAAGTTTTAGCAAAATGATAATTAGTATATACGATAGGCTTAATCCCTGTTGTTTTGCGAACATGCTCGAGCCAGCTTACGGCAAAGCGAGAAACAAATTCTTTGGATTTTTTCTTGTCTTCTTCTAGATCCAAACACGGCGGAAGGTCTAGTTTCATTTGTCCAAGCTGAGCAATAAAAAAAGCAGCTTCTTTCTCCGGGCTATTTGTACAGTGAGCATAATGATAAAATCCTACTCTCAAGCCCGCATTTTTAGCACCTATATAATTTTCATAAGATCTAGGGTCTACAAAAGTTCCGCCTTCTGTTAATTTTATATACACCCCTTTCACTGAGGTGTTTTTTATTTCTTTCCAATTAATGATTCCTTGATGATGAGAAACATCGAGAATAATAGGATTATTTGAATGTCGACTTTGCATAGTTTTCACCTCTTTTGCTAGCTTCCTTATGTATACGACGAATATTTTAAAACCCCTGTTTTTCCGGATCTTGATATTCTTTTATAACGATGTGTAAAACGTTGCTCATTTGAATAGCTAAATAAGCTTCGTGTTTTTTGTCATAATAACGATACCATCCTTGCGTATGAATAATAGATTCCTCAAGCTCTTTTACATTTTCTGATTCAACCAATGTACTGATTGATTTTTCATTTCCAAAATAAAACTTCACTTCGTACGTCACTTGAATCCCTCCTTTATAAAGATGTAAATACCCTAATCGTATGTACTTGAATCTAGTACAAGGTAGTGTAAAATTTCTTTTAATCCGCTTTCTCTTTTTGTGTGTTTATTTAGAACAATGTTTATTTTATTATAAAACAAGAAGCCAAGCAGCTCAGAATGCTTGGCTTCTTGTTTTATTTTGATGGATGAATCATATTAGCTGGATTTACCCATTGCTCAAATTGTTCTTCTGTCAGAAGGCCTGTTTTTACCGCTGCTTCTTTTAATGTCGTTCCTTCTTGATGAGCCAGCTTGGCGATTTTAGCCGCATTTTCATACCCTATGTGCGGATTTAACGCTGTTACAAGCATAAGAGAATTTTCTAGATTATGCTGGATTTTCTCTTTGTTGGGTTCAATTCCTACTGCGCATTTATCGTTAAAAGCCTGCATGGAATCTGTCAGCAGTCTGACTGATTGTAAAAAATTATAAATAATAACCGGCTTAAATACATTTAATTCAAAGTTTCCTTGACTAGCCGCAATTCCAATCGTCACGTCATTCCCTAACACTTGTGCAGAAACCATTGTTAGAGCTTCACTTTGAGTTGGATTTACTTTTCCAGGCATAATAGAACTTCCTGGTTCGTTAGCAGGAATCGTGATTTCACCTAATCCGCTCCGAGGACCGCTTGCCAGCCAGCGTACGTCATTGGCGATTTTCATTAAGTCAGCTGCTAAGGCTTTGAGTGCACCATGGGCATAAACCACTTGATCGTGACTTGTTAATGCATGAAATTTATTAGGTGCTGAGATAAATGTTTTTCCAAGCGTGCTGCTGATTTCTTTCGCTACTTCATCGCCGAAGTCAGGATGTGCATTTATCCCCGTCCCAACAGCTGTACCGCCAATAGCTAGCTCCTTCATATACTCTACGCTTTGTTTAATCATTTCTTCATTTTTTTCGAGCATATGATGCCATCCGCTAATTTCTTGTCCTAGTGTTAGCGGTGTAGCATCTTGTAAATGGGTTCTTCCTATTTTAATAATATCTTTAAACTGCTCTTGCTTCGCAGCAAACGTTTCTTTTAATGTTTTTAGAGCAGGCAATAATTGATCTTCGACTTCTAGTACAGCTGCAATATGAAGAGCTGTAGGGAAAGTATCGTTAGAGCTTTGTGACATATTAACATCATCATTTGGATGGAGCGTTTCGTCGCCGTTTATTAGCTGGTTTCCCCGGTGGGAAATCACTTCATTTACATTCATGTTTGATTGCGTTCCGCTTCCTGTCTGCCATACTACTAAAGGAAAATGTTCATTCCATTTCCCTTCAATAATTTCGTTAGCAGCTTGCACGATGGCTTCCGATTTCCCTGCTGATAGTTTGCCTAGTTTATGATTGCTAATAGCCGCACTTTTCTTCAGAACCGCAAAAGCGCGTATTACTTCAATCGGCATTTTTTCAATCCCTATTGGAAAGTTTTCTTTACTTCTTTGCGTTTGCGCTCCCCATAGTTTATCTTCTGCCACTTTGATTTCTCCAATTGAATCTCTTTCGATACGATAGCTCATAGTTAGAACTCCTTTTCAATATTTTCTTTACCTATTAGTATTGATTATATGGATGAATTTCATGACATAATAACAATTATTCACTGTTGAAAATTCCCTTTTTTCTATTTTTTAAACGGGCTTAACTTATTTGATTATTTAGCTCATAGTTTATTTTGATTTTATGATACAAAAAAAGATCCGAAGAATACGCTCTTCAGATCTTTTTAATAAGTCCAATTTTACTTATGAATCCATACAGCACCAGCTGAATTGTCTTTTGCTTCACCAATTACGTCTAATTTTAATCCGTTTTGAGGAAGCAAGCGGCCTGCATCTTTAATTCTTTCATCTAAATACGATTTTTTATCGTTAAAGCTTGTAACACCATTTGATTCTTTAGATGAAATCGTTCCCCACGTTTTATGAGAATATGACCAAGCAGGTGATTTATCAAATGAGAACGCCGCGTCTGCAATTTGATATCGGCTTGAATTTGCTGTAGTGCTAATACCATTCACATTAAAGTAAAGAACTTTATGAGCATGTGAATCAACTACACCAAGGAATCCTTCACCCGGATGTTGTCCTACCCAGTTATCAAGATAGCTTTCATCTGCGTACCAAAGCAGCATGCCTGTATTATATTTTGCACCGCGCGCGAATTGAAGTGCTTTATCACTGCCTGCATAGTTTCTCCACTCAAGGTAATAATAGTTATCTTTATAGCTGATGCCGTTTGTCTTTTCAAATCCATCTAACGTTACTTTTGGAGCTCCTTCAGCATCGTCCGTGAATACCGTTTTTCCATCTACTACTAAACTAGCATTATCAAGAGCGAATCCTTGAAGAGCAAGTCCGCCGTCCGTGACGTATTCAAATTGAAGCTTGATTTTTTTACCTTTAAACTGCGTTAAGTCATAACTTTTATCTTCCCATTTTCCGTTAGATGTTTCAGCAGAACCATCTGCATTATTCGCTTTATCACCAATTGTATCTAACAGAACTTTTGAACCGTCAGGAAGAATCGCATTTACATATAAGTAATCGTATTCTGCCTCTACTTCATAGAACGCTTTGTAATTGAATTTAGCTGTGTTGGCCGTTGTTAAATCAAACTCTGGCGTTGTCATCGTCGTATGCAGATCGTCTCCGCGTTTACTGTAATAATAGTTGCTTCCAAACTCAGGCTTAATCCCTTGAACAGCTTTTTTAGGTAAATTAATCTTTACAATACCTGGTCGTTTAGATTTTGTGACACTTTGATCAACCACGCTCACAGAGCCCGATTTTGTAATGTTTTTGCTGTCAATTTGTTGAATATTTGCCCAGTTTCCACCCATATTTGCTTGGAAAAACTCTTTATTTTGCGGGGAGAAACTTGTCGGTTCTGTTCCAGCTACTTCACCAGCCCAGCTCCCTCCGCTCATAATTGACCAAACGCCTACCGGCTCACCTTGACCCGTATACTGTGTATCATACTCATCCGGCAAACCTAAATCATGGCCAAATTCATGAGCAAAAACTCCAACTGCTCCGTCTTCTGGTTCGATTGTATAATCATAAGCAGCCATGTTTGTTCCAGGAACTTTATATACTTGTCCCAAAGTAGAGCGGTGAGACCAGATAGCATCGTTGCCTAGTTTACCTCCACCTGCTTCTTGCCCAGTTCCAGCATGAATGACCATTAAGTGATCCACTATGCCGTCAGGCTCATTGCGGTTGCCATCTCCATCGATATCATATTGATCGAACTGATCATAATCTGAAAGGTTAATGCCGCTTTTTGCTGCTGCAGCAAGCGCTTCTTTTACAAGGTTACGAGGCCCTTTAGATCCAGGCGCATTATCGTTTCCTCCCGCTGGATTGTCTGCTCCGTATTCTTTTGCGTTTCCAGGTACGGTTAACCAGTCAGAAACCGTTCCATCTACTGTGTAACTACCTCCAGACTGTTCTTCATAATATTGTTTAAACGTTTTAATTTTCTTTCCGTTGAATAGCGTAAAGTCTTTCTTTCCAAACATTAATTGCTGATAGTGATTTCGGTTAAAGTCTTTTGCATACATGTAACCAGGTTCTTGAACGACATTATTGTGCTTAAAGTCTGCGTATTCGACTAAAAGTACAAGAACTTTATCTTTTCTCACTTGTCCGTTATATTTTGCCTGAGCTGCAGGTTTAACGTTTACCCCGTTCCCCGAATTGTTTCCTTGAGACTTAATGTTAGCAAATTCGCCTCGTTGAAACTTTTCTTTTTGTTTTGTTTGCATTTCTTTCGCTTTCAAATCAATTTTGCTAGCTTTATGTCCTTTCATGCTCTCTTTATGTGCATCTTTTTTGTTTATGTAAGAAGTAACGGCTTTCTTCACTTCTTGCGGTGTTGCACTTTGAGAAATAACTCCTTGGTTTTTCAGTGCGTTAGCCAATCTTTCTTCCGGTACTGTATTCATATCAATTGGTGAACTCGGAAGTTCCTCCGATTGTGCGGTTTTAGCTGAAGCAGTACTTCCATTCATAAGTACTGGTCCCACTCCGCTTAATGTAACAGTTGTGGCAAGAAAAGATGTCCCCAAAATCTTTTTCCAGCTTTTCAAGTAAACCCCTCCATTTTAGAATTTTCAAACTATTAGCAAGATTTATTTTATATTCTAAAACTAGGAAGGTCAACTACATTTTACTATATTATTAAAATTTTTTGATTCTAGTAGATAATGTAAAATAGTTTTATAGTATGTAACTAGTTTTCTTTGCCTGACAATTAAAATGTCTGATAAACCCTTCTTGCGTATGCAAATTCCATGCCAAATCGATAACCACAACTAAAACTGTATGAAGCGTATTTTTTTAGGGAATTAGAACCACCTTTTCCGTATTACTATTATATAAAAACAAAAAATTCCCCATTATGGATACAGAAAGATAAAAAAATCACTTCTCGATAGACGAGAAGTGATAACCTTTGTATGCAAGTAAATTTAAGAATGTTCTTTTTGACGATGCAGCAAGATATGATAGAGCGACGTGCTCCAAATAGACATATTGCGCGCTGCGATTTCATAAGGTTTTTCATCAATTTTAAACAAGAAATCCCCTTCATAACTCACGGATTTCCCTTGCTTTTCCAGCTCTTGTTTAACAGCTTCAATCCATTCTACTGCATTCGTATAATGTTTGTTCAAACGAACTTTAATAGTTTGATTCCTGTAATGAATAAAAGATGTAATTCCCCAAAAAATTAAGACAAGAAAAAGTACCATATACAGCAATTGCATGATAACGATCCCCTTCTTCCTTCATTTCATTATTTTCAATGAAGACTTAATTTAGATGAGTAAATATTACTATTCTCCTTTGCTATCGTCATCTCCTTTAAAAAAGTAAATTCCTTTTCCACGTGGGCGTATAAAATAAACCCGTGTACATGCTTGCTCATCTTTTTTACTAACGTTTTCTGTTAAAAAATGATAAGCTAATAGAATGATAAATAGAAAGGGAGGGCGACGAGTTGTCAACTGAACAAGTGAAATTAGCAGCCGTTTTAGATGTTGAAACAACGGGATTAAGTGCTCAAACATGCGATATTATCGAACTGGCAATTGCTGTTGTTTCTTATGATTCTTCTACCGGAGAAATAATCGACATTGTAGAAGAATATGAAGAATTTAATATGCCTTCAACTCCCATTTTCCCGTACATTACAAACTTAACGGGAATTACAAATGAGATGGTCAAAAATAAAACATTAGACGATAAAAAAGTGGAATCATTGTTAACTAGCGTTTCGGCTATCATCGCTCATAATGCTTCTTTCGATCGCAGTTTTCTTTTAAAACGGTATCCATCTTTATTTAACCAAAAATGGCACTGCTCTATGCGTGCTGTCAAATGGAAAGAGTACGGCTTTCCTAATAAAAAACTAACAACACTTCTTGACCATCATAAGATTGAGAGAGAGAACGCTCACAGAGCTATGGATGACGTGAAAGGAACCATTGACTTGCTAAGACAGCAAAATCCTAGCGGAGAGCCCTATTTTTCTGAAGTATTAAAAAAAGCAATGAGCAAACCTAAAAAAACAGCGGCTTCCACTCGTTTTTAACTTAATAAAAAAAGCGCAGCTTCTGCGCTTTTTTTGTTTTTATTTGCCTATTTCTTAAGTGTTGAGTTATATCTTTGAGGAATATGGTTGTAAACAGCGAGGTTGTAAACGCACTGGAAGAAAAAGAAAAGTGCCTGCTTTCAAACCAAAAAATCGCGGAGGAACAAACTGAACAGCTGGTGTTTACAGACATATACGAAATCAGCTGAATTGCTAATAATCTAGAAGATTCAAATTATACTTCTCTTACCTTTTGGCTTTGAAGGTCGTGATGCGTTTGTTCTAGTTCACTTAAATTCAATTCGTACAAATGTCTCCCGTCTTCTGCTTTAAAGTAACCCGATTCAATAATTTGATTCATTAAAAGATCTTTCTTTTGCTCAAATGCTTTTTCAGATGTCATGTTATCATCTCCTTTTTTAGGTGAATATCTTTCATAGAAAAGACGTACACCGCTTGTGGCATACGTCTTGTTGCTTTTCACACTCGTTACCTATGTTTAAAAACAACGCAATCGTTACATTTTATCGAGAAGGCTGCTTACGTCTTGCAGCCATATTGAACATTTTGGTGATGCACTACTTTTATACCCTTCATGATGTTCTTAAAACGCAATTGGAAAAAGATTTTCATAAAATCTGTTTGCCATCTACTGCCCCGCTTTCAAAATGCGGCTGTGAGGCGATTTTTTTTGTTGCTAAACTAACCACCATTAATACAACTAAATTAATAAATAAAGAAATGACGCCGACATTTGTATCTTTAATGATTTGTGGCAACGCAGGAAACAACGTGCCAAGCGTTGTTTCCGTAATCGTTATATACATCACAGACGTAATGCCGGCAACAATACCTGCACACGCCCCGTATTTAGTCACGATATTGTTTTTCATTAAACTAAAAATAAAAGCAGGAAACAGCTGCGTCACAATGCTGTAGCCCATTAGTAAAAGCGTTACAATTGTATTTCCTCCATGAAGTGTAAAATAGACTGAAACAAGCGCAATGACTGGTACGAAGCATTTAGCCAGTATCGAAATTTGTTTGCCCGTCGCAGAGGGAACAAGCACGCCGTAAACGTTTTTAGATAGTGACGTAGAAGCTGCCATCAAGAGCATCGATCCAGGCACAAGCGCTGTTAATAAACCAGCTGCGCCAATAAAGCCGACAATCCACGGGTCAAATGTTTGAATGGAAAGACGAAGCAGTGACAAGTCCGCTTCTGCGCCTTGTAGTCCAGGTACCTGCATAAGAGCAGTAAACCCTACAAAAAAGACAAAAAGCAGCATTAACGTATAAATAGGACTTATAATAGAATTCTTTCTAAATACATTCTCGTTTTCAGCTGAATACGTTGCATTAAACGTATGCGGCCACATGTAAAATCCTAATACGGTCAGCATGACTGTAGAAATAAACCACGAAATACTTAGACCTGTCTTGGGAAGAGTAAGAAACGTTGGATTTGCTTGATGCACAGCCTCAAACATTGGCTGTAAGCCTCCGTAGTAATGAAACGGCATATATATTCCTAAAAATAAGACAACAATAAAAATCATAATATCTTTCACAATAGCCGTCCAAGCGGAACCATGTATGCCTGATATCATTAAGTAAACCGTTAATGATATGGCTCCAATCCAAATGGCTGCAGTTGAAGAGATAGAGCCATAAGAAGCTTCAGATACAATAATGCCTAGGCCTTTGAATTGTAAAATAATATAAGGAACAATTGCCAGCACCCCTGCACATGAAACAACGATACCAAGAAACGGACTTTTGTATTTTGAAACAAAAAAATCCGGCTGAGACATGAGCTTATGCTGCTTCGCATATCGCCATATTTGCGGACCAATCCAATACCCTAACACGTACGCTAAAGAAATATAGGCTAAAATATAAAACGCCGGCCCTCCTTTCCCATATGCCCAAGCGCTTCCACCTAGAAACGTAAAAGTAGTATAGATTTCACCCGCCATCAAAAAGAAGACAAAAACGGTTCCAAAACCTCTGCCCCCTACGCTCCACTGCTCTAAATCCATTTTTTTGCCCCGCGTAGCTCGAATTCCAAGATAAATAGCTAAAAGTAAAAAACCGAAAATAATAATCAGTGCGGTATTCATTGTTTATCTCCTCCTTTAACAGCAGGATCGAGCTTGTACACAATACCCATAATAAAAGATGTAAGGATTACCCACATAACAATCCAAAAAAGAAAAAAAGGCATCCCTAAAATAAACGGAGTCACTTTGTTAACGAAAGGCAATAAACCTAATATTCCTACAAACGGAAGCAGGCAAAGAAGATA
The DNA here is from genome assembly GCF_056836725.1 of Priestia sp. 3CA3. NCBI lineage: Bacteria > Bacillati > Bacillota > Bacilli > Caryophanales > Bacillaceae > Priestia > Priestia sp. 3CA3. Next base: position 404,550 of record NZ_JBXENJ010000004.1, read on the forward strand.
AATTATTTTCATAGAACTCCTCCTTAATCACACGGCTTATCAGTACTTATCTAAGGCTTTAACTATCTCATTATGTACTTCTCTTATTCTTCTCTTTACACCTCCATTCTTGAGCTAAACGAGACGTTTGTCATAGAAAACCGCCGTTTGTTTGCTCCTTAGTATCTTCCATTTGTCCCCATATGAAAAGGAGTTTGTAAGACATGCTTACAAAATTTTGAATGCAGCAGAATATTATTTCATATTTTTATATACAGAATATAGACAAACAAAAAAACGGAACTGAAAGTAAAGGTCTCAAACAGTTCCGTTTCGATCTAGCATTTCTATACTTTATTCTTCTTCTTTTTTCTTTACACCAAGCGAAGAGAGCGCTTGTTTTAAATGTCCGAACGTTTCAATTTTATTAAAACTGATTCCTACATTAACAGCCGTCTGAGCCATGTCAGGACTCACTCCTGACATAATCGCATGGATGCCTAGCAGCTGCAAAATGTTAATCAAATCAAAAAATTTGTGAGCGACATACGTATCTACATAATTTACACCCGATAAGTCAATGACTAAATGCCTTATATGTTTTTCTGCACACCTTTTTGGAACAACCTCGATAATAGAATCACCTTTGATTTCATCAATAAGCCCTACCAAAGGAAAGACCGCGATGTGGTCTACAATTGGAATAACAGGAAAACTCGTTTCGTCGATTAGCTCTTGCTGAAGACTTATTTTTTGCCTTGTGATTTTATAATACTGTTCGGAAAATTCATTAATGAGTTTATCAAATGTTGTATGATAAACTTCACTCCAAGACAGTATATCTTCTTTTGTAATAGATGAATGTATCAGGCTATATGTTTTGACATATGTCCAAATAATTTTTCTTGTTTTGCTTAGCGCTTCTACTACTTCGTAAATCGGCGTATCAAATTTAATTCTGCTGTTTACTACTTCCGTCGTCCATTTCATCATACGTTGTTTAAAAATCTCTTGATTGTCAAGAAAGCCGCTCGCAATTGTTTCAATCGTATAACGATGCTGCTCGCGCAGCTTTTTCTCAACTGATGCGTCTGCGTCCTTTGAGTAAATCGATCCTTTAATATTACTTCTTTGGCGCAGCCATTCTTCACTGATAGAGGCTGAATTCTCTAAAATATATTCAAAAAGACGTTGATTTTGTTCACTCACTACTGTTTAACCTCCGTTCACTTTCTCTTTCTGTCCAATCACTTACAAAACGCACCTTATGAGAAATTCATGCTTCATATTTTTTCCTCGTCCATCTCTATCATACACGATAACCGCTCTGCATACTTATAGAGAATTAGATATAAACAAGCAGGTATTTGATTATCTACATAGATAAACTGCCGTGTATGATGAAACTATCATTTATTTTTACATGAAAGGATGTTAATTGTATTGAAAAAATCAATTATTTTGTTGGGGCTTCTGGCTACAAGTATTGGATTATCAGCTTGCTCAAACAATACAACACCTTCTTCTGCTACAAACTCTTCTGCACATTCAGGACATGAACATCATAAAGCTGCAGTTGCTGATATTCGCGAAGAGACTCCAGGAGCAGATGTTTTACCACAGTTTTTGAAGAACCAGCCTAAAGACATGAAGCTAGTTTATCTATCCGTTGCTAAAAATCGTGAACTACTTGAAAAAATCCCTTGCTACTGTGGATGTGGCATGGAAGCGAATCACAAAAATAGCTATGACTGCTTTATTTTTAAAAACAAAAGAAATGGAGCAGTTGTCTGGGATGATCATGGAACAAAATGCGGATTGTGTATAGAGATTGCAGCTAAAGCTATGCTCGACTATAACCGAGGCAAATCAATAAAAGACATTCGCAAAGACATCGATGAAAAATATAAGGAAGGCTATGCACAACCCACTCCTACTCCTTCCTTGTAGAACATTGGCATTGTTAAAGTAGAAAACATCAAAAAACACTCAAATAGCTATTTGAGTGTTTTTTGTGTACTATTCTTTCACAAACTCTTTTGTACTTCTTACTGTATCAATCGGACGCACGAGCTTCTCAATTTCTGCACGTTTTGGCTCTAAAAATGGAGGAAGTGATAATTTTTCTCCGAGCGTTTCGTAAGGTTCATCTCCCATAAATCCTGGTCCATCTGTCGCAAATTCAAATAAAATTTGCGGAGCCACTCTTGCATACAACGATTCAAAGAAGTGACGATTCACATAACCAGACGTATGGAAACCGAAGCTTGGCATACGGTTAATCCATTCTTCAAGAGCCTGTCGATTTTCTACGCGAAAAGCAACGTGATGAACCGTTCCAAAACCTTGCTGAGCCTGCGGAAGTTTTTCGTTGTGTTCGACTACTACTTGCGCACCGTTTCCTCCTTCTCCTACTTCAAATAGGTGGAGATTTCCTTCTTGAGCAATCTCTTTAAATAAAAGGACTTTTTCCATCATTTCTTTAAAGTAATTAAACTCGGCGATACGAATAAAGATAGGACCGAGTCCCGTAATAGCGTATTGAAGAGGTACAGGACCTTTTTGCCAAGGAGTGCCTGATTCAACTCCTTGATTTCCTTCATCGGAAATTAACTGATACTGCTGATCATCAAAATCAACAAACGAAAGCGTCTTTTTCCCAAATAGCTCTTGAATCCCCGTATGCTTCACTTCTAAGCGGTCAAAGCGCTTTACCCAATAGTCTAAAGCGTCATCATTTGGAACGCGGAAAGATGTTTTTGAAATTTCATTTGTTCCGTGAGAACCTTTTGGAATTCCTGGAAAATCAAAAAAAGTCATGTCCGTTCCGGCACTGCCTTTATCATCTGCGAAAAACAAATGATACGTTTGAATATCATCTTGATTGACCGTTTTTTTTACTAAGCGCATGCCTAACACATAGGTGAAAAATTCATAATTCTTTTCTGCGCTGCTCGTAATAGCCGTTACGTGGTGTATTCCTTTTAAGTGGTTCATTCTACATTCCTCCGGATAAATCGTCTAGTTTATCATTCGTTATTTATCTTTAATTTAAATATCTTTAATTAAAGATAATATACCATGATTAATTTTCCTTTGTCAATAAAGTATGGATGATCTCGGAAGGAAATATGTAGGTTTTTACATTTTAGCAAAATCTCATAAATGAGGACGGACCAAATCGGTAATAAAACACCGTATTGTTGCCTAGTCCCTTCTCTAACCTATACTAATTTATTTCTCTTACACGATATCATGTTTTTAAACCTTTGTCCGGTATTGGCTGAGATCATCACCCAACAGGCAAACATCAATTAATTCAATAACTCCCAGCAGCTAACTTTTTTAATCTTTTTATATAAAAGGAATAGTAAGAAAAAACTTCATCACATATACTATATAAATTTATATAAAAGGCAGGGATATCATGAAAGCACAGCGCTTGGTAGATGACAAAAAAGGAACGTACAGCAAGGAAGTTCAGAAGCACTTCAAAATAAAAGTAAATGGAAAAATTTACACAAAACCCTCACCGCAACCACCTTCCTCACCCCCTGTGAATAAAAAAAATCTTAAATATAAACCTCAAAATAAAGTTCTACGCACGTATGATAAAAAAGATCAAGTGGTAAACGGCACACAAGAAAGGCTCATAAAATCTGCCAAAACTAGATTAACTAAATACGAAAAGCTTCTATTAAGCAATCAGCTTTCAGAATCCGCGGCTCTTTACTCACCTTTTGGGTTAGAAGAGCTCGTGCGAATGGCTAGTAGAGAGGAGTGAACGATTTGTGTTGGGTGAAAAAGTAATCATTGATACAAACATTTGGGCTTCACATGCGCTTAATTATCCAGAAGTTGTGGAATATATTAATGAACTTATTTCAAATAATACGGAATTTTTAATGCCTACCGTTGTACAAATGGAACTTCTGTCGCATTGGGAAGTAGAAACAAATCCTCAAGTCAAAGCAGTAAAAAATCATTATATTTACGATATGACCGATAAGATTGTAGACGTTACAAGTGAAATTGCACAGCTAGCAGCTCAAATTCGCAGAAAAGCCAAAATAGAATCAAATAAAAAAATTAAAGGCCCGGATGCGATGATTGCCGCATCTGCTTTTATACATAATGCAAAACTGGTTTCCAACAATAATAAAGATTTTGCTTGGATTACATTTAATTTCAGCTACCGAGGTCAACCATTATCTTATGTAAATCCTATTAAAGACACGATTGCTTACGCTTCTTTTATTAAAAGCTTTGAACCTCCCAACCTTCCCGGTGCTGATAACTTACAAGAAAACGAGAAGGAAAGTTAATTTGTTTTTGCTTTCAAAATACTCCTTGTCTCCCGCCTTTTTCAAATTAAAAGTTTGATGGGTACATACTCCAATTCTTTCTATATTGAATACAGTAAAAAGCATAAAAACTTAGGCGGTGAAAAGAGTGAATTACCCATATTACCCGGAACAACCTTTAGAAGAGTATCAATATGGCTATGATTATTATTCCAATCCCCAGGAAACTGAAGAAAGATTCCCTTATGGTTATTATCCATATCCTCGCCCACGTCCATTTTATCCTTACCCTTACCCACGTCCTATTTATTACCACCCCCCTTACTTTTACCCTCGTCCTCGTCCGTTTTACCCACACCCAGTGTATTGGAGATAAAAAAGAAGAGCTGTCAGCTCTTCTTTTTTGTTTCTTGATATTTAGACATCTCTTCTTTAATAATGGTCACAAACGCTTCATTTTGCTCAATTTCAAAAACAGTAATAGCTTTTTCTAGGTAAGCTATTCCTTCTTTAAGCTCACCAAGCTGACAGAGTGCTTCTCCAATTTGATAGTGCAGTTCTCCTAATAAATAAAGCGTCTCATGCTGAATACACAGCTCTAGTCCTGCTTGTGCATATTTAACCGACTTTTCATAACGTTCCATTTGCAAAAGCGCATGTGATAATCCATATAAAATTCGAATTTTGACAAGAGGATCTTTTAACTTAGGAAGCAAAGCAATATGCTGCAATCCTTCCATAAACGTACTGAACGCTTTTTTTAAATGACCTTCTTCTTCGTAAATAATGGCAATACTATTTAAAATAGCAATCTCTTTTTCTGAATAAAACTGTTCGCTCGTACGCGTGAACGCAATCGCTTTTTCCAATTTACGAAGCGCTTGCTCAAATTTATTTCCAATATAATAATCACATATGGCTTCGTGCCATAGGAAAAATTGTGCGTGAAAAGGATCTTGAAACATAGGATTATCTTTTTCTTTATCCACCATATGTAACACGGTTGCATAATCGCGTTTTCGTATATAATGCCTAATGGTCGATTTAATTTCTTTTGAATAATCGTTGGGCGTTAGCTCTCCTGCTTCAAAGAAATAATTCATCGGAACCCCTAAGCGTTTCGATAAATGATAGAGAACTTCACTGCTTGCATGAATTTCACCTTGTTCAAATCGATGTAGCTCTTCTTCTGTACAAATTCCTTCTGATAACTCGACAGTTGTCATTTCCGCAATCTTTCGCAGATCTTGAATCAGCTGACCTACTTGTTTTTTATCATTCAAAAAATCACCTTACTTAATGTAAATAAATGTTTTTATCCTACTTTTCTACTATACTCCAAATAAAATGACTTTAAAAGAGATAATGGGCTATTTTTTGAAACTCTTGTCAATCTTTTCTCCCTATCAACACAGAAAAACAGCACATCAATGTGCTGTTTTTCTCAAGTTTATGTGCTTTATGACACTATATATCCTTAAATAGAATCAAATACTTGACGCAGTTGAGCTGCGCTTTTATTGATTGCCTGCTGAGCGAGTGGGACAAATTCATGAAACCCTAAAAATCCGTGAATCATCGTTTCATAATTTTCGTAGGTGACGGGAACACCATGATTTTTTAATGCGTCCGCGTAGTCTTTTCCGCTATCTCTTAGAGGGTCGTACTGTGCTGTAATAATGGTAGCGCTTGGTAGACTCGATAAATCTTCTAGTAATACCGGAGCGTTATAGGGATGCTGCTCTTCTTCTTTATTATTTAAGTACTGAAGGCGAAACCAATCCATAAGATCTTTTGAAAGAAGGTATCCTTCGGCATTTTCTTTCATAGAGGCAGGATGCTGATTTTTAAATCCTACAGACGGATAAATAAGCATCTGATGAACAATGGATGGACCTTGTCCTTGTTTTGCTAAAATGCTTACAACCGCAGCAAGGTTGCCACCGGCACTATCTCCTCCAACGGCAATTTTGTTTGAATCGATATTTAATTGAGACGCGTGAGCTGAAATCCAATCCAAGGCGTCATAGGCATCGTTCACCGCAGCGGGAAATTTACTCTCAGGAGCAAGGCGGTAATCAACAGACACTACAATACAGTTTGTTTCATTTGCATACGACCTGCATATGGAGTCATGAGTATCCAGGCTTCCTAATACCCAGCCTCCTCCGTGATAATAAACAAGAGCGGGAAATGGCCCTGTTCCTTCAGGCTCATACACTCGTATAGTGAGGGTACGTTCATTTAATTGGATTTCTTCATTATATACTTTTTTAACTGCTTCTTTAGAAGGAGTTAAAGACATCTTTTCCATTTCCCTCAGCTGCAGGGGTGTAACGTCCTCTAAAGAAGGACGGGGCATTTCGTTATATTGATTTAGAAATATTTGAATATGCGGATCTAACGGCATTCTTCTTCTCTCTCCTTTCAAGGTAACTCTATATGTAATGATGAATGAAATTTCAGAAAAAATCCAATATATTGTCTTCTCGGCAGGCTTTTGTTTGTTTTAATTAAAAATGGGTATAACAATTAAATAAAGAGGATGATATTCGTATATATTTTATTCTCACCTATATAAATATAAATACGTACAAAGGAGGCACAATGATGATTATTGTTTATATAAGCTTAGCTGTTGTTTTGGCATCACTTGCGTATCTTATTTACGCAGGCGTATCATTTAATAAAAAAATCAAGCCAACTGTGAACTCTGTAAATGCCACTTCTCAACATCTTCAAAACGAAACTGATCATATTAAAGAAAAAACAAACCATTTAAAAGTAACACAAGCAGCGATTAAAACGGATATACAGTACAAAAAAGATTCGGTCAAATATACAGCCAACTCATTTAAACAGCTTGTGAATAGCTTTAAACGTTAAAAAAGGAAACCTTTATAAAGGTTTCCTTTTTTATTACATCGCCTGAGACGTATCTTTAGGAGGGGCAGCCGTTTTGTTTCGGTGATAAATAGCATTAATCTCTCCTCCAATGACGAGAATTAACCCCGTTAAAAATAGCCAAAGCATCAGAACAATTACGCCTCCTAAGCTTCCATAAGTAGCAGAATAATTGCCAAAGTTGCTTACGTAAAATGAGAACCCTAAAGATGTCAGCTGCCATAGCAGCGTAGCAGCGAGTGCTCCGGGCCATACGTGAGCAAAAGGAAATGTTTTGTTTGGCGCTAATCTGTATAATACGGATAAAACAAGTACCATAATGCCGACACCAACAATCCAGCGCAGAATATTTAAAACCACTGTTGTACCTGAAGGAAGAGAAAACCATTCGCTTATCCAATTTAACAAAACCCCTCCGAACACTGGTAAAAGAAGCGATACAACAATTGTTACAATTAATCCAATTGTTAAAAGAATGGACAAGCCTCTTACTTTAATAAACGAGCGCTGTTCTTTCACATCGTAGGCTTGGTTCATTGCACGAATAAAGGCGTTCATACCGTTTGAAGCGGACCAAATGGTTCCTAAAATCCCTACAGTCAGTAACCCGCCGTTTGGTTGGCTTACAAATTGAGCTACGTTATCCTTAAAGATTGCAGCCGTTTCTCCCGGCATAACGCTTTGAAGAAGATCGATTGCCTCTGCCGGTTTAATAGATAGATACGGAACAATCGATATCAGTAAAATAAGCATAGGGAATAATGATAGCATATAATAATAGGCTTGCTCAGCCGCTAGTCCCGTTGCTTGGTCTTCTTGAATTTCTTTACCAAGACTTTTTCCGAATGATAATAGCTTTTTCATGATAAACCTCTACTTTCTCTTTTTTTGTTCTTTTCCCATTTTATGCACTTTTCAACCTTGAAAGTGGAGAATTTCGAGCAAAATCTCAAATCAAGCGACCATGAGAAAGTAGAATGATGTTTCCTACACAAAAAAAGTTCCGGCTCAAAAGAGCCAGAACTTTTCATCAAAGTGTTTATGTAGAGCAGACTAGCGAATGTGTCCTTGTGCACCGCTTAATTGCTGCTGCGCCATTGCAACAAGATGCTTCGTCATTTCTCCACCAACAGAACCATTTGCGCGAGCCGTCTGCTCAGCGCCAAGCTGAACGTTAAGTCTTCCCGCGATTTCCGTTTTTAACTGATCAAGAAGCTGTTCAGCACCTTGAACTAAAATAGGATTACGATTTGCCATGTTTATCACTCCTTTCCTTCAACAGCTTATATAGGTTAATGTTCCTTTCACTTGAAATTTTATACAACATCCTTCAAAAAAAAGATCCCTGGCTATCGCCGAGATCTTTTTTTTCTTTTTAAGCTTTTCTACACTCGTTCAAGAGGCATTGTGCAGCAGCGGAAAGAACCGCCGGACTTAATAATTTCAGATATATCAACTTCAATCACTTTATAGCCTCGTTTCCTTAACTCTTCATTCACTTCTGTATTTATTGGCAGACTGATCACCCGTTGATTACCGATGGATAATACATTGGTTCCCATCGTAAACTGCTCTTCTTTTGTTACTTCAATTAAGTCATATTTCATGCGAAGTAAATTTAATTCTTTCTCATGTAAAGCGGGTGAAAATACAAGCGCTTCTGTAGGTGATAAAATATTTAACACACAATCAAGATGAAGATAAGACCGATCAATAGGAATAGGAACAACCTCATACGCTGGAAGCAGCTCTTGGATATGCTCCACGCCTTCTTTACTTGTACGGTCGCTGAGTGCAATAAAAATAGCTTGTCCATCAATCAGCACATCTCCACCTTCAATGGAGTGGTCCGGTACCTGATGGAAAGGAATACCTTGCTGCTGCAGCCAATCGGCTAGCACTTGTTCTTCTCCGCTTCGAATTTCGCTGCCCATTTTCGTGACAATAACGGTATCTCCGAGCGTATAGCCAATATCCCGTGTAAATACTTGTTCTGGAAATGGCTCTTGTGCAGATAGTCCGATGACTTCAATCCCTTCTTTTTGAAGACATTCGACAAATTGACGGTGCTGCTTTGAAGCTAAGCTCTCATCAATGTTTTCGTCCGCATAATGCTTTTGTGTTTCATTAATAATTTCTTCAATTTTCATATATGTAGGTGGACAAACGACCACGCGTTTTAATGTATCATACTCATTTTTACATCCATAACTATTCGTCATTTTAGCTGGCTGTTTCATTTGCATCTTTTTAAATCCCCCTTCGTGCATTTATATACAGTGTTCCCTAAATCGCCTGAAACATAAACACGATTTTGCTAAGGAAACACCCCTGCGCATGTATCTGAAAAGCTTTTTCAGGCAAGAAAAACAAAAAAACACAATACTTCTTCTAATTACAATAACTGTTAGTATAAAATAGTCTAGTAACTGTACAAAAAATTGGAGGTTAATATGAATAAAATAGCGAACGCATTATATGCGGGCAGAAAAATTTTATTACTACTGTGGGTCATCCTAATTGTCGGATTTGGCTTTTATGCGGCTAAGCTTCCTTCTGTGCTTGGAGGAAACGGATTTGAAATGAAAGGAATGTATAAAGATACCGAGCAGCTTTTAGTTAATAAATTTGATGTTAGCGAAGCTCAGATCATCGTTTTGTTTAAAAAAAAAGACGGAGTTTCTGACTCGAAATTCCAGCAAACGATCGCTCAGTATATGCAAAAAGCAAAGGACAAATCAGACGCGTCGAAAGTTGACATACCAACGGCTTCTAACAAGATGATAAAAGGAAGCACAGCGTATGGAATTATCCACTTTAATCACGATGATGGAACGATGGATAAACGAGTAGAAAAGATCAGAACTCTTTCATCTGAAGAAAAAGAAGTTAGTGTAAAATTAACCGGTGGTCCTATTATTGAAAAAGATATGAATACAGCAAGCCAAGCAGATTTAGCAAAAGCAGAAGCCATTGGTATTCCTGTTGCTTTAGTTGTGCTTCTTCTAGCTTTTGGCGGCGTGGTAGCCGCTGCAATTCCTCTTATGATAGGAATTGTAACCGTCGTTACCACCATGGGCGTTGTCTATTTCTTTCATCCGTACACAGAGCTGTCCATCTTCATTTTAAACGTGATTCCAATGATTGGATTAGCTCTTAGTATTGACTTTGCCCTTTTATTTATTAATCGCTTTAAAGAAGAAATTCAAACAAAATCGGTAGAACAAGCAATCAAAATCACCATTCAAACAGCGGGACGCTCGGTCATCTTCTCCGGATTATGCGTATTTATTGGATTAGCGGGAATGCTGTTTATTCAAGTTGATATTTTTCAAAACGTCGCTCTTGGAGGAATGGCTGTTGTTTTTATTGCTGTGTTTTCAGCTCTTACGCTGCTTCCTTCCATACTGGCTATACTAGGTACACGCATTAATCGTTTACGCATCCTAAAAGTCAGTGAACAAGGCGGTCAGTCTAGGTGGCGTTCATTCGCTACATTTGTCATGAAAAAACCTGTAGCTATGACGATTGTTTCTCTTATTATTCTGTTAGTAGCACTTATTCCCGTTCGAGACATGCATCTAGAAATACCATCTTCAGAAGCACTGCCAACAAAATACGAGTCTCGTCAAGCTTTTGACACGTATAACGATACGTTTATAAATAAAAACACGGCAGACGTTTATTTTGTGTTAGAAGCTAAGCAAGATATGCTGAAGGAAAAGCCTTTAACAAATGCCTTTACTTTTATAAAACAATTAAAAGAAGATTCGTTAGTTAAGCAAGTTGATTCTATTTCTACCGCTTTAAACGTAAAATCCAGTGATCAGCTTCAAGCTATGCTGAACAACCCGCAGATAAGCGCGCAGACAAAGCCAGCTGTAGATTCGTTTATTAACGAACATTATATGCTCATAAAAGCTACGCTAGATACAGACCAAAATTCAGATCAAGCAAAAGATTTTGTTCGAAAATGGAAAGAGAAACGTTCACCTTTCACCGTTCATATTGGCGGCTATCCAAAATTCGAACAAGAAATATTTGATGAAATTTATGAAAAGGCGCCTTATGGCCTGGCTCTTGTTTTATTTTCAACGTATGTCATTTTAATGATTGCTTTTCGTTCCGTCCTGATTCCTTTAAAAGCTATCATTATGAATATTTTAAGCTTAGCAGCTACGTTTGGTTTACTTGTATGGCTGTTTCAAAATGGACATTTAGGTCTTACCCAATCCAATATTGCTTTAGTGCTGCCGGTCTTTGTTTTCGGCCTTGTATTTGGGCTTAGCATGGACTACGAAGTCTTTTTGATTTCACGCATTCACGAAGTGTATCATCAAACGAAGGATAACAATGTAGCAACGGTAGAAGGCCTAGCTTCCACTAGTAAAATCATTACGAGCGCTGCTTTAATCATGATTGTCATTACAGGAGCCTTTGCTTTTACAGACGTAACGCCTGTTAAACAAATGGGTGTAGGAATTGCCTTAGCTATATTTATCGATGCAACGATTGTCAGAATGCTTCTTGTCCCTTCTCTTATGAAATTGCTTGGAGATGCCAACTGGTGGTTTTTCACTAAAAAAAGCGATAAGTCCAGTTCCAACGAACAGGTAAAATCATGATAAAAAAACCCGCTCAAGTGAGCGGGTTTTTCATTGAAGATTTCTTTATCGACTTAATTTAGCAAAAGCGATAATGCCTTCTTCATCGTCTAATTCCAGTTCTAGTCCTGCTGCGTATGGGTCTACGTTCATTTCCGTATCCAGCCAATAGCGCAGCGCTTCGATAATGTTCAAAGTAATATGAACCTGTTTACGATCATGCACGTATGACTCTGCTGAAAAACCGTAGTCATCATCATACATTAGCTCAATCTCTACTTCTTGAGGCTGAACTTGTTTTTTTTCTGCGATATACAAACACATCGCATTGATAATATCTTGTTCAGAAATTTTTATTGTCTCCAAGATTTCACTTCCTCATTTTTACGCTTGTTGCTACGTACGCTTTGGAATAACTTTACTACAAGAAGAATTAAAGCTACAATCACAAGCATATTTACCATAAAGCCTAAAATTGGGCCTAATGGTCCTAAGCTAGATAATAAGCTTCCAAATAATAAGCCCGCAATTCCTCCCATTAAAAGACCTTTCATTAAGCCGCCGCGCTTTGAACCAGCTGCTGTACTTTTAGATGATGAGTTTTTAGACGTATTGTTTTGCTTAACCGAATTACTGTTATTGTTTTTAAATAAGCTTGATTGGTTATTGCTTCCGCTGTCAAAAGAGCGCTTTCCTGATTTATACCCTTTTGCACTTGCTACGTTTGAACCGTCATGAATAAGTGATCCACCGACTGGTGAAAACACAACCGCTAATGCGATAAATGCGGCCAATAATTTTTTTACCATTGCTTTCCCTCCACTAAATGACTAACGTCACATATGTTTTTTCATATATGATTTCCATATATGTTCCTACGTTTCATCATACCAAAAGGTTTCACTTTTTTATATAAAAATGCATAAAGCTCCATTAAATGTTCACAGGATTAAACATTTAGACGCGTTTCATATGGATATAAGACCCTTTTATGTACACATCAGTGAAATTTATAAAACTAACAAAGACTCTTCATCTTCGTTAACGCTTATTTTACACTTCGCCCAGCATATTACTTTCACAGAGTTCTGTAGCAAGTCCCCTCTTTTAAAAATACCTTTATACGCTCCCTTCGCTCCTATTGGTAATAAAGGAGATATGAGTTTAAATGACGAATGTCATACAGGAAACAGCGTCTCAAAAATATAGTAAATGGCATAAAAAATTGAATACGAAAAGTTTTAATATTGCACGTTTGTAGTCGATTCGTAGTCAAATGTTATCTACTCCCCCTTTCATAAATAAGAGCTTTCTCTTATATGAATATGTATAGATAGACTAAAGTTAAAAAGGAGAGATACGATGCTGAATGAACAGTTCCCATTATCAACAGCAAATTTATCAGATGCAATGGAAGGTGCCAACCACTTAGACTTTTCTATTAAGCCCTTGCAGCGTCATTACAAACTATTCGGGCCGGCTCTTACCGTAGATACGCCCGCTGGCAATAATTACTCAGTGCTTGAAGCGATTCGACTAGCGGAGCCGGGAAGTGTGCTCGTTATTGATGGTAAAAGCTACTGTAACCGTGCCTTAGCAGGAGATTTCGTAGTAGCCATGGCGAAGCTTGTTGGAATAAGCGGTATTGTACTAGATGGGGTTATACGAGATCAAGAAGACATCGAAAAGCTCGATTTCCCCGTATTTTGTAAGGGCTCTACGATCGCAGCAAGCAGCAAAAAAGAAAAAGGAAAGGTAAACGAGATCATTTCCTGCGGGGGCGTAAAAATCCGTCCTGGAGACTTTATTGCAGGTGATGACGGTGGAGTGATTGTCATTCCCAAGGAGCAAGCCGAAGAAGTATTAGCAAAAGCGCGAGAAAAATGGCAAAAAGATAAAGACCGAGAGAACGAAGTATTAATTAGCAAAGAAACGGTATATACCTATTTAGATAAAGCCCTAAAATAAAAGACCTCCGCTTGGAGGTCTTTTATTTGTCATATTGTAAAAATTCTAATCGATTTCCAAACGGGTCATGGACAAAAAAACGCTCTCTCCCTGCAATAGGCTCTTCTTCAGAAAGAACGCAGCCCGAATGTGCCAATTTACGTCTAAGCGTCTTGATATCTTCCACGACAAAAGCTGGATGCGCTTTTTTAGCAGGTATGTAGTCATCTTGAATACTGATATGCACTTCTTGAGTCCCACATTGAAACCATATGCCGCCTCTGTGCCTTAAATTTTCCGGCTTAAGAACAGTTTTCATTCCTAAAAGATTTTCATAAAAATTTCTTGCTTCTTGCTCGCATCCTTCTGGACCAAGAAGCTGAACATGATCAATTCCCAGAAACATCCACAAACCCCTTTCAAAAAACGTCTTCCTAAAAGTTATTAATCAATGACTCTAGGATTATGAATAACCTGCAGCTCTTTTACAGCTTGCTTCATTTCGCTTTTGCAAATTGGACAAGTTGGCTGATCTCCGCTTTTAAAGTTATCTCGAACCCAACAATTACACGTATCTGATGTACATTCCCAAACTTTTGTTTCTTCAATAACAGCCGGCTCTAAATTTTTACGATTATACATACACATCGTCTCCTTTAAACAGTACTTTTTAAGTGGATAATAAATGAAGATTAACTTAGCGTGTAAATGCGGTAAATGGTGCAAGATAAAGTGATACTATACATCCGTAAATCAATCTTTGAGGAATAATACGGCGTCTTGAAAGACTAAAATAAAAATGAAGTTATAACAAAGCAGGTAGCAGTTGCTTTTCTTAAAACAACGGGATAGTCTGAAAAGAACAAAAATGAAGATCACAAAAATTATATATTTTACTATTATAACAGAGTTTATATTTTTTTACAAATCAGCTTCCATTTACTTGTTTTGCTTTTCATAAAAAAAAAGCGAGCACATGATTAGGCTCGCTTTTGATTGCTTATCGAGTTTGTCCGTTTCCACTCATAATATATTTAATTGTCGTAAGTGCAGGAAGTCCCATTGGACCACGTGCATGAAGCTTTTGAGTTGAAATCCCAATTTCAGCTCCAAATCCTAAAGCTCCTCCGTCAGTAAAGCGCGTAGATGCATTATGATACAGTGCGGCTGCATCAACTAATGACATAAAGCGTGAAACGGCTTGTTCATCTTCTGAAATGATGGCTTCGGAGTGTTTTGTTCCATATGTTTCGATATGGTCAATCGCTTCATCCACACTCTCTACTACTTTCATCGCAATTGCTAAGCGTAAATACTCTTCAGCCCAGTCTTTTTCAGCCGCTGGTTTTGCTCCAGGAATTTCACCTACTGTCGCTTTGTCACCATATACTTCAATACTATGATCGTTGAATGCTTGAATCAATTCATCTTTATGAGAATCGAGCCAGTTTTTGTGTACAAGAACCGTTTCTGCTGCGTTACACACCGCTGGTCGATCTGTTTTTGCATTAATTAAAATCGGAATGGCCTTCTTAACGTCAGCTTTTTCATCGATGTAAATATGGCAGTTTCCGACTCCCGTTTCTAACACGGGAACGGTTGCGTTATTGACGACCGCTTGAATCAATGAAGCCCCTCCGCGCGGAATCAGCACGTCAATATGCTCTTTCATTGTAAATAATTCTTGCGTAGCCGCACGATCTGTACTTGAAATAAACTGTACCGCTTCTTTAGGAATTGGCGTTTCATCAAGAGCTTTATGAATAATGTCCACGATAGCTTGGTTAGATGAAATAGCTGAAGAGCCGCCTTTTAACACAATAGCATTTCCAGATTTCAACGCTAGCCCTGTTGCATCTACCGTTACGTTTGGACGTGCTTCATAAATCATTCCGATCACGCCAAGAGGCACCCGTACTTGCTTTACATCTAGACCGTTATCCAATGTCCAGCTTGATAAAATATCGCCTGTTGGATCATCTAGCTCAGCAACTTCACGAAGGCCGTTTGCAAATTCTTTTACACGTTCCGCTGAAAGAGCAAGGCGGTCCATAAGCGCTTCGTCAAAACCTTTTTCTTTCCCGTTTTTTAAGTCTACTTCATTTGCTTTTAAAATATACTCCGTGTTGCTTTCAAGTGTAGAAGCAATCGTTAACAGCGCATCGTTCTTTTGCTTTGTTGTTAGTAAACTTAATTGCTTAGCTGCTTTTTTTGCTGAAATAGCTTGTTCTTCTACTGAATACGTTTCATTTGTTTGTAACACCAAATCACTCCTGGATTCGTTTTAGTTTTGTTTGATTTTAAAGTGTGAGGCATAAGAGGTAAATGCAATCATGCAAAGAAAAGGAAGGGCTCCTTTTCTTTACAGCATGTTTGCTTACAAACCGACCGGTACTGGAATTTCTAAGTGACACACTAGACCTTCGCTGTCAACAATCGGTTGATCAATTGGCTCATTCAGTGCAAGTTCATCAGATGAATAATTTGTCACGCCAAGAGCCAGCTCATTGTCATCTTTATCTAGAATACGTACAACTGCTCGTTCACTAAAGTGGCCTTTAATATATTTAACATGCTCGCGAAGTAAAGGCTCTTTATCTTCAATAATTGCACGTTTCGCGGCATCTTCGACTACTATTTCCCCTTCAGGACCAGAGTTAAACGCAATCCACTGCTTTTTCTGATTAAGGTTCGCAGAATCATCTTCAGATTCAAAATACGTTCCTGTTGCATCCCCGTCAACCGCTTGTGTTAAAATGTTTGGCACGCCAGCTCTTCCTAAAAATGCTGGAATTCCTGACGCCATAGCGATTTTGAACGCGTCAATTTTCGAGCGCATACCGCCTGTTCCAACTGAACTTCCTGAATCTCCTGCAGATTCTTCGATGTCTTGCGTGATTTCCCCTACATGAGGAACTAATTTTGCATTTGGATCCTGACGAGGGTCTGCGCTGTATAAGCCATCGATATCCGATAAAATAATAAGCAGGTCGGAATCCACTAGTCCAGCAACTTTAGCTGAAAGTGTATCATTGTCGCCAAATTTTAATCGATTGATGGTTACCGTGTCGTTTTCATTGACAATTGGTACGATACCACGTTCTAACAGCACATTAATTGTATTTCGTGCATTGTTGTAACGATTTTCGTCTGAAAAATCGTCTCTCGTAATTAAGATTTGAGAAGCAACGTATCCATGTGATAGAAACAGTTCTGAATAAGCCTCCATTAACAGTCCTTGACCAATTGAGGCAGCTGCTTGTTTTTCAGGTAAAGAGCTAGGTCGCTCTAAGCAGCCAAGCTTGCGGTATCCTGCAGCTACAGCTCCTGATGAAACCAATAGCACTTCATGACCGCTGTCTTTTAAGTCTACGACTTGATCCACAAGGCGCTCGAGCTTCCGTCTGCTGATTTCACCGTGTGAACTTGTTAATGAACTACTTCCAATTTTAATTACAACCCGCTTCTTATTGTCGGGACTCATCAAATCACTCCTAGTGTGTTCTGTATGTTTTCTTGTTTATGATTATTTTTTTGTGGTGAGGAATTCACGAAGAAGATAAGTGACGAATTAATTAGTACTTGCCACTTTTTGTAGTTGAGCACTCATTTCTTTTGAACGCTTTGATGCTCCTTTGACTGCTTGCATCATTGCTTCTCCGCCGCCGTGTTTAGCTAAGGCGTCTAAACCAGCTGCTGTTGTACCGTTTGGAGACGTCACATTTTCACGAAGCTCCGTCGGCGTTTCATCTCTTTCCATCATCATTCTTGCTGCACCGTAAATGGTTTGGGCGCCAATTTCACGTGCTAGCTCAGGATCGAGACCTTCTTCTTTAGCTGCTTTTTCGATATGCTCCATAAGGAAATAAAAATAAGCGGGTCCACTTCCGGCAATTCCTGTGAAAATGTCCATTTGAGGCTCATCAATCACGTACACTTTTCCGATTGCAGAAAGCAGCTCTTTTGCTGTTAGCACAGCATCCATTGCAGCATATTGACCTGGAGATATAGCCGTTGCTGATTGCTGAATCATACTTGATGTATTCGGCATCACTCGAATGACCTGCTGTTCATCATGCAATAACTCTTCCATGTAAGAAGATGAAATCCCTGCAAGAACAGATAGGACAAGCTGGTCTTTGTTGATTTGAGGCTTTAATTCGTTTAATGCCTCTTCAGCGCCTTTTGGCTTCATCGCTAGAATAAAAACGTCAATGTCATCTGTTTTCAGCTCGCTGCGCTTTACTGCTTTGATACCATATCTATTTTCAAGTTCGTGCAGTCGCGCATCATTGCTGCGATTTGTTACGATAATATTTTCAGCAGGTAATTTCTTTGCATTGACCATACCAGAAATCATCGCTTCTGCCATTGATCCAGCACCTAAAAAAGCAACTTTTTGTTTTTGATCCATCAAATCTCCCCTGTCATTTGTTCGTATTTTTGTTCTCGTTTCTTTCAACGGTTCCTATAGTAACATGCTGAAAAAGAGTGTCAAGTTGAATTTAACCGTTTTTTTCCTCCTTGAGCGTATAACCTTATGCGTATGTAAGCGTAAACAAAACTTTTTTAAATATTTTTTTCTGCAAAAAAAAAACGATTTTTTTTATAAAAATACGTTTATATAAGGAAAATCGGGGCATATTACATAGTTTGGACTTTAAAATTTTTTTGCGAAAAATAGAGGAATTTTGAAAACGTTATTTGAACAATATAATAGGTTTGCTAAAATGAACCTATGTACCAGCATCTTGGTTTTTTTTGAAAAATTTACTTTTGATGTAAACCACGCTGTGCTGTCGACATTAAAATAAACAAAACGACATACAATCTAGGAAGTGTCGAAACATTATTGGAGGTTCTATTATGAAGAACAACTCGTTTTCTACAGTTCCATCGTCTTCAGAAGGAATAGAGAAACAGGATTTACACGTTGTGGGAATTGGCGCTTCTGCCGGAGGGTTAGAAGCTATTGAGCAGTTTTTCGCTAATATGCCTTCACCAAATGGAATGGCGTTTATTATTGTACAGCACCTTTCCTCTAAATATAAAAGTTTTATGCCCGAACTTTTAGCAAAAAAAACAGGAATGAATATCAAACTGACACAAGACGGGATGACTTTACAAGAAGACACAATTTATTTAAATCCTCCCCATCATTATGTGACCGTTGTGGATCATACTCTTCACCTTCGTCCTTATGAAGAAAATGATCAGGTAAAGTATCCGATTGACGCCTTTTTTCATTCTCTGGCCGCTGCAAAAAAACACCGGTGCACAGCCATTATTTTATCGGGAAAAGGAAATGATGGAACAGGAGGAGCAAAAACGATAAGAGAGTATGGCGGAACTGTACTTGTACAAGATGAAAGCACAGCAAAGTACAGAGATATGCCCCTAAGCGCTATTGATGCACACCTTGCTGATTATATTCTTTCTCCTGCTGATATGCCTGACCTTGTGCAAACGCATGTCAGCCAAACTGAATTTACATATAATGAAGAAACGCTGCAATACATTTATTCATTAATAAAGAAGAAAACAGGCATCGACTTCTCTATGTACAAAAAAAACACGGTGCTGCGACGACTTGAAAAAAGAATGGCTTTACTCGATCCGCCCTCTCAAACGATGGAAGAGTACCGGGACTATTTATGTAAGGAAGCCGAAGAAATCGTCGAACTGCAGCGAGACCTGCTGATTGGAGTGACGCAATTTCTTAGAGATAAAGAAGCATTCTCTATTATTGAAGAACAAGTCATCCCTCAATTAGTTGAAAGAAAGATTCATAGCCAAGAAGATGAAATCCGCATCTGGGTAGCAGGTTGTTCTACTGGTCAAGAAGCATATACATTAGCTATTTTGCTTCATGACTATTTATCAACAATCAACCGTTATTTCGATGTCCGAATCTTTGCTACGGACATCGATCGTCATGCAATCAAAAGAGCGAGTCAAGGCATTTATGAAGAAGCGGAAGTTCATTCCTTCTCAGCAGCTCAGATTAATGAATATTTTGAGCAAACAAAACACGGTGGTTATCAAGTTAAAAAAACAATCCGTAAAATGATTGTTTTTGCCCCGCATAATATAGGAAAAGACTCGCCTTTTGTAAACGTTGATTTAATCAGCTGTCGAAATATGATGATTTACTTCCAAGCTGAACTGCAGCAGCGCATTCTGTCTCTTTTTCATTTTTCTTTGACAGAAGAAGGCGTACTTTTTTTAGGCCCTAGTGAAACAACGGGAAATTTGTCTGATTTGTTCCGCCCTATCAACAGTAAGTGGAAAATATTTAAACGTTCGGGGCAGCCCAGCCGACAAATTACAGGAGCTTTTAATCTTTCAAAATCCAGCTTGCATGAAGGTGATTTTTCTAGCGTACCGCTGCCAAGTCAACTTTATAAGCCTCTTCCTTCGCTTAAATTGGATGAGATGTATCAGTCAATGATTGATCATTTTATGAGCCCTTGTCTTGTATTAAATGAATACAACGAAGTGATATTTTGTTCAAAAGAAGCGACTCAGCTTATTAACGTTCCTGTGGGGAAGATTAATTATACCATTTTCAAAATGGTTCCCGTTCACGTCTCTTTAGCCATTGGAGCAGCTATTAAACGCGTAAAAGAGCAAGGTATGAGCGTATGCTGTCAGCACATTGAATTTGTCATAAACAACGTGCAGCGCCGTTTTAATATTACGATATCTGCCCTTCCAACAAATCACTCTCTTTACTTACTTATGTTTGATGAACAGACAGATAGTGCCATTATTGATAAGGAAGAGCCCATGTTTCTTAATCAAACAAGCTCTATTAGTGAGCTTGTAGTAGATTTAGAGCAAGAGCTTCATTACACTCAGCAGCATTTGCAAACGACGATTGAAGAGCTAGAAACAGCAAATGAGGAGCTAAAGTCCACGAACGAAGAACTGATTGCTTCCAACGAAGAGCTGCAGTCCACAAATGAGGAATTGCAGTCTGTTAATGAAGAGTTAATTAGTGTTAACAACCAGTACGAGCGAAAGATTGAAGAATTAACGGACTTAAACAACGATATTGATAATTTATTAATCAGTACAACTATTGCTACCATCTTTTTAGACGAGCAGCTGAATATTAAATTATTTACGCCGGAAACGAAAACAGTGATCAACGTTCTTCATCAAGATATCGGAAGACCTTTCTTTCATATTTCGCATAACTTTAGATATGACCATCTAATCGAGGACGCAATGCACGTTTTAAGAACAAATAACACCCTTCAAAAAGAAATTCAAAGCTACGATAACCAATGGTATAGCATGAAAATGATGCCTTATCGTACGAATGAGAATTTAATTAACGGTGTAGTTATCACGTTTATTAATATTACAGAAATTAAACGATCAAATGAAGAATTGGCTATTACATCATTTGCAGTAGCTCACAGTCCTACGGGCATTTTTATTACCGATCATCAAGGTAAAATTAAGTACATTAATCAAAAATTCATGGAGCAAAAGCATGCGCCGCAAGAAGTATTTGGGCTGCACCTCTACGACTTATATACAAAAAAGCTAGGCGTTAAAAGATTCCCTAAAATTTGGAATGAAGTATACAGAGGAGAAAAATGGAACGGAGAAATTTCCTACGTTCAAGAAGACGGAGAAACCGTTTGGGAACAGTTAGCCTTAATGCCTGTTAAAAATGATCAAGATGAAATCATCCATTACATTGGTTTAAGTGAAGACATTTCACAGCGCAAACAGTCGGAAATGATGCTCAAAAATTCAGAGATGCTGTCAGCACTTGGACAGCTGGCTGCCGGCATTGCCCATGAAATACGAAACCCTCTTACATCATTAAAGGGCTTTTTACAGCTTATGATGCAAGAAGAAACGTATAAAAAAGAATATATGGATGTCATGATGTCCGAGTTTAATCGCTTAGAGCTGATTATTAGCGAACTGCTCATTCTAGCCAAACCCGAAGTCGTAAAATATGAAAATAAGCAGATAAATTTAATTCTTCAAGACGTATGTACACTGCTGCATACACAGGCCATTCTTAAAAACATTACTATTTCAACGGATTTTGAAGAAAAATTACCTGTTGTTCATTGTATTGAAAAAGATATGAAACAAGTATTTATCAACATGGTGAAAAATTCTATTGAAGCGATGGATGACCCCGGGTCTATTCTAGTGGTATCTAAATTTGATCCAGATACAAATCAAGTAGTCGTCCAAGTGATAGATGAAGGAAAAGGCATGCCGAAAGATCGATTAACACGAATTGGCGAGCCTTTCTATACAACAAAAGAAAAAGGAACAGGATTAGGATTGATGGTGAGTCATAAAATCATTAGTAATCATAAAGGAAGCATTTCGTATGATAGTGAAGAAGGCAAAGGAACAACGGTAGAAATCCGATTGCCGCTTTCTTAATGTACTTTGTTCTTCTGTCTTAAGCAGTCAAGCTCCTGATTAATTAAATCTTGAATGTCAAACAAATGTGTAGAGACCAATTCAATATACTCTCCTTTTCCTGCTTCAATTACGTCGGAGCGGATAATACTTAGGAGGTCTTGAATGGTTAGCACATTTGTTTTCATTTCTCGAAAATGACGCTGAAGATCAACTAGCTGCATTTTTTTCGCCGTTTCTACATCTGTTTCTCTGACCGAAAAACCTTGGTTCACTTGTGGTGAGTCTTGCATAAGTATAGAGCGAAACTGTTGAAGGGTTGATTGAACACTCATCATATGCTCATGAATAGGATAGCAGAAAACAGCATGCAGCGAATGGTACGCTTCAGGCTTAAAATGAAAATCAAAAAGAGCAACCGGGTTGGAAAACGTGCGCATATTTACTTCGATTTGCACTTCTTCCTTTCCCTGGAGTGCTCTTTTTACTTTTTCTTGGCTGTCTTCATCAACTAGATCTAAAAAGTTCTGAACAGGCGGGAAATTTTTCGTGACGCTTGGTGTAAATTCAATTATTTCGTTGTCTTTATTGAGTAAAAACATTGGAACCGGAATGTGTTGAATCGGCAAACTGATCATATTTCTTCCCCCATTACTAACATTTTATCTTGCGTCGAACTTTCTTTATTGTTGATTAGAAGCCAGTCTTTAAAAGCTTGAATATGATTAATGAATATAGTTTTTGAAGATCCTGAAGCCGATAAATCATGCGTGCTGAGAAGCCTGCTGCCCACTAATACAAGAGGACTTTGCGACATGCTTTCAATCTCAGCAATGTATTTTTGTAAATCAGGCAGCAAATGCACTTGTGAGACGGACAAACATACTACATCAGGATCCCATCTTTCAATGCTTTTTAGAGCGAACGGCAGCGGCAAGTTTGCTCCTAAGTTTTTAACTTCCCATCCGTGTTCGCTCATAAGTCCTGCAATCATTTTAATGCCTAAGTAATGCTCTTCTCCTTCAATACAAAAAAGAAGTGCTCGATTACGCTGAAGCAATTGATGCTGTGATAGCTGAAAGCGAGTTAACACATAGTCACAGGTTGCAGTAGCCAAATGCTCGTCCGCGACTGAAATTTTATTTTCTTGCCACCTTTTCCCTATCTCATACATCGCTTCTGTCAGAAACGTATATACGTCAGTTGAAGAATGGCCTTCTTCTATATATATAGCAATGAGCAGCCAGCTTTTTTGAACGTCTCCTTCTAGCAAACAATCAGCTAAAGCCGCTACACTACGAGAGTAAACGATAAGATCACGCCCTTTTCCTAAAGTTACAATAGATCTCTAGGCAAAACTTCTTTTTTGCACGATGGACAACATGCGTAGACGCCTTTATTTTCATCATACTCTACGTTCATCGGCTGCTTGCATGCTCTACATACAGCATGTACGTAGTTTAAATATTTTTCCACTAATAAACGTGTTGCCCCACTTGTTTTCCCGCAATAATAGCAAATAAACCTTACTTTTCCTTTTTTTGTTATCTCTACTTCTCGCATATGCTGACAGGATTCACAGCGATCCCAGCTGCGAAGGTAATTACTCAAAGAATATTGTGGTTTATTTGTTTCTATATGCATTTTTGTTTCTTGATTTCTTGTTTTATCTTCTGTAAAATCAATTGACCGAATAAGCTGTTTAGCGCCTAGCTTTGACTCAATTCTAGCTGCCATAAACGCTTCATTTTTTCCGCCGTAAGGCATATTGATCCATATAGTGGATTCATCGATGATAAGCAGTGACATCGGAACAGCAGATGAAATGACGTGAGCACCGTCAATTCGAACTTCTTTTGGTTCACGAGTAAGAACGGTCACTTCACCTTTAAATGAATGTAACATCTCCCGTATTTCTTGAGGAACAAGCGAAGCATAAGGAATACACAATAAAATCTGCTGCCGAGCTTGATATAAATCTTTTTTTAACTGACTGCTGTTCGATGGATGGTACCAAATCAATTTCCGATGCTGAATGACTTCTTTTAAAAATTGCTGAGGTTGGTATACTTTTTGATTTTCGTTAAAGTGGTTGACCAACTTCCATAACGCTCGCTCCTTTGGTACACGCTGCTGGACAAACGACTCGTCTGAAAGCATCATAAATTTTCCTTTTGAACGCGTCACCGCTACATTTACCAATCGGTCGCTATTTTCATTTGTTAAAAGTAAACCTGGTTTTGACTGCGGCTTTGTATCGACCGTATCAAAAATCATGATATCTCGTTCCGCGCCTTGAAATTTGTGTACGGTTGCTGCGATTATATCGCTGGCTGGTTCAATATCTTGAAGAAATGCATTGATCAATTTAGTTTGAGACTTATAAGGGGTCACATAGCCAATAGTAGCCGAAGAAGCTTTGCGTGCCCGCAGTATCAAACTTACCGCCAAAACAGCCGTTATCACATTATAGCGTGAACCGGAAGCGACATCTCGCATAGCGGAAGAATGCAACTGACCAATGTTAAGCATAAGCGCTGCTTCATGAGCAAACGGCCGGCTGCTTGCTACTACTTCTCGACTTGTTGTGACAGATGGATGATCCCCTACTCGATTGCTGTAAATATAGCGATTTGTAAAAGCTGAGATATCTTTATGCATTCTTCTTTGCTTTTTCAACATAAAAAGATGCGGGTGGATCTCACCGCTTTCTACTTGCTCTACAAGACCCGTCTGCTCAAATAAATCTCGCTGCAGCCACTTCTTCACTTCAGCATGAGAAGATTGAGATACCGGGGGAAGCTGTTTAAAATCGCCGCATACGACAATTCGTTTTCCTAACGTAGCTGCAAAAGCAATTTGCGGTGCATATGCCATGCTTATTTCGTCTACCACAACCATATCAAATTCACTTTGATAAAGTAATCGGTCAATAGCCGCTTTTGATAAAGTAGTGCCTACAATATACGCTTGATCAAAAACATTTTTCTCCGCTTCAATCCACTTGTTACGAAGGGCGTTTAGCTTTTTATTAACTTGCTGAAGCTGGTGAGCTCTATTGGGATACCTGCTTAAGTAAACTCGTTCTTCTTGCAAATCACGCATCTCCTGAGCTAAATCCGGATCATCTTCTCCAATGACTTCTTCTACTTTTATATTTTCTAAGCCGCTGCTTTTTGTTGCTCCGTATCGAATGAGTTTTCCTTTTTCCCAAGCTTCTTTCTTTTTTAACTGACGTGCAGTTTCTTGCAGCAAACCGTCCACCGCTGCATTACTGTGAGATAATAAAAGGATCCGCTTTGATTTCCGGTAATAGCTTGCCGCGATTTTGGACAGCGTATATGTTTTCCCTGTTCCAGGAGGCCCCCAAATATAAGTAGTACGGTTATAACGCGCTCGCAGCAACACTTCATGAAGAGCGTTCTTAGACGTATACTCCTTATGACGAACAGGACTATCGCCTCTCATAAGACGTTTGATTCTTACTATTTTTTGCTTGTAGTCTTTTGCTTCCGTCAGTCTATCAATGAGCGCCTGCAATAATTCCCATGGTTCGTTATATATATCGAGTTCGTCTACTTCTTGTCCAATAAACGCATCTATTTTAAGGTACAAATCAAATCCTTCCGTTCCGATAACTTCTCCTTTATTTTCTTTATGCTGGTGGACAAGGCGTACCTGAGCTCCATCAAAAAGGTATAAATCGGCTGTGCGTTCAAACCGGTAAAGATACGCATCTCCCTGCTGCCCTAAGTACTCTCCTTTTCCTACCGTATACTTTTCTCCGCCGTGTTTCTTCATATAATTAATCTCAATTGAAAGTGCGCGCACCCATGCTTTTAAATATGAAGAGATAGCGCGTTTTTCCATAGATGTCTAACTCCCTTTTTATCCGTTCATTTCTAACTTGTCTATTCTATCATGTCATTTGAATATAGCATAGCTTCTTTCTTCTTCATTTTTATAAAAGCAGAATACCTTTTTTACTAGTCTATCTCTCCAGACAAATTAAGACTTTTTTCATCATAATCGTAAAAAAACTGCGTTTTTTCTATATTTTTAGACGTATTGTTACAAACTTGTAATATAAAACCTACCATTTTGTCATGAGTTTGTTACATATTGCTGATAGAATAAGAGACAACTATTGGAAATAAAGGAGAATTATTAGATGAAAAAACACATTTTTACATTAGGGGCCACAGCTTTAGTATCAATTGGAATTGCAGACGCAGCATCGGCTGACACAGACACGCATAAAGTAAAAGCTGGAGAAACGTTATTCAGCATCTCACAGCAGCATAATGTAACAGTTGAAGACTTAAAAAAGTGGAATGGTCTTTCTTCCACACTAATTTATGCAAACCAAACATTACAAATTGGATCTACATCTACTGACTCTTCATCTAGTTCAACTCCAACTACAACATCTTCAAATCATACATATACAGTAAAATCAGGTGACACGCTTTATCGTATCGCTAAAAACAACGGTACTTCTGTACAGCAGCTAAAAGAGTGGAATAACTTATCTAGTCATTTAATTTATGTGAATCAAGTATTAAAAATAAACGGAACAGGAACAGTTTCATCATCACCTTCAGCACCTGTACAAGAAAAAACAAACGAAACGCAGGCATCCCCGGCTCCTAGCAACAGTAAAAGTTATAAAGTTCAGCCTGGAGATACAATGTGGAGCGTAGCACAGCGACACGGCATTTCAATTTCTCAATTAAAACAGTGGAATAACTTATCGTCTAATACGATTTACATTAATCAAGTGCTACAAGTAGGCGGACAAGCTGCAGCTCAGGCGAAACCATCAACGCCATCACCTGCTGCTCCTTCAACACCGTCAACTTCAGCACCGTCGACTTCAACGCCGGCACCTGCTCCAGAGCAAGAAAGTAAGTCGGTTTCGAAAGAGATTACGGTTGAAGCAACAGCTTATACTGCTTACTGTGCGGGCTGCAGCGGAATCACTGCTACAGGCATCGACCTAAGGTCAAATCCTAATCGAAAAGTAATTGCAGTTGATCCTCGCGTGATTCCATTAGGTTCTCGCGTATACGTAGAAGGTTACGGAGAAGCAATTGCTGGAGATACTGGCGGTGCCATTAAAGGTACTCGCGTTGATTTATTTATGGCATCTCAAAGCTCAGCTTTAAATTGGGGACGCAAAACGGTAAAACTTCAAATTTTAGATTAATCATTAAAAGCAGAAGCGTGTTAGTCGCTTCTGCTTTTTAATTTCTTTTCAAACATAATCATATCGATAGCTTGCAGGCCATTCTCGTAAATCGGTGGAGCGTACTGCAAAAAGAAATTCTTTTTGACACCGCTTTGATAAAAGCCTGCCTTTTTATAAAATGCTATGTTTTCAAGACTGGAGTCCGCTGTTCCTACAATCATTTTAGAATATTGGTTACGTTCATACAGTACTTCTAACTTTTTAATGACTTTGCTGCCGATTCCTTTTCCTCTGTATGCTTCTTTTAAACCGATATTCTTTACTTCTACTGCCGACTCCTCTTCATCGGTGAGGCACTGCACAACTCCTATCTCCTTCTTTTCATACACAATGGTAAATAAGGAACCTTCATTTATATACGACTTCACTACTTTTTCGTCTTCATCCCCTATTAATAGCAGGTTTAAATAGGAAGCGTGCCGGTCTTTATCAATTTCAATAAGGTCGATACTCATTTTCATCCTCCAAAAAATAAGTCAATAATATTGCTGCCTCTTGAAGATGATTTATTATATAGCTCTGAATACCCGCAGCTCGTGCAATATACCACAGTAAATTGATTGTGCTGAACGTCTAAGTATCTAGACAGCCCCGTTCCCGTTGTAGCAATTTCTTTTGTTTTTGCTTCTGTATGTCGGCATTTTACACAACCGTTTTTCCCCATTGCCATACTCCTTTACAAATAAAATAACTTCTTATTTATATAAACGGATATAAAAGGAAAAAGTTTCATTAAATTGATAAATAAAGGAAAGTAAGAAACCGCATCTCCAACAGAAGATGCGGTTTCTTACTTTTAATATCAACGGGATGACTGTGCACTCGATTTCTATAACAGCAATTCTCTTTTCATAATTTCAACGTTTTTCTGATGACATTGTGCCGTGAAATCAGATGGGAATGCCAATTTGTCGTTTAGCTTATCAAGCGCTTCTTTACTGTCTTCTTTCACTGCAGCTTGCAGTTCATCTAAATAAGAGCTGGCCATCTCCACTCGTCTTTGAATTTCAGCTCGGTGATGTGTCGTTTTTCCGTGTCCGGGAACTAGTGTTAGATTTTGGTGCTTAGCTAAAATGTGTCGCGCAGTAGCAAGAGTGTCGCGGTAATCGTTTACACTTTCATATATGTACGGATATTCAAAGTCCGATAAATAATCCCCTGCGATCCATATTGAATTATCGACAATCATAAATAGTCCATCGTTTGTATGACCTTTTGCAAAATAACAGGTAATAGATGTTTCACCTAAGGTAATGTGCTGTTCATTTTCGGTTACCACAATATCCAGCTCCGGGAATATAATATCATGAGATCTTTTTATATAATAGTCATGATCAAACTGCTTAATCATTTGAACTTTTTCTTCTTTGTCCGGATGATTTTTTAAAAATTTGCTGCCGATAAAGGTGGCATTTAATTCTAAGAAAGCGCCATACCCAATGACATGATCAAAATCTCCGTGAGTAAAAAATACATACAGCTTGCGATGATTTAAGATCTCTTGAACATGCTGTTTAATTTCATTAATTTCGTGAGGAAGCCATGTTGGATCAACAACAATCACACAGTCTTTTGTTTCAATCACTGCAGATGTTGTTTGAAATAGCGCGCTTTCAAAAACCGTCATTTGCTCCGTTTTGTATTGAATCATAGAGAACAGCTCCTTATTTTTTCTATCACCCTTATTATAGCGGAAATAGAAAGATAAGGGCGCGTATGACGATTTATAAAACGAAACTATGCAAGATGTGATAAAATGCGGAACCAGCCAAACAATGAAATCCAAATAGGAATACTAAATAAGGTTCCCCAAAATAAACCTTTCAAAAAGTTCCCTTGATTCATTCTGATATTCCTCACCTTCATCATATGTTGGTTCTTAGTCTAGCTCACCTTAATGAAATTTTAGTGAAAAATAAAAAAGAAGCAGCTGCTTCTTTTTTATTTATTATAAAATTGGTGGTCGTACTTAATTTTCGGCAGCTCGCGTACTTCCTGCGACATTCCTGTTCCGCACATCGGACAGTTATAATCAACCGTAACAAAATCTTCTCTCATCCACCCATTACATGATTCAGATTGACACGCATATACAGTCGTATCCATCATTTGATCTACTTCTTCTTCTACGGCTTTTTTTGCAAAATACATGTGCACAGCTCCCTTTTTTTCTTAGTATATGTAAAATTCCCATTTTTTATTTACAGCTTGATCACTTTTTCATCCAGCGTTATTGGACACCACTATTTAATTGTGTATAATTAAATAAAAAGCAATAGACTGGAGGCAACATGAATGGAACAACTTTATAAGCAGCTGCAGCTAGAAAATCAGCTTTGTTTCTCAATTTACGCCACGTCTCGAGAAATTACAAAGGTGTACAAGCCGCTGCTCGATAAATTAGGAGTAACCTATCCGCAGTATTTAGCCCTTCTTGTTTTATGGGAACATGAAACACTCAGCGTGAAAAAAATGGGCGAACTTCTGTATTTGGATTCAGGCACCCTTACTCCTATGCTAAAAAGAATGCAGGATCAAGAATTAGTGATTCGTGAGCGTTCTCATGAAGATGAACGCGTTGTTTTTATTAGTTTAACCGAAAAAGGAAAAAAATTACGTGATAAAGCTTGTCATATTCCAGAAGAAGTTTTTAGCATGACAAATAAGTCACAGGGAGAATTAGAAAAGCTGAAAGAAACGCTGCAGGAGTTACTGCAATCACTGCATACGTACAATCAAAAATAGACCATATAAAATTGCACATAAAAAAAACGCCTGGATTTCAGAAAAATCCAAGCGTTTTTTTATTTACTCAACCGTTGTATTTAACGTTACGTTAACATTTCCGCGCGTTGCTTTAGAATACGGGCAGAATTGATGTGCATCTTCTACTAGCTTCTCAGCTACTTCTTGTGAAACGCCTTTAATATGAGCGTTTAACACCACGCCAATTTTGAAGCCATCATCAGTGTGGTCTTTTAGTAGACTTACTTCTGCAGTAATAGACGAATCAATGTCTTTTTTTTGTTTTTTAGCGATTAAATTTAAAGCGCCGTCAAAACAAGCAGAATATCCTGCTGCAAACAGCTGCTCGGGATTTGTTCCTTCTTTTTTGTTATTTGGAGAAGGATTTACAAGGGTTAAATCAATAATACCATCATCTGATTTAACTCGACCATCTCGGCCTCCAACCGCTGTTGCTTTAGATGTAAATAGTGCGTCTGACATAAGATCACCTCATAGATTATTTTATGTAATTTCATTGCAGACAATTAAAAAAGTCGCAATCAAATTCATTTTGTAATCACTTTGATTACCGTGATAGTAATGTACTTCCCCTTCTATAATGAGTGTAAACCTATTATTTTATACAAAAAAAGAGAGTTACCTCTCTTCTTTTCCTCTTTGTTTTTTTAAACCGCTTTGAATAATGTTATCTCCATATTTTTCACGCAAACTTTCGACCGCTTTGTATAAAGGCTCTTTTTTTGCTTGTTCTCCGTATGTAAACAAATCCAACTGTTCTTCTTCTTGAAGCTGGTGACTCACTTGAAGAGCAGCTACGCCCAATAAACGAATCGGTTCTCCGTTCCAATGCTTTTGAAATAATACCGCACTGTAATGAAAAAGATCGTTTGGCTCGCTAATTGCTTTAGAAATAGTTTGGCTTCGAGTAATGGTTTTAAAATCACTATATCGTATCGTTAACTGAATCGTTTTGCTTACAACTTTTTTCGCTTTCATACGAGAACTCACTGAGTGCGATAGTTTATTTAAAATAGGCAGAACTTCATGTTCATCTACTGCATTTTGAGATAGCGTCGTAGAGTTTCCAATTGATTTAAACTGTGATTGGCGATCAGGGTTCACCTGTCGATCATCTTGGCCCCACGCTCGGTCTCTCATAACTTCTCCTTTTACTCCGAGAGTTTGTTTAAGAAGACCGGGAGCGGCATTTGCTAGATCACCGATCGTCACCACCTTAATCGCATTTAGCTTTTCAGCTGTCTTCTTACCGATTCCGTGCATTTCCTCTACGGCTTTTGGCCAAAGAACTGTTTGGACATCTCTTTTTCGAAGAACGGTAATTCCTAAAGGTTTTTGCATATCACTTGCCGTTTTGGCTAAAAATTTATTCGGTGCGATTCCAATTGACACAGGAATTTGCAGCGTCTGTATTAAATGCTGCTGAATGGACTTTGCTATGTCAAGAGGAGAGCCTAATTCAGCACAGTTTGTAATATCCAAATAGCCTTCATCAATTGAAGCGGGCTCTAAAAGAGGTGAAATGGTTACTAAATAATCAAACATGTTTTTGGACACTTGGCGATATAATGGAAAATTAGGCTTTATAACAACCAGCTCGGGGCATTTTCTTTTCGCTTCCCAAAGAGGCATAGGCGCATACACTCCGCGTTTACGAGCAATATAGTTACAGGTTACAACAATTCCTCTTCGTTCTTTTGGATTGCCAGCAATAGCAAGAGGCTTATCTTTGAGCGTATGATCATGTGCGGTTTCAACAGATGCATAAAAAGCATTAGCATCAATATGAAGAATAACTTTGCCGTTTTTAGGGTACATCATTTTCATACTATCACCTCTTTCTGTATAATTAATCCCCGAAAGAAGAACGTACATTCTTATTTATTATAACTCTTTTTTCCTAAGTTGTGCGTACCTATACTTTATTTTTATTTTGAGCGAACACTGTGTGTCACTCTCTCGTATTCTAATGAAGAAAGGAGGAAGAAAACGTGATTGATCAGCTTATCGGAGCCATTAACCAATTAGGCTACGGATATTTCTTTTTTATCATTTTAGTCGGAGCCAACCTTACTCCTATTCCTGACCCAGTATATATTATGCTTGCAGGCAGCCAGGCTACGTCTCCATCCGTTCAGTATATTCCAGCTTTTATACTTACCTACAGCGGCATGATGCTTAGCTTATACCTCAAGTTTTTGATAGCCAGTCTTTTTTCAGCTCAGGCGCTTGCGCTATTAAAACGCCCGCGATGGGAAAAGAATGTTATGAAAGTTGAGCGAACGATTCAAGAATATGGATCTCACGCCATCATCGCAAGCTACTTTTTACCAGGAATGCGACATGTAATGCCTTTTTTTCTCGGGGCAAGCGGAATGAAGCATCGTCATTACATTAAAGTCTCATTTTCTTTTGGTTTCATTTGGACGCTGGCTTTATTTATTTTCGGTTCCTTTTTTAATACGACATCTTCTTATACTGATGTGATTGAGATCACTTTAGCTTTTTGTGCGATCAGTTTGATTATCTATGCCGTTCAAAGAAGAAAAATACGAAAAAAACAGCAGTAGTTTGTGTAAAAAAGTTCTTTTTCACAAACTGCTGCTGTTTCATTTATATTAAATGACTTCATTATATCCCTTCACAAAGTATTTGCGCGCGCGGTAAAGAGCTGATTTTAACGTAGTCATCTGCATATTTAATAACTCGGCAATTTCTTCATATTTAAATCCTAATCCATATTTTAATAGAAGCAAATTGCGATACTTAGGATTCAATTGATTTAAAATCGCCTGACATTCAGCCGCTTCTTCATTTCTGAGGACCTGCTGAATAGGCGTATACATAACGGGTTCTTCTTTGTAAGAAGACGTATAGCGGTCTTTCACTATTTTACGCCTTCCTAAATCACAGCGTTTATTTAATGCGACGCGAAACATCCAAGCTTTTATTTTTTCAGGATCGACCATTTCTTGTTTTTCTAAATATTTTAATGCTACTTCTTGCGTAATATCTTCAGCGTCTTGTCTATTCACACCATTTTTTAATAAATAAGCCAGCACCTGATTTAAATAATCTTGTAATTCCTCGCCGCACATAATAAGTTCTCCCTTGTTATTTTAGTTTTTCTTTTAGTTCTGCTGGCAGTTCATTTTCATTCAACATATAAATCTGAGGAGTATCTACTTGGTCTTTGTAATAAAAAGCAACAAGATAATCTCCCGTGTCTCGTAAGTTCGCATGTTGAAGAAGTGTTTCTACCTGCTGATTGTTTTTTACTTTAATTGCTTTCTCATCCTTCATTAGAGATGTAAACTCTTCTTGAAGACGATAATCGTTTTTAAGATGAGAAGAATTTTTAAACACTTCGGTTTTTTCTACGTCCTTTGGCATGAGACGAGCACGTTCATATAAACCCTCTTTTTTCAGCCATGCTTCTACTTCGCTATAAGACTTATCCCAAGATGCAGTTTGTACGTACTGTCCTTTTCCATCCATAAACTCAATTGAAGCCCAGCTTTCTTTTGTGCTGTACATTTCATCAAACGTTTCATTCATCATCGACTGTTTGACTACGTGTATAAGTTCTTGTACTTTATCTGGATTTGTAATGTTGATTGAATTTGACTTTCCTTGAACAGAAAAACTCACGCTTTTAATTTTATCCGTGTTTTTTGTTCGTAAAAGCGGATGGAAATTTTCTTTGTATTCTTTTGTTTCTGCAATTTCTTTATAAAAAGCTTTATAGTCTGAAAATGGAATAAAGTATTCTCGGACCATTTGTTTTCCATTTTTTAATTTATAAGCAAATACAGCCATTTTACCGTTTCTGCTTTCTATTTCACTTTGTTTATCAGGATCCAGCTTCTTATCTTTAGATGCTGTAATTTGTTTTTGCAGCTGACGAACACTCTGAATCGTTTCTTTACTTGTATAGTAATATGGAGCTTCATAATAGCCATTCATTCCATTTGCATAGTTTTCAGGTTTATCAGTCAATGGATATATATCTTCATCGAAATATACACTTTCAATCTCTGAAGCTGCCGGTACTTTAGTAGAGTAGCCAAATACATCTAAATGAATGATAAAGCCCACAATAGCTGCGGCTATAACAAAGCCTAGATACCCTTTCCATTTCGTAAAGATCCGCCACGTTTTATTTAAGATAATTTGAGCAACGATATAACCTATTAATGAACCAATAATATAGCCCACGACCATCCATGAAAATTCACCTTTCATGCTAATAAAGTAAAATCCGCCTAACATGAGTGAACAAGCGGTTACTCCGTATACGAATACCGGTTTTAACCAGCTAACTGAAATGGTTTGCGTAGCAGCTTCTACTTTTCTTTTTTGGTAGGTGATTAAAGCAATGATGTAAAATAAGACAATGAGTCCAATATAAACAAATGCACTAGTAGAAAAGCTTTTATGAGCTACCATTTGCGCTACGTGTGAAAACGGAACAAGGCTGTCAACATTTTTGTTCACGTAATAGTCATACGCATAACCGTACCAGTAAAACTTTACATTAGATATAGCTAAATAAGAGATTCCGCCGGGTAGAAGAAATAGAACATATAAAAAGATTCCTTGGAGGACAGACATTCCGGTGAACATTCCCGCTAAAACAGTTCCAGTCAGCACAAATAAGTTAATTAAAATACTGTAACCGACCCAGCTTAGAACATCTCCTGTTGTATAAACATCCTCAACGGTTAAAACTCCTTTAACGGCAAAAGTAACGACTCCCGTAATTAAAATAGGAACAACTAAAACCAACGCGCCCAGAAGCATATTTTGATGAAACAGCGTAGAACGCTTAATTGGTAAACTATGAATATAGTCAGCCGCAATCTTCGTTTGGATATATCTAAATAGAAAAATACCAAGTAACACTGGTACAACAAACATAAACACAAATTCCAGCCCATCCAATACGTTAAATAGCGTATCTGGTTTTTCTATATAAGGCTCTACCTTTCCTGTGAAAGTAAAAATCAGTTGTAAAGGTAAAGCGAACAGCAGTACTAGCAAGTATACAAGCCCAATCCATCCCACGTTTCTCATGGATTGAATCCACATGCCGCGGTTAAACGATGATGTTTTCGATTGCATAACCCACATCCCCCATTTCATAAATAAAGATTTCTTCCAGCGTAAGTGGCAAGATGTCAAAAATTAAAGGCTTATACGATCGGACTTTGTTTACTAAGTGATTTTCTTTTCCTCGAACAATACAAAGCAAGACGCTTCCTCGTTTTTCTTGATATAAAATGTCTAGCGTGTCATAAAGCGCTAGCGGCACATCTCCTTCGAATGCAACTTGAATTTTGTGCACATCAGACTTTAAATCATCCAGCTCTTTTTCAATTAATAATTGACCGTGATGTAAGATGCCTACATGATCACACAGATCTTCCACTTCTCGCAGGTTATGTGACGAAATTAAAATCGTCATTTCCCGTTCTGCCACGTCTTGAACAAGAAGGTTTTTAATTTTTTGACGCATTACCGCATCTAAACCGTCGAGCGGCTCATCTAAGATAAGTACATCAGGCATAGCAGACAGCGCTAACCAAAATCCTACTTGACGCTGCATTCCCTTGGACATTCTATGTACCTTTTTATGTAATTGAATTGGGAAAGCTTCTTTTAATTTTTGGAACCGTTCTTCGTTCCAAGTCGGATAGACGCTTCTATAAAAAGACGCTAATTGCTTAATCGTTGTTTGAGGGAAAAAATAAAGAGAATCTGGCATAAAAATAATACGTTCTTTTAAACCAACGTTTTCGAATACTTCCTCGCCGTCTATGGCAATCTTTCCGTGATCCTGCTTGTAAATACCTGCAATGATTTTTAATAGCGTTGTTTTCCCTGCCCCGTTGGAGCCAAGCAGTCCGTAAATAGATCCTTTTTTTATAGAAAGCGTGACGTCTCTTAGAGCTTCCATTTCTTCAAACTCTTTTTTTATCGCCTTCAGTTCAATCACTATCGCTTCCTCCTTTTACTGCTTTTTCAGCCTGTGAAATAAGTGATAGAATTTCATCTTTGTCCATTCCTAAATACATAGCTTCTGCCAACAGCTTTACTAATTCTTCTTTCATCTTTTTCACCTTCTCGTTATTTAGTGTATCAACTTGAGGCGTTACAAAACTTCCTTTGCCTGGAACTGAATAAATATAGTTTTGATGTTCTAGTTCACGATACGCTTTTTGAATTGTATTTGGATTAATCGTTAATTCTTTTGCTAACAGCCGAACAGATGGAAGCTTTTGATCGGCCTTAAAGACTTCATGAATAATAAGCTCTTTCAATTTATCTACTAATTGCTCGTATATCGGCTTACGACTACGAATATCTAAATCGAACATAGTCTGCCTCCCTTCATCTACCCAAAATCATGATGTGTGTACTAGGTGTATTAACTGTATTACTTATCGCATTACAGTTAATATTATAGTATGTTTTCTGGAAAAAACAAGTACTTTTTTTACTTTTGTTACAAATAGATGACAAAAAAGTGTTTAATAGCTTTACAGATGAAATAAAAATAACTGTAAACAAATTACGCAGGCTGCCTTCGTTGCAAGCTAACATACTCCTTTAAGTCAGCACCTTGTTTTACTTTTCTTAACCAAGTGCCTCTAGTTATTACCATAATAATGTTTTATAATGTTTATAATTAATTTTTTTAATATAAAAGGAGCCATACTCTATGTACTATGATGCGTTAAAGACGTTTGTTTCTGTTGTAGAAGAGCAAAGCTTTACAAAAGCTGCAGAAAAATTAATGATTTCACAGCCAAGCGTAAGCGTACACATCAAAAATCTCGAAAAAGAATTTCAAACTTCCCTGTTCCTGCGTTCACCTAAAATGTTAAAAATCACACCCAGCGGCGAAATTTTATACGATCGTGCTAAACAAATGATTCAAATATATGAGCATACGAAACGAGATATTTACGAACACCATCACCGTGTCAAAGGAATGCTAACGATTGGCGCCAGCTTTACAATTGGCGAATATATTCTTCCTTCCTTTTTAGCAAAGCTTCGTGAACAATATCCTGATATTGATGTAGAAGTGACGATCGGTAATACAAAAGAAATTGCTCAGCTTGTTCGTCATTTCAAAGTGGATGTAGGGCTTATTGAAGGTCACACGGAAGAGTCCGATTTACATATTCAGTCCTTTATGGACGATGAACTTGCCATCGTTGCGTCAGTGGATCACCCTTTGGCTCAGCTTAAAAGAGTAGAAATTGATGATTTACAAAACCAGCGGTGGGTAGCGCGTGAAAAAGGCTCTGGAACAAGAGAATATTTAGATCACGTTCTAATGTCCAACGGTTTAAAAATGAAAAGCATGCTAACGATCAGCAGCAATCAAGGAATTAAAGAAGCGATTGTTCACGATTTAGGAATGTCTGTACTCTCGCTTTGTGCTATTAAAGAAGATGTAGAACAAAAGCACCTGTCGATTCTCAATGTTAACACCGCTCCTTTTAAGCGCCGTTTTTCTTATATCTATCCTGCTAACAGCGCTCATAAAAAAGTAGCGGAGCTTTTTATCCAGCTTTTAAACTAGGGAATGAAATTAAGACATAACTAAATTACTTCAATTTAAAGACTAAAGTAGCTAGTATAAATTACTTGCGACACCGCAGTTGATTTCCGTGCAAGACTTCGCTTTCCGCGGGCGTCCGTTGAGCCTCCTCGTCGCTTCCGCTCCTGCGGGGTCTCACCTGTTCCGCTTTCCCGCAGGAGTCTCCGTCTTGCCCTCCAATCAGTTGCTAGAAGGAACGAAACAGATGAAACTATGTTCATCATAACAAAAAAAACGAACCACTAATCAAACATGTTGATCAATGGTTCGTTTTTCACTTGGGCTAAAATCCTTTTGTACCGGCCTCTTTTTTAAATCAATAGCTATATGTCTTTACATTTTCTTAGTGAACGTGCGTCTGCTGAGCCGGCATTTTTGATAAACGAACAGCTAAGAAAAAGGCTGTTGTAAGAAACACACCAATTAGAGCAATCACACCTTTCCAGCCGTACGCGCTCCAGCATAAGCCGGCCGCAGTCCCTCCAATGCTCGATCCTGCATAGTAAAAAAATAAATATAAAGACGAAGCCTGCGCTTTGTCATGCGTTGCTCTTCTTCCTACCCAGCTGCTGGCGATGGAGTGACTTCCGAAAAAGCCAAACGTCAGCAGCAAAAGCCCGGTAATTTTTATCCATAAAACGGGATGCAGCGTAACGATTGAACCTATAAGCGTAACAGCAATCGTACATAACAGCACCTTTTTCCGACCGTATCGATCCGCCAGCGTCCCCATCCAGACTGAGCTGAATACTCCTACAAAGAAAATGACAAAAATAAAACTTACAAGAGTATGATTCCAAGAATACGGAGGAGCAGATAAAGCGTATCCAATATAATTGTATAAAGCTACATTACTTCCAAGCAGTGCAAAACCAATAGCAAAAAGACAAAGCATCCCTTTATCTTGAAGATGACTGCGAAGAGAGCCGGTAAGCTGACGAAGTTCAAATGACCGAGAAGTAAAGTTCTGTGAATCAGGCAAGTTCATAAAAAAAACAAATGTGGCCAATAAGCTGATTGCGCTTACAACATCAAGAGCTACAGACCAGTTAAAATACTCCGTGAGCACTCCTGTCATAAGCCTTCCCGCTACGCCTCCAAAGGCGTTTCCGCTTATATAAATCCCCATCGCTTTTCCTAAACTTCCGGGTTCAATTTCTTCTCCTAAGTAAGCCATGGCCACAGAAGGCAGTCCTGCTAACACGATTCCTTGAATAACGCGAAAAACTAACAGCGTTTCAAAGGTAGAGCTAAATGCTGTCATGATGCATAGCAATGACGCAAAAATTAACGATAGGCCCATCAGTTTCTTTCGTCCCCACACTTCCGATAAAGAACCTAAAAAAAGCATACTAACCGCAAGCGTGATGGTCGTTAACGAAAGAGATAAACTCGCAAAAGCCGGGGATATTCCAAATTCTCTAGAAAATTCAGGTAAAATGGCCTGTGTACAATATAAAATTGAAAATGTGTTGAAGCCTGCTGCAAAAAGCGCAACATTTGTTTTGCGAAAAGCCGACGTTCCAATTACGGTATAACTCACAGTTGGTCACTTCCTTTTTTCTCTAAAAAAAGCATATCACGGTTTTTTTATTCTGTATAATTCATTATGTAAATCGTTTTCATGCATTTCGGTAATGAGTAAAGTGAAAATAGGAATGGACAACAACCGGAGTATTTTCAAACGACTGTATGCAAGACTGTTATGCTTTCTTGCTTTACACACAAAAAAAATCGAGCCAATTTTTCATGGCTCAACTTTTTAATTCAATACATAAGATGCTAATACTTTTTGCACGTCGTAAATGCTTTTATCTTTACGAAATTCTTTTGAAATCGGCGCGCTAGAACCAGATACCCAAATATTTAATTCGGCATCTAAATCGAACGTTCCAGCCGTTTCTACGCTAAAATGTGTAATCGTTTTATAAGGAATGGAATGATAATCTGTTTTCTTTCCCGTCACTCCTTGTTTATCAACGATAATTAAACGTTTCGTCGTAAACACCATTAAATCGCGAATGACTTTATACGCTTGTTCCACTCGCTCGTTGGCAATTAAAATGTTTTGTAAATCTTTTTCAGTTCCTCTTATATCTGCTTCTGATGCATTTCCTAATAGTCCATCTAATATACCCATGCTTATCACTCCTTTCTATCTACACTACCGCATTTTGTTCTGTCTGGAAACCCAAAACGTTTTTTTAATGAATTAATTTACTTTCACGCGCTTTTTTTGTTAATTTTGCACTCGTTTTACTAAGAGGCTTGTGAAGAAAAATGCCAACGAGCAGCACGCCAAGCCAAATGCAAAGTAGAACCGTAACGTCTTTTCTTACAATATCCGCTAACATGCCTCCCACAACTTCTCTCATCATGCTTATTGCGTAGGTAAATGGTAAAAACGGATTGAGTGCTTGAAAAAAAGCAGGCACGACTTGAATCGGAAATGTACCGCCTGCAGCGGAAAGCTGAAGCACAAGCAAAACAATCGCCATCGCTTTTCCTGCATTGCCAAATATCGCTACAAGCGTATAGACAATTGTCATAAACACGAAGCTGCACAGCAAGCCTAAAAAGATAAAAGGCACTTTGTCTACGACGTACGTTTTGATTAAAAATAAATCGCCTAGCGTCACAATAAAAGCTTGCACAAGAGCAATAGACAAAAACGTTAAAAGTCTTCCAAGATAGACTTCATAGCTTTTGAACCGCTCTTCATCCGCTACTTCTACGCTTAAAATTGAAACTAACAGCAAAGCCCCGACCCACAAGCAAAGCGTTGTATAAAACGGTGACATAGCCGACCCGTAGTTCGGAATAGGATAAAGTCTTTCTTCTTTTAAAAGAACCGGCTTAGCAAAAAAATCACTTTCTTTTTGCACATCGTTTTTTAACAAATTAATAATATCTTCAATGTTTTCTTTTCGCTGAAATTCACGTATTTTATCCGCTATATTGTGCACGTTTTGTTCAATTCGCGGAAAGTCTTTTGTTATTTTCGCAAGCTCCTGCTGTCCGAGCAAAATGCCACTCGCTGTTTTAGACAGCACGTTCGAAACATCCGGCATACTTTTATTGGCTTCATCAAGCAGTGCGTTTGCGCTTGCTGTTTTATCTTTCGCTTCTTTGATAGCTTGTTCAATAGCCGGCACAATCGTAGAAGAATACGAATTCGTTAACGTATTTAATTTAGAAACGGCTTGGTCGGTGCGAGAACTGAATTTCTCAAGCACACTTGGATCTGGTGCATCTCCATTTTTTGTTTGCTGCTGCAAGTCGTTTACATCCGACAGCTGCTGCTGTAAAAGCGTATGTACACTTTTTATTTGATTAATAACCGGTGAAAGAACGTTCCCTTGAGACACCGCATTTAAATCCGTAAGAAGCGTAAGGATCTCTCCTGTGTCAGCAACTTGTTTTGTTAACTGCACTTTTAGCTGTTCCGCTGCTGCGCTGACTTCAGCCGGGGCTATATCTTTTTCCATCAGCTGATTCTTCAATTCTTGAACTCCGAGAGCTCGTTGTTGAACACGGTGCAGCGTTTCGCTGATCGTTGGCTCAGCGTTTTTTAACACTTCATCGCTTTTAGTTAAAAAAGTGTTTAGCTGCTGAGTCATCTGTGCGCCGTCAGCTGTTAATCTCTCTACTTCAGGAAGAGCGGCCTGAGCTTTCGATACAATAGCTCCAGCTTTTTGAGTGGTGTCATTCGCTTCATTAATCACTTTTTTGATTTCAGGAAGACGATTTTCAAGTTCAAAAATTCGTTGTTCAACTTGTTGAATGGTAGGTAAATCCCGCTGCAGGGTAATACCTAGTTCGTTAAAAACAGAAAAAATGGCTCCATTCGCTGTTTTGACGAATTTTTCACTAATCTGTTGTGTTAAGCTGCTGGCTCCTTTGCTTGTAATTTTAGGCGCTACGGCGTTTATTTTTTCGTTTACTTTGTAAATAATGACCGGCTTTTCCAAACGATCTTGAAGAACGGTACCAAGCTTTTGTGAAAAATCTTTTGGAATAACAATACTTGCATAATAGTCTCCGTGCTTTACTCCGTGATCAGCTTTTTCTTTGGAGACAAACGTCCATCCAAGCGTTTTATTTTTCTTTAACGTTGCAATAATATCTTTTCCCACGTTTACGTGCTGCCCTCTTATCGTAGAACCTTCGTCTTCGCTCGTTACTGCAATGGCAATACCTTCAGTCCGCCCGTATGGATCCCAAGATGCTTTTATATTAAACCATGCGTAAAAAGACGGCAGAATCATAAGCGTCAGCACAATGATAATCATCGCCCAATTGGTAAAAATCCTTTTTAAGTCACGCGTATAAATATAAACAGTATTTTTCATATGTCCCACCCAGTTTTATTATTACAAGTTAGCTTATCCATGTTCGAAGAAACATATTTCTGATACTATAGAAAAAGTTAGATATGGTTTTAGTAGAAAGGATGATGAACATGACAGAAAGACTTTATTATAGCAATCCCTACATAAAAACGTGGGAAACAGAAGTGACAGAGACGCGCGCTCTTTCAACTGGCTACGCATTAACGTTAAAACAAACCGTTTTTTATCCAGAAGGCGGCGGACAGCCTTCTGACTACGGTACTATTGCCGGAATCGACGTAAAAGATGTTTACGAAGAAAATGGAGAAGTCTATCATCTCGTTGATACACTGCCTGCACAAACGAACGTCACGTGTGAAATTGATTGGCACCGCCGCTTTGATCATATGCAGCAGCATAGCGGACAGCACTTACTTTCGGCTCTATTAATCGATACATATGATATTCACACCGTTAGCTTTCACTTAGGAAGCGAAGCAGTCTCTATCGATTTAAATGTACCTCAGTTATCTCATGAGCAGCTATTACACATTGAAAAAGTTGTAAACAATGCTATTTACAGCAACCGCCCCATTAAAACGTACGAAGTGAAAAAGGAAGACTTACATACTCTTGCGCTTCGCAAAGTGCCCGAGCTAGAAGACGAAGTGGTACGCATCGTAGAAATTGAAGGCATTGATGTTTCTGCCTGCTGCGGTACTCATGTGAACCAAATTGGAGAGCTTGGCCTTATTAAACTTACGAAAACGGAAAAGCAGCGCGGCAATACACGCCTCTTTTTTAAATGCGGTATGCGTGCATTAGCTGATTATCAGCAGTCTCAAGAAATCGTAGCAGAACTTAGCAACAAATTCAGTACAAGCCGTGAATTAGTTATAGAACGCATTAAAAAATTGGAGACTGAACAAAAAGAGCTGCAAAAACAACTAGAAGAATTAAAAAATGAAAATGCAGCTTTTTTAGCAAGTGAATTAGAAGCCAAAAAAGAAGGATCATTTCTGTACCATCACTTTGAAAATCGCACACTA
Organism: Priestia sp. 3CA3; assembly: GCF_056836725.1. Taxonomy (NCBI): domain Bacteria; kingdom Bacillati; phylum Bacillota; class Bacilli; order Caryophanales; family Bacillaceae; genus Priestia; species Priestia sp. 3CA3. The sequence goes on from NZ_JBXENJ010000004.1 coordinate 447,706, forward strand.
AAAGATGTGCAAGCTTTGACAAAGCAGCTTCTTCAAACGCCTGATACAACGCTTCTTTTTGCTTTTTCAAGTGATCAAAAAGTCTTACTGGCTCACAGCGGCAGTGAGGTAAAATGCGGAGAGCTTTATAAAGAGCTGCTTCCGCTTTACGATGGAAAAGGCGGCGGTGGACCAAAACAAGCTCAAGCCAGCTTTTCATCTTCTGAAAATATGAACGCATTTCTTAGCGCAGTAAAAGAAAAAATAACTGGAGCATAACAAAAAGCCTGTCTTTAAAAAGACAGGCTTTTTCAACACAATCAGCTTACTAAATAGCCAATTAATAACCCAATTGATAAAGTAAATCCAAAAAACGTATTTGTTTGAGCAGTTGCTTTCATTGCAATAAGCTCTCCGCGTACAAATGCTTGTACGGCTTGAATTGGCTTAGGTGCACTAAGAAACACTAAGAAAATCCAAGGGCTAATATCGAAAAATACAACTAATGCAACGGTCCAAATATACGCAATGCCAAACAAAGCAGCTAAAAATCTAATTGCATTTTTAGAACCTAATAAAATAGCTAGCGTACGTCGTCCGCCTTTTGTATCTTCTTCTATATCACGAATGTTGTTAGACAAATTAATCGCGCCTACTAAAATCGCAATAGGGAGTGATACAAAGATGCTTTCAGACGTTACGGTATTCGTTTGAATAAAAAATGAAATCAACACGAACATCGCGCCCATGCACAGACCTGAAAATAACTCTCCAAACGGCGTATACGCAATCGGAAGCGGTCCGCCTGTATACAAATAACCAATCGCCATACCTACTAATCCAACTAAAGCAAGCCACCAGCTGCTGTTTGCACATATATATACGCCTAAAATAAGAGCAATTCCATAAGAAATCAGTGCTAAATTTAATACCGTTTTCGGCTTCATTCCGTGTCTGACGATGGCTCCTCCGATTCCTACGGAGTCTTCTGTGTCTAACCCGCGTTTAAAATCATAGTACTCGTTAAATAAGTTCGTCGCAATTTGAATCCACAAACATGAAAAAAGCATCGCTAGGAACATCCAAACGTTCACATGGCCATAAAACATAGCTAGAACTGTTCCAATCAAAACGGGTACAAACGATGCCGTTAACGTATGAGGACGGGTTAATTGCCACAAAATTTTCCCTTTACTGTACTGCTCGACTGCAGCTTTGTTTTCTTTGTTATGACTTGTCATCATCCTCTTCCCTTCTATTACGAACCGTATCTCTATTTAAAAGTGCTGCTTTTAACATAATGAATGATAGCAAACTTACTCTAAGACAATACACGTCCGCCCAACAAAAAAATCACGGAATCCTTTAAAATATAAGTTCCATCTTATATCATAATAATTTATTGCTCTTTTTACAAGATGACCGCTTATACATTTCCGGCTTTTTTCTACAAAAATCTGCTTTGACACGGAAATTCATAGGAAAAAGATACAAAACCTTTATGAAAAATGAGATTGAGACATAACTACATCAATGCCATCTAAAGAAGCACAAATGGGATACACGAGCTGAACAGCTTGTGACCCCGCAGCTGATTTCCGTGCAAGACGTCGCTTTCCGCGGGCGGCCGCTGAGCCTCCTCGTCGCTTACGCTCCTGCGGGGTCTCACCTGTTCCGCTTCTCCCGCAGTAGTCTTTGCCTTGCCCTCCAATCAACTGCTAGAAGGAACGAAACACATGAAAGCTACCTTCACAATAAAAAAAGCCGAACGAATTGGATTCTCAATCGAGAATCGAACTCGGTCGGATCTTCCTTTAACTAACATACGTTCATACAAGCCTCTTTTTTTATCACTACATCTTAGTAATTAAAATCGTCGTCCCCATGTCTTCTGCGGAACCTTTTATGAAAACACGAATCGCATATCGCATGATCATGATTCCAAGGAAGGTCTTTAGAACAAGCACTGCACGTTCTTTTAAATTTTTTCATATCTTTTCTTAATACGTTATGGATTTTATCTGTAAGCTCTTCTCGGACACGCTCCCAGTAAATAGCTTCCGGTCTTCTATCCATTCGATATAAAAATAAAAGATGCAGGCCAATCGCCTTATAAGACAGCTCTAATTTTTCCAGTGAACCTTCTATTATCCTTGGTTCAGGTAACTCTTCTCTGTTAACAATTGCATTCATGCTAGCCACCCACTGCTTTTTCAAAGAGCTTTCTTTTGCTGAAAACGGCAGCTGCAAGTAGCCGTATAAATCAACAATTGGCATTTTCGCCTCAATCAGCGTGTCTTTCACTTCCTCATAAAGCTCACGTTCTTGTGCCAAGTTTGATTTTTGTGTACCTTTTGGATTTTTAAATTTAGCCCACATGTCAAAAAACGTTCCGAGGTCATGATGATATTCTTTAAATCTTCTTAGCATATCTGAAGTAGGCGCAATTGAAAATTTGCTAATTTGCTCGTCTGCTGAAAATAACAGTTCTCTCATTTGCTTTGCATCTTTAGCGAATGCAACTTCTCCCACATTATAGAGACCCTTTCTTCCAGCACGACCTGCAATTTGCTTTAACTCTTGAGAAGTCAGCAACCTCCGTTTTTGCCCATCAAATTTCATGTTTTCTAAAAGAACAATTCGTCTAATTGGAAGATTTAACCCCATTCCGATCGCATCTGTAGACACAATGACAGTTGTTTCTCTATTAATGAACTGCTCAATTTGTTTTCTTCTTGTTTCAGGCGGCATACTTCCATAAATCACGCTCACTTTGTGACCATCTTTTTCTAGCTTAGCTGCTGTCTGGAGCACCTTTTTACGCGAGAAAACAATTAAAGCATCTGCGGGTTTCACTTGTTCAATTTTGAAATTTCGAAGATCTACTTTTAAAGGTATATCTCTTTCGTACTCATGAATTTCTGAGATTACACCGTCTAACATCTCTTCTAACATACTTCGAATGCTTAAACTTCCGATCACATGAACTTGTTTGGCATTAGCTCGGGTGATGGCTTTATACCATGAAAACCCCCGATCTCGGTCTTGAATCATCTGTGCTTCATCAATTACGGTTACATCGCCATGTTCTAATTCACTAAACATTTCTACGGTGCCGGCCATGTGCTGAGCATCTTCAACAACCTTTTCTTCTTCACCTGTTTTTAACGAACAAGCAACTCCGTCTTTGTTCAGCTTTTCAAAGACTTCTAAAGCTAACAGGCGAAGCGGCGCTAAGTAGCTACCCGAAGCAGCTTTCTTTAAGGACTTTAATGCTGTATACGTTTTTCCTGTGTTTGTATCACCGAGATGAAGAATGTATTCCGTTTCTTTTCTTGGATCCATTTCGTATTCTGCACCAAAAATATAATTTAACTGTCGCTGTTCTTCTTCAATCAGCTTGTTCTTTTCTTCACGTTCACGTTCTTGTTGTAATCGTCTTTCTTCCAGCTGCTGTGTGTATCTCTCTTGATGTTCTTCGATTGTTAAATTGTGATCTGAAACTTCCAGTACATCGGAAAGCTTTTCTTCTACAAGCATTCTTTTATATTCATAGACCAAATCCGATAAATCACTTCTGAGTGCTTTTATAATATCCATTCGTGTTACCGAATCATTTGTATAAGATTTATACTCTTCTTTAAATGAAGCAGGAAGGTCATCCATAATCATAGTTGGAATGATTTCATAAATTTTATCGGTGATAAATACCTCGTATACATCTTCATACGTTTCAAACAAGATAACCGTTGAATATCTGTCTAATTCTGAGCTTACGTTCCCGGTGAGCTCTTGAAAAAAGTCATGAACCGTTTCATAATCATGACGTGTTAAATCACCGTTTTCTATTAATTCATCTTCAAGCTCAGTATGCGGCGCATAGTTCTCAATATACTTTGAGTTTGTTTCAATGTCTTTTGATAGCTGATGTGAAAGCTGTTCTCTTATATGTAGGTAATACAGCTCTTTGTTTACTTCCAAAATAGGAGCTGCTTCTAAATTTAACTGTAATTGATATCTGGCTTTTCGATCATTAATACTTTGCTGTCTTTCTTTCTCTTTTCTTTCTTCTTCTTTTTTGGCAAATTCAACTCTTGCTTCTCCGTATAGAGATAGCCACTCTGCTTTATTGCCCTTTCCGTACTGCTTTTCTAACCAAGAAAAAGCATCAAATTCTATACCTTTTCTCGTTTCTTTAGCAAATAACTTATCGATAGCTTGAGGTTTATATCCTTTTATCTCAAAGCCTCTTTCTGTTAAATACGATCTTCTGTTTTTCTTAGATACAGAAGAAACAGCTATTTTTCTCCACGCAGTCCCCCAGGCTTTTTTAATAAAAGAGTGCCTGTCTGTTAAATACGTCTCTAAATCCGGACATTCTTCTTGTTCACCTAATACGCTTTTTATATCCTGTAGCAATGTATGCTTAGTTTTTTCAATGGCCCTGCCTTGAATAGCCTCTAATTCGAGCATAAAATTCTCCTTTGGAAAGTTTTCCTACATTTATTATAGAAAAGACCCCTTATAGAATCAAATACATTGTTACCACTTTATTTGAAGCTGGATTAAGAACTTCTCTTCCCCATGCTTTTGCTTATTTCTCACCTATTTTCAAGACAAAAAGCTCCTTTAAACAGGAGCTTTTAATATATTTTAGATAATTCAGTCTTTTTAAAATATCTATCAAGCATTTTTGTCGATTCCCTTTGAGTAAGTGATGGAGAGCTGTGAAAGCTTGGTGAACGATACGTGTAAAACACCTGTAAATAAAAAAGCTAAGATTGTTGCTCCTGTGGCTAGCGGGTGAACGTACGTAAAATAATAGGCAAATATAGCCCCCACTACGTATGATAGATACACATGAAGGTTAAATCCTTTTGTATACCAATATATTTTATTTTCCTTATCTAAAATAGCTGAAATGTCATAGTGTTTTCGGCCAATGATATAGTAATCAACAAGAACAATCGCAATAATAGGAATAAATAAGACGCCGATCATAAGCAAAAAGCTTTGAAAATTTGTCATTAACCACTCTTTTAATAAAGAACCTAGGACTGTGACAACTCCCATCGTTAGTGCCGGTATCCAAAAGCGCTGCTTTGGAAAAATAGACAAATAAGACATTGTTGCGCTATATAGTACCATTACGTTGGTTGACAACACCGATAAAAAAATGACGATGGCTGCTACTAATCCCAACAGCGGACTATATGCGCCAATTAAATTTACTGGGTCATACGTTTGCGTCATATTTCCGAGAATTGAAAAGCCGGAAACCGTTGCGCCTAATCCCATCCCAATCAAAGTCGCAACGTTATAGCCTAAATACGTTCCCGCAATGCCCGTTTTTTCAGATTTACAGTTTCGATTATAATCGCAAACAATAGGAATCCATGTAAAAGCTGTAGCTACTACAATATCAAAAGCTAACATTCCTGTAATACCAGGATTTTCGCTTGCTTTCATTTGAATTAATTTTGCTGCATCAAATTCGATAAACAAATAGCTAAACACAACGGTTGCTAAAATGACCATAAGCGTAGCTACTAATTTTTCCGTTGCTTCAATGCCTTTGTGTCCGTATATAGAAATAGCTACTACTAGTACTTGAGTAAGAATTGTAAATAGATTGATATTGCTGTAACCGGTCAAAAAGGTGACGGCATGATTTAAACTTAGCCCTGCCATGTAGGCTTGAATCCATGCCCATCCTATTAATGTAATAAGATTAACAGCAGCAGGAAGCATAGCTCCTCTTTGCCCAAAAGCAGGTCTCATCAAAACCATGGTTGGAAGACCGGTTCGAGTTCCAATATTCCCCATCAGCACGAGCGGCATAGCACCAACTAAAGAGCCAAGCACAATCACAAATAATGCCTTTAAAAAGGTCATATCGGGTACAAACAGCATTCCGGTAAAAACGGTCGTTACTACCACGTTGGCTCCTATCCACATGGAAAATGTAGAGAAGAAGCCCATACTTCTTTTATTCATTGCAATCGGCTGCACATCATCATGGGCGAGACCACTTTTTGTTGTCATTTCCTTTCCACCTTTCACTTTTATTGATACCAATTGGCTCGAGCTAGCTTGGAATTTGTATTCACATGTTTTATTTCAGTAAAAGCAGCTAATCCTGATGGGCCTAACTCCCGGCCAATGCCGCTTTCTTTAAAACCGCCCCACGCCGTTTCAATATGAGGCGTATGGTAGCCGTTGATCCAAATCGTTCCCGCTTGAAGATGTTCAGCAACTCGCTCTGCTTTCATTAAATCATTCGTTAAAACCCCTGCAGCTAAACCAAATCTCGTGCCGTTGGCAAGTGCTATGGCTTCTTCTTCACTTGAAAAAGATTGAACGGTAATGACGGGACCAAATATTTCTTCTTGGACGATTTTCATATGCTGCTCCACGTCAACGAGCACCGCTGGCGTTATATAGTTTCCACCTTCGCAGTCAATTAACGTTCCTCCTGTTAATAAATTCGCACCTTCTTCTTGACCTAGCTTAATAAAACTCTGTATTTTATTCAGATGCTCCTTGCTAATAACCGGACCCATCTCCGTTTCTTCTCTTAACGGATTACCAATTTTTATAGCAGCAACAGCCTCCGTAAGAGCAGAAAGAAACGAGTTATAAATAGATTCGTGTACGAGTATACGCGATGAAGCTACACACACTTGTCCTTGGTTAAAAAATGAGCCAAACATTGTCCAGTCTACTGCAATATCAATTTCGCTATCTTCAAAAATAAGAAGCGGAGATTTCCCTCCCAGTTCAAGTGAAACTCTTTTCATCTCTTTTGCACACTGCTGATAAATACGTTTGCCTGTTTCTGATCCTCCTGTAAAAGAGACTTTGGCTACGTCATTGTGTTCAACAAGGGCACTTCCCACTTCACCGTCTCCTGTAAGTAAATTAAACACGCCTTCTGGTATACCAGCTTTTTTATATAGTGAAGCTAACTTTAAAAAAGAAAGCGGCGTTAATTCTGACGGCTTAAACACCACCGTATTTCCAGCTGCTAATGCAGGAGCCAGCTTCCACATGCCAAGCAGCAAAGGAAAATTCCAAGGAACGATTAGCGCGCATACGCCAATAGGTTCTTGAATGATTTTACTGCTTGTGTCGTCGAACATGTTCTTTGTCCACGGCTGATTTTCTTCTATTAAATGTGCGTAATATCTTAAACAATTAATTGTATCTTCGATATCTAACTGCGCTTCTTTTATCGGTTTGCCAGTATTTAATGTTTCTGTTTCAGCGAATATACTCGCTTCTTTTTCTAATAAGTCTGCTAGTTTCGTAAGCACCTCTACACGCAGTGATTTATTTTTCTTCCATTCACTTTGTTCAAAAGCCTGTTTTGCTTTACCTACCGCTTCCTCTACTTGTTGAAGCGACGAATCAAACACTTCCGCTATAATCTTATTGGTCGCTGGGTTGATTATTTCTCTTTTACATGGTTTTGCTTGTTTCTTATCTATTTTTACATTTACTTGCCCGTTCATAGTCAAACACCCCTCATAGAGAACTCTTATATAAAAATGGGAAGATACTAGTACCTTCCCACTTTTACCGTCTTGCTTATATTCAGTCGCGTGCTTTCACTAACAGCGCTTCTTCTTCTTTTGCTTTTTTTCTTAACGCAATAAGGGTAATAAATTCATAGACGATATTAGCGGCCGCCGCTGCTGTAATTTGGCCATGATCATAAGCTGGCAGTACTTCTACTAAATCAAAACCGACAAAATCAATATTTGTTAAGCCTCGAACGAATTGAAGCGCATCGTCAATACTTGCACCTGAGACTTCAGGCGTTCCTGTTCCCGGCGCGTAAACTGGATCTAAAAAGTCAATGTCAAACGATAAAAATACGGGTCCTTCCCCTACACGCTCATGAATAATGTCTAGCATTCTTTCAACGCCAAGCTTTTTATATTCATTTGTCGTATACAGAGCTAGACCTAAGTTCTTTGCATCTTCTAAATCTTCAATGCCGTACAGACCGCCTCGCATACCAATTTGAATCGAGCGCGACACGTCGATTAACCCTTCTTCAATTGCTCGTCTGAATACCGTACCGTGATTGTATTTTTGTTCAAAATAACTATCCCACGTATCCGAATGAGCATCAAACTGGATAAGTGCTACCGGTCCGTGCTTTTTCGCGATGGCACGAAGTTCACCAAGGGTCATCGAATGATCACCCCCCAGTGAGATAGGAATAATTCCTTCATTCACAACCGGTGCTAGCCCTTCTTCAATTTTTTTATACGTTTCTAAAATATACCCGGGAACCACTGATAAATCGCCGTAGTCCACGCCTGAGATGTAATCAAAAATATTAATCTTTTGTTCTGGGTTATACGGACGAAGCAAAATGGAGAAATCTCGAATAGCTTCCGGCCCAAAACGTGCTCCTGTTCGAAAAGATTGACCTGAATCAAATGGAATACCTGTGATAATAAAATCCATCTCTGAATTTACTTGTTCTACATACGGAAGTCTCATAAACGTTCGAGGTCCACAAAAACGCGGAGATTCAAATGAATTTTTCGGCTGATATTTTGGCATAATTTATTCCTCCTAGTGGGTTTCATTCATTAGCGCCGCATCATTATTTTAAATACTGACGCTTTTTATTTAGATACTTTTTATTAATGCAAAATGCATGCCAATTTTTATCGCCTTATTCCGCGCAATTATGGACGATTTTTAATTCATAATAGAATCAAAACAAAAAAACTGATTCAGTATTGAATCAGCTAATTCATTTTGAATTAAAATTTCATTATTTTATATTGTACTTTCGTAAACGTCTTACGACCGTAGGCTGACTGATTCCTAGTGCATTTGCCATTTCATACGTTGTTTGACACTGACGATGAGCGCGAATTAGCCAGTTTTTCTCTACTTCTGCAAGTGCTTGCTGAAGCGTCATTCCTTGAGAGGTTAACGTGTCCAGAGGCTCCCATTCTTCTTTTTCACTGATGCTATTTTCTGAATAAAACGGGAGGTCTTGAGGCGAGATGCTGTTTTCATCCGTTGTTAACACAAGGCGTTCAACTGTATTTTCAAGTTCGCGCACATTTCCGGGCCACGGATGTTCAAGAAGCAGATTTAATGCTTCTGCGTGAAAAAATCTCTTCATGCTATATTTTTCATTTTGTTTATGTAACACGTGATAAAGCAGTGCCGCGATGTCTTCTTTTCGCTCGCGAAGCGGCGGAATGGTAATCGGAATAACGTGTAAACGATAAAACAAATCTTCACGAAACGTTCCTTTTTTGACCATTTTTTCAAGCGGCTGATTTGTGGCTACAATCAGCCTGAAGTTTACGTGTTTGGCTCGTTCACTTCCAATTTTGGTGACTGTTTTTTCTTGTAGCACTTTTAACAGCTTCACTTGCATATCAAGAGGCAGCTCTCCTATTTCATCTAAAAAAAGCGTACCGTTATGAGCTAATTCAAACTTTCCTATTTTCCCTTTTGTACTGGCACCTGTAAAAGAGCCTGCTTCGTATCCAAACATTTCAGATTCAAACAAACTAGCTGGAATGGCTCCGCAATTGATTTCAATAAACGGCTCTTCTTTTCGTTCACTTCCATAGTGTAAAGCGCGGGCAAAAGCCGTTTTACCAACACCCGATTCACCTAGCAGCACAACAGTTGCATCGCTGTCTGCCACACGATTAATAATCGACCATACCTTTTTCATCGATTCACTTCGTATGACCATATCATTCGACTGCTGTTCACGAAGCTCTTCCACTTCTAGCTGATATGTTTTCATTTTCACTTCGAGCTGCTGATAATCTTCTTTTAAGCGCTGAAGCTCTGTTAAATCATGCGAAAAGCTGATGACTCTTTTCATACACTGATGTTCATCATACACGGGAATACCGGTTGCCATTACAACTTTGCCCGTTTCTGTTTGTTGCATCAGCTGTACTTCTTTCTTTTTCTTTAGCACTTCAATCGTAACGGAAGGTGAAAATATCCCGCGTTTTTGCAGTTCGTATACGGTTTGTCCGACCAACTCTGACACATCGTATCCATATATATCACGGCAGTTTTGACTTGCTCGTAAAATACACCCTTTTTCATCAGTGATCACGATATTGTCGTGAGAAGCATGCAAAATAGCTTCAAGCTCTCGTTCAATCATCTCCATTCAGTCCTCCTTTTTATGCAATCTGATTTTTCTAACATTTACACCTATTATTTTATCAGTAAACTCGCTTACTCAACACAAAAAGCTCCTTTAATAGGAGCTTTTTGTTCAAGATATCTGCTTCATTTTTTGTTTAAACAGTGCTACTTTTATCATAAAATAAGTGATGTTTTCAGGTAATTCTTCTTTGATTGGTTTTAATTTTTCATCGCCTACTGACGAAGCAGCTTGTAAAATAAGCTGTTCGTCTTCATCCGAAAGAAAAGGTGACCAGTCGATTTCTTTTTCTTCTTCCGCGCATTTAAACAAATGGTTTTCAATGGTAATGCGGCTCAGTTCACGTTCTTCAGCAATTTCATCTAACGATTTTCCTTGCTGAAATAGCTCATACGTCATTAAGTGAGATCCTTCTTTTGATGAAGCTCTTGCTTTTTTCGGAGCAGGCGCTGAAACTTCTCGCTTTCGATCTGGATGTTCTTCACAAAACTGTTTGATTTCAGTCGTGAATCGTTCTCCGTATCGCTCTTGTTTTTGTTCTCCCACTCCTTTTACAGTGGCGAACTGTTCAAGAGTTACCGGAAGTTTTGAACACATATCATGAAGAGTGTCGTCTGAGAAAATAACAAAAGGAGGCACGCCGGCTTCGTCTGCTAGCTGCTTTCGAACGGAGCGCAAATGAGCAAACAGCTCGTCATCTTGGACAATTTGCTTCACTTCCATTTGTTCTTTTCTCATTACTTTTTCCGTACCAAGAAGCACGCCTTTTCCTTTGGCCGCTACGGATAAAGTAGGAAATGACCCTTGTCCTACTAAAATAAACTGCTCTGAAATCAAATACTCGATAAAATCGCTCACTTCTTTAGCCGACCGGTCGCTCATGACGCCGTACGTTTTCAGTTTATCGAAACCAAAATCAACTACTTTTTTATTTCGAGAACCCGTTAACACTTGAGCAATCATCATTTTACCGAAACGTTCGCCCATACGAATCATACAAGATAACACTTTTTGCGTATCGACCGTTACGTCTATTTCCACGCGATCATCCGTACAGTTGCTGCAGCGGCCGCACTCATGCGCTTCACTTTCTCCAAAATAATGAAGAATATACGCCTGCAAGCATCCTTCTGTATGACAGTAGTTCACCATACTTTGCAGCTTTTCAAGATCTTGAATCTGCTTTTTAGGATTCGACGTTGACTGTTCAATCAAAAAGCGCTGCACGCGAATATCTTGAGGTGAATAAAGCACGATACACTCACTTGGAAGTCCGTCACGACCAGCACGTCCTGCTTCTTGATAATAGCTTTCCATATTTTTCGGAAGCTGATAGTGAAGAACAAAGCGAATATTGGATTTATCGATCCCCATCCCAAACGCAGACGTGGCTATCATTACCTGAACATCATCTTGAAGAAAGCGGTTCTGCTCTTCATCACGGCTGTTTGCGTTCATACCAGCATGATATTTTGACACGTTAACTCCTGATTTTTGCAATCTAGCGTGAAGTTCTTCAACATCTTTACGCGTAGCGGCATAAATGATGCCTGCTTCTTGGTCATTTTTACGGATATACTGGTCGATATAGCTGATTCGATCCTGACCTTTCACAACCGCAAACGATAAATTTTCACGTTCAAAACCAGTCATCACTGTGTACTCTTCGTTAATATGAAGAGCTCGGCAAATATCTTCACGCACTTGAGGCGTAGCAGTAGCCGTCAGCCCCATCACAATCGGCGCATTAGACAGCTTGCTGATTAGTTCATTGATACGCAAATAACTCGGTCTGAAATCATGCCCCCACTGTGAAATACAGTGCGCTTCATCTACCGCTACGAGCGGGATAGGAAGCATTTGAAGCTGCTCTAAAAACTGCGGAGACTCCAGTCGTTCCGGCGCTACATAAAGTAGCTTATATTCCCCGAGCGCTACTTCTTCTAAGCGCTGCTGTACCTCTGTGTGCGTCAGCGAGCTGTTAATATACGTAGCCGGGATACCAGCTGCGTTCAGCGTATCCACTTGGTCTTTCATCAGAGAAATCAACGGAGAAATCACCAGTGTCGTACCTTCTAATAACAATGAAGGAATCTGATAACAAAGCGATTTCCCTCCTCCTGTCGGCATAATACAAGCGGTATTGTGCCCTTCTAAAACATAACGAATCGACTCTTCCTGTCCTTTTCGAAACGAATCATAGCCAAAATAGGACTGTAAATGTGTTAAAGCCTGTTCAAACTGCAAAATAGCGTCCTCCTTTAAAATAAGTAGAAATAGTAGTTGAGGGATTCATTAGAAGAAATTAAGACGTAGAGTTTTATTTTATCAAATCTTGGGGGAAGTTGCACAGAATTCGTTGATTTAAGGATATAGCAAAAATGATAAGCGAAAAGCCATCAATTTATAACTCTCTTTCCTATCACAAACAATCTTTTTATGTATGTCAGGACTCCTTTCCTAAAAATCTTTCCCCATTCCATTCTTTTTTCCTGTATACTTAAGAATAGGAAAGAGGTGCTTATCACGAGACATCCTGTAGAAACGATTTATTATTTAGAAAATCCACAGCGTAATATCTCAACATATGCTTCCACAACTCAGTTAACGGTTGAGTCTGTTGTGAAAGATGTGTTTGGTGTTGCTTGCGTAGCAGATATTAAAATTATGCTTCAATATAATAAAGAATTCCGCAAAAGTATTAGTCAATTACACAATGCGATGGACGATGATCTTACGTTAGAAATGGTTTTTCGAGTTGCTTCAAAAGAAGATTTGCTTCGATTTAAAAAACGTTTACTTGAAAGTAGTTTAGATGACGCAGAAACGTCAATAGACTGTCCATTCAGCGCAACCATTCAATTACAAGATGGTCGATATACATGGAACGAGTCTACTTCTGTTTATGAAAAACAAAAAGAACGTCTTTCATCTTAAATTTCTCTATTTTTATGTATGCAAAAAGCCTGGATCTTAGCTGTTTAAGATCTAGGCTTTTTGCAGTTTGTACTGTACCTTAAAAGGTCAAAAAAAAAAGATGCAGGAAAAAGGCTGGCTAAAGCCTTCTTCTGCTTATTGTCCGCCAGATTCTCCTCAAAGATAACCGCGCTGTTTCCTCTTCTCCTATGTTAGACTTTTTAACTCAATTTTATGAAATAGGTTTTATCTCTTCCAATAACGTGTATACACAAAGCAAGAGGACAAGTTATTTAAACTTCTCTTCATTACTCAACGTATTCGAGAAAGTTGTCTATCATACAAGGAGGTTTTTTGAAATGGTAAATGTAAAAGTAGTTGAAAATGGCGTACAGGCAAAAGATACAATCGAACAATTTTTGCGTGAAGGATTTACAAAAGACGAAGTTTATTTACTTGCACACCATCAAGATCGCTCCGAGGATTTAACAGCTGCAACAAACACAAGCACTATCGGTCTTTCTGAACAAGGTGTATTTGATTCAATTGCGAATGTGTTTCGCTCTCGAGGAGACGAGCTTCGCGCCAAAATGCGTTCATTAGGATTATCACAGCCTGAAGCTGAACGCTATGAAGAAGAATTAGATCACGGCAAAGTAATCGTGGTTGCATCAAAAGTTGCTTAATCTAAAAGCCCTACAGCAGGGCTTTTTTATTTTTGTCTTCTGCCCTTTTTCCCCTTTCATTAAAGAAGTCATCCCTACATATGATTATGAAGATAAGAGTTACTGCGAGGAGTGATATATTTGATTATAGGAATTGAGTACACAAAGCGTGTAAAAGACGGATTGGTCGTTAAAAATATTCCTTACAAGATACACGATAAACCTTGTGATGAAGGCTGCTGTAAAAATGATAAAACGATAGGCGTCAGAGACAAATTAAGGGTTAATTGGCTGTTAAATGTTTTTATGCCTAGCAAAAATATAACGGTATTTGATTATAAATATTGGTCAGAAGAACTAACTTCGTTATGGAGAGAGTATCGGAGAAAAACTGTATAATACTCAAGATAAAAAATCTCCTTGATGAGCAAGGAGATTTTTTTCTATTGACTTTATCTTCTAGCACCAACCTATTTATTAAGCATTTCAACAATTTTTATACCTTTAGATGTTTGTACCATCACTATTATAAATTGCTGAATGGGATGCTTTTTCTTCCACTCATCATAATCAATTTTATATGTAACATTTCTTAGCTGTGTTTATCCTTTTCTGCTGAAGGTAATAATGAAAATGCATAAACTATATAAAGGGTGAAAAGTTATGATTAACGTCATTGAGACACTAATTGATTATATAAAAAACTCTTCTACAGATGATACGCCTCCTCGCCCACATATCGGTGAGACTATGGGGTGTTGGCTGTATTTCACTGCTTTAGCAGAAGAAATACCTGCCTTAGAAACTTGTCTTAATACAACAACTAACAGTGAACTGCTTAAGCTTGCTCAAGACTCAAAAAACCTGGCTGAATCTCAGATTGATACACTCAAAAAATTAATGATTAAAGAAGGAATTCCCCTTCCTGAAATACCGGCTACCAAACCGAAATCTGACCCTAACAGTATTCCATTAGGAGCAAAAGCCACGGATTCTGAAATCGCTAACTTAATATCTATAAAAATTGCCTCTAATATCGTCATGTGCAGCACGAATATGGGACAATCTATTAGAACCGATATTGGATTAATGTGGTTGAAATTCCACACTGAAAAGGTCATATTAGGATCAAAAATAAAAATTCTAATGCAGCAAAAAGGATGGCTCAAAATTCCGCCTTATTATTATCCACCTGGAGCCCCTCATAACTCTAATTGAAGTGTTCTTAGGTAAAACAGCATAGATAACCTTACATCCAACACATTTAACGAGGTGCTTAAACATGGATTTCCCTACAATTCATACAAACTTTTGGGACGCAGTCATTGGCGTTCCTGTCGTATTAATCGTGACGCAGCTGATCAAATGGCTTTTTCATCCTAAAAAGCAATTTGTTCCGACTATCGCTTTAGCTGTCGGCGTGCTGTTTTCAGTATTGATCAGTCACCCTCATCATATTATTGCCGGATTGTTTATGGGATATTTTTATGGATACGCCGCAATTGGAAGCTATGCCGGTCTTAAAACAACGTGGAGAACGATTAGAAAAGATACGTCTCCTTATTCATCAGACTAAAAAACCAGCGAAGTATTCGCTGGTTTTTAGCTTTCACTACTTATTTCTTCTGCTCCTAGATCTTTGGCTAAGTGAACAACCGATTGATTGATTTTCCATACGTAATAGATGTTATGCAGCAGCTGCAGATGCTGTAAGTTTCTTGATTGAACGGACGTATCAAAATAATCTAAAGATTGTTCAATCTTTTGTCTTACATCTTCAAGCGTGTATACATACGTTCCTCTTTCTCCTCGTAATGCTTTTTCAAGCTGAGTGAAGTTGCTTGCCACTTTCTCTTCCACTTCCTTTACTACGCCATGAAATTCTGCTTCCTTATAAAAAGCTTCGTTTCTAGTAGAAGAAGCTACCAAATGCTTGGCGTAATAATTAATGGCGGTAAAAACGGTCAAAAATTGCTGAAGACGTGAACGGCCAACGAAACCTTTGATAATAGGATCGGAATCGACATGAAGCTGTTTTAGCTTTTTTTCTAATTCCATTCCTTTATCAGCTAAATTGGCAAATGCGTACTGCTTCGTAAAACGATGTAAATAGGTGTGAACAAATTCTTTTAAAGCCGCTACGTATTCTACTGAAGTGTCGGTTATTTTATCTCTTGTTCTTTTAGGAAACACAAGAGCAGATACGGCTAAACCAATTCCAACTCCTACGACCGTATCTAACACGCGAGCCAGTAATAAGCTCTCTGAAATTCCGCCAAGAAGCATGTCATACATAAAGGCCAGCATCATCGTAATCCAAAAACTCATAAACGAATACGTAATGGGAAAGAAATAAAAAGCCATAAACACACAGATAAAAAGCAGCGTTACTTCAAGTATTCCAGGGGAAACGTAGCTTGCAACAACAAAGCCGACAGCTGCTCCTAAAAGCGTGCCTACGCTTCGCTGCACGGCTTTTACAAACGTACTTCCTATCGTTTCTGTACCGAGAAGCACTAAATAGCCTGCTAAGAGCGCCCAATATTGGTGCGATGGAGATAAAAACGAACCAAATATTAAGGTCGCAACAGCAGTGATGACTGCTTGAATAGACTTTTTTGTAGATGGTTTTAATCCCTTTTCTTCATCATTATCCTCTTCGTCTTCTTGTTCTTCCGCTTCTTTTTGAGGCTGTTTTTCTTGCTTCACAATTGCTTGCTGCAGCTCATAGGCTTCATCAATCACGTGATTTGATATCGTTTCGATACGGCGGATTAAGTAAAGCCAGTCTTTATACCTTTTGTCTTGAGGTTCGAGTTCGCTTAATTTTTGGCGCAGCTCTTGCAAATGCTGAGCTGCATCTGTTAAGGAATGAGTAGGATTTTCATTTAATACCTCTGCTTCGCGAATCGATTCCACTAGCTTTAACAGCACCTGCTGAATATCAAAATGATTAAATGCTTTCAATTCACTGAGTTTTCGGATTGCCGGAGAATATGTCTGCAGCAGCATCACTGTATCAAATACATAAAGGCGCATTTGCTCAGCTGTTACGCCAGGCCATATGTCGTGAGGATCTGTATTTCCAAGCTCTTCTGATGCTACACGGGCATACTCCGCTAGTTTTTTAATATTGCGGTTGTATTGTTTAATTTGAGCCGGTTCAATCCTTTTCTTTTGAATTAACTCAATAATTAAATCAAGCACCAAATTCACTTGAATATGAAATGATTTCATTGAAGACCTTAGCACGTTGGCAGGCCGGTCTTTAAAGATGACAAAATTATAGATAAATGCACAGCAGGCTCCTACTACAACGCCAGCTAACAGCCACGGCAGCTGAGAAAATGTAACGTGTAAAATAGAAGCAAAATAAAACGACATAAAGGCTACCATCGACAGAGAGAAATAGCGAATACCAAATTTCTGTAAATAAAAAGACAAAAACACTAGCAGAACGAGAAAAACATTTTCTGCTTGTCCATATCGTGATAAAAACGAGCCAATTCCAAGAGAAACGGCGCTAGAAAGTGCTACTAATCCTGTTGTCACTTTTTTTGCTTTTGTTGTTTCATCATTTACAACCAATATACCCATCAGGCCGATTACGCCCGATAAAATAGCAGCGGTAATTTGAGAGCTTCCCGCTGCTTTTAATACAATCAGCATAATAACGACAGCTGTAATGACACTGATCGTAGCTTTAGAAGCTGTTTTGAACCTTTTTCGTCCAGGATCTGCAGCGACTAAGCGGCTAAACCAATATGAAAAAATAAAAACCCTCTCCTTTCGTGCTGTAAAGTTCTTTGTAGAAAGAGTAATATTATTACTTATATCCTTTTTAATTCTTTTCTATCGTATGTAAGTATGTTTTTCACTATAACATTGCAAACAGCTAAAGAGCTAAACAAATGCTTAAAAACACATCTGTTTTCTGTCAGATGTGTTTTTAAAAAATAATGGTTCATTACAGTGTAAGAGAAGAAATTTCCCACCCGTTTGTTAACGGATTTCTTTTTAAAGTAAAAACCATCGTTGTCTTGTGAGCCCCTTTATTTTCGTAATAAATAAGGCAATCTACGGAGATTTTCTCTTTTGTTTTATACTTTTTTGCATGAAATAAGTCCGTTTTATAATAAATGGTGGAGATACTATGCAGCTTTGCCCATAACTTATGCTCTTGCTTCACCCGCAAAACCGGCTGCATTAAGGCATCGTCATCTTGCTTTAATCCTGTTAAAAACATATTGACGACTTCTGCCGGCTCAGCTTTTAATGCATATTCATCAAGCTTTCCTCCTGCTTTTAATACCATTAACTGATGACCTGGATCTACATTTTGAGACTTGTGAGTCGTACTTCCTGCAAAATGAATGCAAAAATGACCGGGGAACCCATTGTCAAGCGCACCGGCTCCATGAGGCATTCCATTCATGGAAGCTGCAAGCATTTGGCCTTTAAATGGAATAAGAACAGCTCTTCGGTTCCAGCTCCATTTTCCATTATATAAGTGCTTCATTACTTTCGTATCTTGACGTGTAAGCGGCTGAACATCTGCGTGGTGAGAACCTGCTCTTCGCTGCACATAAAAGTAAAAACCGGTTTCTACATCGATCACTTTAAATTTTTGCCCCTTCGGCAGTAAGGTTTCTACACGTTTCCATTTTAATACTTTTCCTGTGTCGCTTACCGGAAAGTACGTAAGGTTTTCTTCTGCTTTCATCTTTTGGGGATGCACAAAAAAACTAATAAGCATAAAGACTAAAATCATTAATTTTATCATTGTCTACCCTCATTACCTTGTAGTTTCTCTATGTAATATGCGAAAGTACACATACAATTATAAATAGAAATTTTTACACGCTCGTCTCATGGAAAATAATACAAAAAAGAGCTTGTGAATCCTATACATTAAACGGTTCATTTTATTCATACTAACAGGTGAAAGCGAGGTATATGATATGAATTTCACTTGGATGGTTGGACTTTTAATGCTTATTCAACCTCTTTCTACACAAGACCACCTATCTATTACTCATGACGGTAAACCAATTGAACGGATTGAACGGGACAAAGTAGCAGTACCTCTTCTTCCTGTACCCATGGTTGATCATGATCGATACAATCTTCTTCTAAAAAAATTGGATAAAAAAACATATAGAGAGCCCATAAATGCCCGCATTGATAAAAGCGGACAAATTGTTCCTGAGCAAGCGGGTGTCAAACTATATCATAAAGATTTTGCCGAGAAATTTTATACTTATTTTTTTAACGGCGGTACGTCAACCTTAGAAATCCCGACGCTTCCTGTTTCTCCTCGCGTGGATAAGGAGCTGCTTGCAACGATTCGCATTAAGCAAATCGGTCATTATCATACGGTATTTAATCCTCATAATAAAAATCGTTCTCACAATATTTCTCTTGCGGCTGAATCACTAGACAGCAGCGTCATATTTCCTGGGGAAGTTTTCTCGTTTAATCAAACCGTTGGAAAAAGAACGGCAGCAAAAGGGTATATGCGTGCGCCAATCATTGTAAAAGGAGAGTATTCTGAAGGAGTTGGAGGAGGAATTTGCCAAGTTTCTTCTACTTTATTTAACGCCGTCGATAACGCTGGCGTCATGATTACGCAGCGCTACTCACACAGCCGCAGTGTTTCCTACGTACCTCCTGGGCGAGACGCTACCGTCAGCTGGTATGGACCTGACTTTCATTTTAAAAATACGTACAGTGATCCTTTGTTGATTCGAGCGCAGGTACACGGGGGAGTCGTAAGCGTGGCCGTGTACTCTACTGATGCGATTGAATATAAGCCTCGCCGCGTGCCTTGGGCTTCTAATGAACCCTTGCCAAAAGAGAAAAAACCTAAATCACATGTTCATAGTGACATTGCTGATTAAAACATAAAAAAGCAAGGAGTAAG